>JAFSHY010000047.1 GCA_017440065.1 Oscillospiraceae bacterium | reverse complement strand
TACTACTTTTTCGCAAATACATCAAGGCGAAGCCTTGTATATCATCTATTCCGCAGGAATTGCATATCATCAACACGCAGTGTTGCATCTCATCAAGCCGCAGGTAATACAGCCTTCGGCTGATGATATGCGCCTACGGCGATGATATACACGCTGGCGCGTGATGATATGCCAAGCCTGCGGCTTGCGGTGCCCGAAAAAATCATCGGGCTTACGCTGCACCTCAATTTTTTCGACCGCTGCGCCAAAAAGCACCCTGCTTCATCTGCCACCGGCAGCGCAGGCTGCTTTTTGCCCAAAGCAGGAAACCTGCTTTGTTCGCAGGAGACCGTGGATGAGCCGCATCCCAAAAGAAAGAACCGCGGATCACAAAAAGTGATCTGCGGTTCTTTGGTCCGGGCTGCGGGACTCGAACCCACGGTCTCCTGCTCCCAAAGCAGGCGCGATACCAAACTTCGCTAAGCCCGGATACCGGAATATTATACACAGAGGGAAGGGGGAATGCAAGGCTTTTCTGCACGGGAGCGCAGCTGCGCTCCCGCGGAAAACCTATGATTCGCTCCGCTTACGAGAAGAAAAGGGCATACATCAGAAGGGCATTGCCGATACCGGTGAGGATGCCGGCGATGACCTGCAGCGGGGTATGACCCACGAATTCCTTGAGGCGGATCTCCTGCAGTTCTTTGTCCAGCGATACGCGGAAGGTCTCCACCAGCTCGTTGATCACGATGGCCTGTTTTCCCGTTTCGTGGCGGACACCGGAAGCATCGTGACAGACGATAATGGCAAGGATGAAGGCCAGGGCGAATTCCACGGAGCCTGTGCCATTCAGCAGACCGCACATCACGGCCACGGAGGTCACGGTGGCGGAGTGGGCGCTGGGCATGCCGCCGTCACCGACCATGCGGGAAAGATCCAGCTTGCGGTGGACGATGGCGAAGATCACGGTCTTGATGACCTGTGCGGCAAACCAGGAGCTGATGCCGGTGATCAGATAGGGGTTTGTAAAAAAGTCAGAAATCCGGTTCATGGAACACCTCGTTCAGAGAATATGGCGGAAGGATGCCCGAAAACGCGGCTCTCATGCGCGTCAGCGCAGCCGCAGCGTTTCGCCGTCGCTGCAGATCTGCTCTGCTCTGCCGTCGCGGATCAGAATGCATTCACCGCAGATCGTTTCTTTGCCGTCCTCCAGCAGCAGATAGCTGCCGTCGGGCAGGGCGAAAAACTCGTGGCCGTAGCTGTCTTCGTAGGTGATGTCCTCGAAGAGTCGTCTTCCGTCCAGCAGGTCATTGCAAACGGCCTGATAGTGGGGCAGGATCATCCGCTCGGTCAGCCCCAGACCCTGCAGATAGCGGCAGTAATCGGGATCGTTGCTTTCGCCGTCCATTTCCGGCTGGGCATAGACGGTGTCGGCGCAGTTCATGGTACCGGCGCTGATGCTGATAAGGATGCCGTCAAAGCTTTGCAGCGCTTCCCGCAGACCGATCCTGTGGAAAAACGCATTCTGCGTGGGGACATGGCCACCGGAGAGGATCACCACATTGTAGCGCCAAAGGTCGTTTACCGCTCCTTCATCGCGGCTGTCACAGGTGCGGACTTCGGAGAAGGAAAGGCCGGAAAGAGGAAACAGGCTGTAATACCACGTTTCAATACTGTCGTTGATACGGTGCGCGTCGGGGTCGGCAGCAATGGTGAGGATGCGGGCATCCTGCGGCCAGCAGGCGCGCAGCCGATCCAGCAGACCGTTGGCGGAATTGACGGGCAGCGGGGACGACTCTTCACGGCGGTAGGCGCCGCTGGGGGTGCTGGTCAGAAAAGCGATCATGGCAAAGCCCTCAGTCTTCGGCCTCTTCAGGCTCTTCGGCTTCTTCGGGCAGCTGCGGAGCGGTCTCTTCGGCAGGCTCTTCCGCGGGCGCGTTCTGGGCTGCCTGATACCGCTTCCATTCCTTCCACGCCATCAGTGCGATGAATGCACCGCCGCCGCCCAGCACGGCGATGGCAAGCAGCAGAAGGGTCAGAGAGGGGGCGTCCTCGCCGCCCTTGAGGAAGGCGGAAACGATCTCCCACAGGGAGTAAAAGACGAAGCCTGCCGCGATCACGCGGATGAACACGGTGGTGGAATTGGCGGATGTATTGCGTTTGTTCTGTTCCATGGAAATGCTCCTTTTGATCTGTCGTGCGTCATTGCATTCTTTCATAACTTATATTATTATATACAAAAAGGCGCAGGCTGTCCATGGCAACCTGCGTATGCGGGACGGAAATCCACGAAATCGATCGGCTTTCCGCGTCGGGAAGACCGGAAACCGGCGGCAGCACAGAAGCCTTGACAGGATCCGGTGCGCTGGGATAAAGTAGGAGCATAAGAGCGGAGGTACGCCATGACGGCATTGATCTGTGTGGACGAGCAGAACGGGATCTCCTTCGGCGGAAGACGGCAGAGCCGTGACCGCCTGCTCTGCGCGGATGCCGTTCGCCTCTGCGGCAGGCTGAAGATGCTGCCCAAAACGGCGCGTCTGTTTGAAGAATGGCCCGATGCGGCGGAGATCTGCGATGCTCTGCTGCGGGAGGAAGGCGCGTACTTTGTGGAAACGGACGATCTGGCGCAGGCAGACCTTGACGAACTGGTCATCTACCGCTGGAACAGGCGGTATCCTGCCGACCGCCGGCTGCGGTTTCTGCCGCAGGAGCGCGGCATGGTGCTGATCGAACGCACCGAATTTGCGGGCTATTCCCATGAACGCATTACAAGAGAAATTTGGAGGAAACCCCATGCGGAAAGGTAGCAAAAAACTGACCTCGACCCTGACGGCTGTCATCGCCGTTGTGCTGGGTCTGATCTATTATTTTATCGGGCCCGCGGAGCCTTCCGCGCCCAAAACGGAAATGCCGCAGACTTCCGTCTATGCGGCGGATCTGGCGTCCATCCCAGCCTTTTCGGGCGATCCCTATGTGGTGATCCATGACAATCAGCCTGCCTTCACCGAGTCAGAAAAAACCGCGGAATCCTTTGAAAGCTATGCGGAGCTGGATGAGCTGGGCCGCTGCGGCGCCGCGATGGCCTGCGTCGGCAGGGATATCATGCCCACGGAGGAGCGCGGCTCCATCAGCCGTGTCAAGCCCACGGGCTGGGTGCAGAATATGTATGACTTTGTGGACGGCGAAGCCCTCTATAACCGCTGCCATCTGATCGCCCATCAACTGACGGGCGAGGACGCCAACTGGCTGAATCTGATCACGGGAACCCGCTATATGAATGTGCAGGGCATGCTGCCCTTTGAGAACATCGTGGCGGACTATGTCAAGGAAACGGGCAACCATGTCCTTTACCGCGTCACGCCCATTTTTAACGGCGAGGATCTGGTGGCATCGGGTGTGCAGATGGAAGCCTGGTCCGTGGAGGACGGCGGCGAAGGCGTCTGCTACAATGTCTACTGCTATAATGTGCAGCCCGGCGTGGAGATCGACTATGCCACGGGCGAAAATTGGCTTGCGGAATAAGTGCGTTCCTCTGCCCTTGCGGCAGAGGAATTATTTTTGATTTTTTGCGTTTTGGCTGTTCCGTTTTTTGACAGAGAATGGTAGAATGAAAAAAAGTGTGACGGAGGTGGAGCGATGACAGGCCTGAAGCGCGGAACTGTGGAACTGCTGGCGCACGAGCGCCGTTGGGAAGAACTCGCGGAGCAGACCATCATCCAGCTCCGTGCGCTGTTCGGCGGCGTAGCGGAGGACATTCAGCACGTGGGCAGCACCGCCATCCGCAGGATCAAGGCCAAGCCGATCCTCGATATCGCGGTGGCCGTACACGACCTTTCCGCAGCGGAGGCTTTGCTGCCGCAGCTGGAACAGGCCGGCTTTCGGTACGCACAGCAGGAGGAAGAAGGCTTCCTGCTGATCTGCGGCGATGCGGAAAAGGACACGCGCACCCACCATATCCATGTGGTACAGGCCGGCGGAGAACGCTGGCTCAACTATCTGGCCTTCCGCGATTATCTCAATGCCAGCGCCGCCGCGGCCGAGGGCTATGAGCGGGTCAAGCTGCAGCTGCTGGAGCAGTTCCGCAGTGACCGTAAGGCGTACACCGCCGGCAAAGAAGACTTTATCCGCAAGACGCTGCGCTGGGCGCGGATCTGGTCGTACCTCGGCAAGGATGCCGTGGTGCTGACGGACCGGCGGGAGCCTGTATGCTCCGGTCTGCTGGAAGGAACGGAGCAGCGGGTCTATGTGCTGGGCGGTTGCCCCGAAGGAGATCGGTTTGAAGGCTGGATCGTCGGCGTGATCCACCGCCGGGACGATACGGAGGATATGCTCGTGGCGGCGCCCAAGGGGGTCATGCTCCATCAGGCGGAGATCGAGGCTGCGGTCGGTGCGCTGGAGCGGGATCACGAGATCTCCATCGACACACTGCTGCGAAAATCCTGCGGCGCCATTCTCTATCGGATGCGGGAGGGAAAGCCCGAGTATCTGATGCTGCTGCAGAAAAAATCCAGAACATGGAGCTTTGCCAAGGGGCATATGGAGGTCGGCGAATCGGAAGCCGAGGCTGCCGTCCGCGAGGTGCGGGAGGAAACCGGCGGCTGCGTCACGCTGCGGGAAGGTTTCTGCGAAACCGTGGAATATGCCGTTTCTCCCAGAACGAGAAAACGTGTGGTGCTGTTCCTTGCGGAAATGAAGGAAGAACCCAATTTGCAGGCGGCCGAGATCTGCGGCTACCGCTGGGTGTCTGCCGAAGAGATGAAGACCATGCTGCGCAAGGTCATCACCCCCGCCATCGAAAAGGCGGAAGCTTATCTGACATAAGAAAAAGACCTCCCGCGGGAGGCCTTTTTTGTTGAACTCTGTGACGGAGCGAGCCTGTTTTGCGTGATGACAGGAAAGGAGGTGGGCCGATGGAGGATGAAAAGATCGTGGCCCTGTACTGGGCGAGGAACGAGGAGGCCATTGCGCGTTCGGCGGAAAAGTACGGCGCTTACTGCGGCAGCATCGCAGCGGGCATCCTGCAGAGCCGTGAGGATCGGGAGGAATGCGTCAGCGATACCTGGCTGCGGGCATGGAATGCCATGCCGCCGCAGCGGCCTTCCCGTCTTGCCGTGTTTTTCGGCAAGATCACGCGGAATCTCTCGCTGGACCGCTGGCGCAGAAACCACGCGGAAAAGCGGGCGGCGGAGCCGCTGCCGCTGGAGGAGCTGCAGGGCTGCATCCCCGACGGGCCCGCGTCTGCCGATCCCACGGAATCCGTGGTCATCGCGGATACGCTGAACCGATTTCTGGAAGGGCTGGAACGGGAGCAGCGCATCCTGTTCCTCAGAAGGTATTGGTTCTTCGGCAGCATCCGCGAGATCGCGCGGGATTACGGCATGACGGAGAGCAATGTGAAGATGACGCTGCTGCGTCTGCGGAGCAGCCTGCGCAGAATGCTGGAGGAGGAGGGGATCGTTCTGTGAAAGAAGTACGACTGGCAGAGCTTCTCGGTGAAGTGCGGGAAAATCTGGTGCGGGAGGCCCTGCCTCCCAAACGGAAAAAGAGAATCCTGTGGAAACCGCTGCTGGCCATGGCTGCCTGCCTTGCGCTGGTACTGGCGGTTGGTTCGGTGCTGCCCGCCTTCCTGCCCAAGGGCGCCACGAAGGCAGAGCCGCCTATGGCGGCGGATGCGCCTGCCGCAGCAGCGCCCATGGAGGATGTGCCCGCGGAAGCACCGATGGAGGACGAGCCGACTGCGGAAGAACCGGGCGAGGGCTATGCTATGATGCCTCATGTGACGGTGGACGGCAAGGTCTATCTGACCTCCAGCCACCTTTCCTCCTATGACGATTGCCCCGAGGGCTTTGCGTTCGGCGGCGTGCTGGAGGGCGGCGACTTTGACGGCTGCAGCTATTATACGAGCGAGGAACACCCGCAGCTGGTCTATGTCTATTCCGAAACGAACAACCGGGGCGAGGTGGACAGCATCGGCTGCGTGATCCCGACGGAGTGGCATATGGCCTATCTGCGCTTCGTTTCGGAAGAGATGCGCGGCAAGGACTTCGTCTGCGTGGACGGGCAGCTCTATACCTCTATGTGGAACGGCTGGAACGCGGTGGATGCGGAATTCTATGACCGCATCGAAACGACGTACGGCATTCGTATGGAGGGAGATGCGCCGGAGGGCTTTGTGTCCCGCGGCTGTGCGGAATTTGTAGGTTGGGATATCTGGCCGACGGGCAGCCTTTCCAGCAACACGGGCGAAGAGGAGATCTATGTGAACCCCGCGAAGCCGGAGATCGTGCTGGTGGCGACCACATGGCAGAATGTATCGGGCGTGCATAGCGGCTTTGATGTCTATCTCCGCTATGAGAAAGAACCGACCGGCTAAATAAGAGATGACGGAGATCCTTCGCTTCGCTCAGGATGACCGGGTCTTACGTTGTGTCTGCGATCGTCCCTGCCCGTATTCCCTGTTTCCTGAAAAAAGCCCCCGAACAGTGTTCTGTTCGGGGGCATTTTCTGTGGGGTATTATTTCTTGGGACGCTTGCGGAAGTTGTAGATATCCAGCTTTTCCTTCACGGCTTCGGGGATCTCCCGCGCCACGGGGCAGCACTTCGCGTTGGCCATGGCGGCCACAAAGGCGGTGATGAACGCGATGTCCCGCTCCGTCTGAACGGCGCTCATGACGGCGGGGGTGTCATAGCGGTTGTGGATGGTGGCGGTATTGTTGGGCGCGATGCGGGCGAAGGAGAGGGCGGGAACGCCCTTGTCGGCAAAGGGCGTGGAGTCGCTGGAGTAGACGTCCTGATAGGCGCGGATGCCGAAGCCCTCCATGGCGGCAAAGTAGGAGATGTAATGCACCAGCTTCTCCTCTGCGGAGCAGCAGGCGAGGAACTGACCCATGATGCTGCCGATCATATCGAGGTTCACATTGAGGACGATCTTTTCAAGCTCGTCCGCGTGGGCTTCTGTGTAGGCCTTGGCGCCCAGCAGGCCGCGTTCCTCCGAGCCGCACCAGATGAAGCGCAGCCCGAAGCGGTGGGGCACTTTGGAGAAATGCTCCGCCATAGCCAGCAGGCCGATGCTGCCGGACATGTTGTCATAGGAGCCGGTGGAGAGGGAAGTGGAATCGTAGTGGGCGGTCAGCACGATGGTCTCGTCCACCTCGCCCGGCAGGTCGAGGATCACATTGCAGGAATTGGCCTTAGTCTCCTCGCCCTGCGAAACACAGAGCTTTACGGTCTGGGCGCCGTCGCGGATCATGGCGATGGCCTGCTTCGCGTTAATGTTGACACCGGGCAGACGGTCGCCCTTGTGGACATAGGAACGCAGCTCCCGCTGGTCGATGTCCTCGTCGGCATAGTTGGCATTGCCGTCATAGGTGATGAAGCCCAGCGCGCCGTGCTCCAGCAGGTCGCGGTAGATCCAGTATTTCATATGGCCCTCGCAGAGCACGACCTTGCCGCGGCACTGCTGTAGGGAGTAAGAATCCTCGTTGCGCAGGTAGTAAAGGGGCGCTTCCACCTCGGCGCTGCCGCAGCCGTAGTAGCCCTTGCAGGGAACGGGGCGACCGTCGGCCAGTAATTCGGCGCCGTGCAGATCAAAGGCGTCCACCTCAAATTCCTCGATGCGGGCAGCAAGACCCAGCTCCGCGCACTGCGCCTGCAGATACTCCGCGCAGCGGCGTTCTTCCTTGCTGCCGCCGGTGCGGACGTAGGCGGTCTCCTGCAGAATCCGGTCAATTTTACGAATGTCCATTTGCGGTTCCTCCTGTACGGTGGTTTTTGTCCATTATAGCACGGATCCTGCCGTTTTTGGCAACTCTTTCGGGAAAAAGGAAAAAGAAGGCAGGATTGACATAAGACTTTCGCGTGCAGAAGTTTGGTTTCCATAAGGTATCTTATTTTGGCGGGTTTGTCAAAATCGAGAATAGTTATTGACAAAAAGCCTTCCATATGCCAAAATATAGTGGCAAACGCTTAATAGTAACACAATATATTGTGCTGTAAATCGTGAAAGAAAACAGGAGAAAACACATGATCCAGAGTATCACCAAACGTGACGGACGCGTTGTCCTTTACGATCAGAATAAGATCGCGGCCGCCATCCTGCGGGCGCTGGAAGCCGCCGGCGACGGCAATGCCGCCGATGCCGCCAGAGTTGCCAATGATGTGCAGAGAACGCTGGAGCGTAATTTCCCCAATGATACGCCCGGCATCGAAGCCATTCAGGATACCGTAGAGCAGCAGCTCATGAACCACGGATTCAATAAGGCTGCCAAGGCTTACATTCTCTACCGTGCCACCCGTACCCGCGCCAGAGAGGCCAATACCTCTCTGATGAGAACCATCGATGAGATCACCAACATCGATGCCCGTATCAGCGATATGAAGCGCGATAACGCCAATATCGACGGCAATACCGCCATGGGCAGCATGCTGCAGATCGGCGCTGCCGGCGCCAAGGCCTACAACGAGTTGTATCTGCTCCGTCCCGAGCATGCCAAGGCCTACCGTGAGGGCGATATTCACATTCACGATTTCGACTTCTATTCGCTGACCCCTACCTGCTGCCAGATCGACATCATC
>JAFSHY010000004.1 GCA_017440065.1 Oscillospiraceae bacterium | reverse complement strand
CGATGTTCTTCTGCTTCAGCTCGGTGTAGGTGCCGGCGCCGTCGCTGTCGAACTGGGAGAAGACGTTGTTCCACACATCGAAGTAGCGGTCGCAGTCGCAGCCCACGGTGCAGTCGGGCTTGCCGCAGCCGTACTTTTCGCCGCGGTCAAAATAGATCTCGGAGCAGGGACCGCAGGGGCCGGAGCCGTGCTCCCAGAAGTTATCGGCCTTGCCGAAACGGAAAATACGCTCGGGGGCGATGCCGATATCCTTGTTCCAGATTTCGAAAGCTTCTTCATCGTTTTCATAGATGGAGGGATAGAGGCGGTCGGCATCCAGGCCTACGACCTCGGTGAGGAATTCCCAGGACATAGCAATGGCTTCCTTCTTGAAATAATCGCCGAAGGAGAAGTTGCCCAGCATCTCGAAGAAGGTACCGTGACGGGCCGTCTTGCCGATGTTTTCAATATCACCGGTACGGATGCACTTCTGGCAGGTGCAGACTCTGCGGCGGGGCGGTTCCACTTCACCCTTGAAGTAGGGCTTCATGGGAGCCATGCCGGAGTTGATCAGCAGCAGGGATGCATCGTTCTGAGGGATCAGAGGAAAGCTGGGAAGACGCAGATGGCCCTTGCTTTCAAAGTAGGACAGAAACATCTCGCGCAGTTCATTCAGTCCATAATGCTTCATTCTTATATATCTCCTATCAAATCTCTTTGGTTTCCGCGTGGTTCGCGGAATTATCTTCGCAAAACAGAACTATTTTACATTCTGCCAGGGCATCTGTCAACTGCCTGTTTTTCTGCGGAGAATGGAATGGGGCGGCGCAACGCAGGGCAGCTTCAGCCGCACCTCCTGCTGGGCATGGGGACAGGCTTCGATGAACTCCCCTTCTCCGTTCTGCATAGCTTCCACGCGGAAGGCCATAGGTTCACGGTCGGGAACCACCAGTTCCAGCTCATCACCCACACAGAAACGATTGCGCTGGGTCAGCACTGCATTGCCCTGCGCATCGCAGGATACCACAAAAGCAGAGATCTGCCAGCCGCGGATGTAGCGGCTTTCCTGATAAAACTGGCTGTCGCCGGGAATGCCGTAATAGAAGCCGGTGTAATAATTGCGGTGGCTGACCTTTTCCACCTCATTGCGCCAAACCTCTTCCAGCTCCCTTCCCTCCATAGCGGCGGTAATGGCATGCTGGTAGGCATTGGTGACGATGGCGGTATAGTAGGAGGACTTGTTTCTGCCCTCGATCTTCAGCGCATCCACACCCACATCCATCAATTCCTTCACATGATCGATCATGCAGAGATCTTTGGAATTCATGATGTAAGTCCCCTGCTCCGTTTCGAAGATGGGGAAATATTCGCCGGGCCGCTTCTCTTCCATCAGCGCGTACTTCCAGCGGCAGGGCTGGGCACAGACACCGCGGTTGCCGTCACGGCCGGTCATATAATTGCTGAGCAGGCATCTGCCGGAGAAGCTGACGCACATGGAGCCATGGATAAAGGTCTCGATCTCCATTTCTTTCGGCGTATTCTGCCGCAGACGGGCGATCTCGTCCATGGACATTTCTCTGGCCAGCACCACGCGCTTGGCACCCATGTCGAACCAGCCTTCCGCCGTGGCGCTGTTGACGATGCCGGTCTGTGTGCTGACGTGCAGCTCGCAGTCGGGCGCGTAGCGCTTGCCCATGTTGAACACACCCAGATCCGCCACGATCAGCGCATCGGCGCCGATGTCGTTCAGCAGTTCCAGATATGCCGGCATGGTGACCATTTCGTCATCCCGCGGCAGGGTGTTCACCGTGACATGGACACGGACATCCTTCTCATGGCAAAGCGTTACCGCCTTGCGCAGAGCCTCTTCATCAAAATTCGCGCAGCCGCCGCGCATCCCGTAGCGGGTGCCGGAAAGGTAGACGGCATTGGCGCCGAAGGTCAGCGCCATATTGAGCCGTTCCATATCACCGGCAGGCGAAAGCAGTTCCGGTCTAGTTGCCAATCCTCTGCATCTCCTCAATATAGTCCTGATGCTCATAATAGGTCTCCGAGAAATGATGGAAGCCGTCGGGCGTCAGCACATAGAAATAGTATTCGGTGTTTCTGGGGAACAGGGCAGCACGGATGCTGTCCAGACCCGGATTGCTGATAGGGCCTGCGGGCAAACCGGGATTTCTTCTGGTGTTATAGGGTGTATCCTTGGCAAGGTCTGCGCTGCTCAGCACGCCTTCCCACTTATCAAGGCCGTAGCGGACGGACGCGTCGATCTCCAGCAGCGGATAACGCTCGCTGGAAAGGCGGTTATAGATGACCGAAGCAATCAGCGAGCTTTCCGAAGCGCCGCCTGTTTCTCTCTCGATCAGCGAGGCCACGATGACCACATCGTGCATATCCAGCGTACTTTCCGCGATCTTCTCTTCGGAAATGCCGTTTTCGCGCATCTGTTCCGCCATACGGGTGTTCAGCTCCGCGATCTCCGCACGGAGGTCTTCCTCAAACTTCCAGCTGAAGTTATCGAGGAACTTGGAAAGCACCCGCTCCGGTGTATCGTCGATATAGAATTCGTAGGTGTCGGGGAAGAGATAGCCTTCCAGACGGTTGGCATTGCCGTAGGGCAGCGCCTGCAGGAATTCATAATCGAACATATAGCTTGCGGCTGCCGTTTCCAGCGATTCTGCGGAGCAGACGCCTGCAGCCTCCAGTTCCGCGAAGATCTGTTTGCAGGTGTAACCTTCGGGAATGGTAACGTCCGTGGTCTCTCGTGTGCCGGAATAAGCCTGCATGCCCTTCAGAAGCGCATTATAGTCATAAACGTTGTTGAGCGTAAAGGTGCCGACGCTGATGCGGTTTTCCGCATCGGCCAGCGCGCAATAGAGGCGGAAGAGCCATTCGTAATCTACGAGACCTTCCTCCACCAGCGTTTCAATGACGTCATCCAGCGTAGTCTCATTGGTGATGGTGATCTCCACTTCCCTGTCGGGCTTGGAAAGGGCGAAGACATCACCCGCGCAGACCCACGCGAAATGAGCCAAAAGCAGACCGGCAGCCAGCGTAAAGGCCAGCCAGATCAGGAATTTGATAAAGCCCGGCATTCTCCAGCGTTCTTCTGCTTCCGCTTCAGAGACCTGCTGCTTTTTGTGGGAAGGCTTCTTGCCCGAAACGGCCGTCTTCTTCGCCGCAGGTTTCTTTGCGGCAGGTTTTTTCGTTTTATCAGCCGGCTTGGCTTTCTTTTCGGCCGGCTTTTTTTCCTGCTCCTCAGCGGGAGCGTGTTCCTTCTCTATCACAGGTTCTTCCTCCTGTACCGATGCGGCAGCTTCTTCCGCAGCTTCTTCCGCTTCCGCAGCTTCTGCGGCAGTTTCCTCCGTGCCGCCTTCCGCTTCCGCGGTTTCTTCCTCCTGCAGCTCTGCTTCAGAAGACATTTCCTGCAGCGCGGCATCGGCAGCAAGTTCCGCGGCGGGTGCAAAAATCGCGTCCTTCTCTTCCGCGGCGGTTTCGACCTCCGGTTCCATGCCCGTCTTCGGGCGATCCAGAGGCAGTTCCATCATATCAAATCCGGAATTCCCGTTTTCGTTCATGAAAGGTCTCCTTTCCGTTCAGCGCAGCACCATGCCGTCTGCCACCGCATGGGCGGCTTCGCTTCCCTTGATGTGTTCCAGCAGCGCAAGGCCGAAGGCTATGGCAGCACCGGGCGCTTCGCCGGTGATCAGGCGGCCGTCACGCACCACGGCTTCTCCCTTCTGCATGCAGGCATCGCCCATCAGATCCTCAAGGCCGGGATAGCAGGTCGCCTTTTTGCCGTCGGTGATATGCAGCTTCGCCAGCGCTGTCGGGCCTGCGCAGATGGCCGCCACGGTGCAGCCCAGTTCCCAGGCCTCTGCCAGCAGACGCATGGCGGTTTCATTGCCCTCCACGGACTTGACGCCGCCCCAGCCACCGGGCAAGACCACGGTATCCTTCTTTGCAAGACGGACATCTTCCACCATGCAGTCCGCACCGACGGCAATGCCGTGGGCGCCCATCACAGGATGTCCGCTGACGGAGACCAGCGTAACTTCCGCTTCCGCGCGGCGCAGGATATCGCAGGGCGCCAGCGTTTCGATTTCTTCAAATCCGTTTCCCAGTAAAATATAGACCATATTCAGTCCTCCAGACACATTTTGACCAGATGATAGATCTCTTCATGGATATCTTCGATGCTGCGCAGCTTTCCGTCACGGATGCAGGCGATCCTTGTCCAGCCGTAATAGTCGGCAGCTTCTGCCGCGGTTTTTCTGCAGGTGCGAAGATAGCAGAGATCCTTCTCATGAATATCGGCACGGGTGCCGGTCTCTCTTTCACGGCTGCGCATCAACTGCTCCGTATATTCAATGGGGACGTCCAGATAGATCACGAGATCCGGCGCGGGCATGCCCATCTTGCGGAACTCCAGATCATAGAGCCACGCGAAGAATTCTTCCCGTCGCTCTTCCGGTTCCTTGGATGCCTGATGCACCGCATTGGAAGTGGTATACCGATCGGAAAGGATCAGCCCGCCGTTTTGATAATAGTCTTTCCATACCTGCTGATAGGATGCGAAACGGTCCACCGCGTAGAAGGTCGATGCGGCATAGGCATTGACGTCATCCGGCTTCGATCCGAATTCTCCGCCCAGATACATGCGGATCAGTGCGGAGGATTCCTCGTTATAACGGGGAAATACCAGCTTTTCAAACGCCGTACCCTCAGCGGCAAGGCGCTCCGTCAGTCTGCGGAACTGGGTGGATTTTCCGGAACCGTCCGTTCCTTCGATAACGATCAGTTTTCCCATAGCGGTTCTCCTGTCTCATCCCATCGGGATGGTGAAATCATATAGCTTCTCAATATAAAAGTGTAACACACATTCTGCCGTTTGTCCAATACTATCCTTCTTTCACACATAGCGCGATTCGGCATAAACTGTTGTGAAAGCAAATCCGTTCTGCTCTGCCTTAAAGGAGGTTATTTCATGCCTGAGCTTGATCATTGCCCCGTGGATCTTTCTTCTGCCCGCGAGGCGGCCTGTATTCACGCCTGCAAGGTCACCGATTCCTTCCGCGACAAGGACTGCATCGAAGACCTGCGCGTTTATATGACCCGCGAATCCCAATGCGCCCTTGACCGCTCCACAGGCGCCCGTGCCCGTTACGCGGAGCTGCTTCATGTATCTTTGGATGTATCCGCTGTCAGCTTCCATAAAGGCTACTACAGTGTGGATCTTACATACTATTACCGCATCCTCGCCGATGCGCTGATGGGCAATGCAAGACCTGTCCCTGTTTGCGGCCTTGCCGTATTCTCCAAACGGGTCGTCCTGTACGGCGGTGAATGCGGCGCAAAGATCTTTGAAAGCGGCAGCGAGGCCTGCTGCATCGGCGGTGCCGCCGTGACCGACCGTTCCGCTCCGGAGGTCGTCCTCGAAGCCGTGGATCCCATGATCCTTGCCGCCAAGATCGTGGATGCCTGCGGCTGCTGCCGCTGCGACCCCGCCCTTTCCGATCTTCCGGAAGGGATCTTCTCCTGCTTTGACGGCGAACTGGTGCTCAGCGGAGAAGCCAAGCGACTCTATGTAACATTGGGGCAGTTCTCCGTGATCCGCATGCAGCGCAAAACGCAGATGCTGCTGCCCGTACTGGACTACTGCGTTCCCACAAAGGAATTCTGTGATACGATCCCTTCGCAGGAGGATTCCGATCCCTGCGATCTGTTCCAGCAGGTGGAATTCCCGCTGGAGTCCTTCTTCCCTGCCGGCACGGCCTCGACCTGACGGAAAACCGGAGCGATCAAATCAAATCGCTCCGGTTTACTTCGATCATCTCTATGGATAAAGACGGATTTTCATGGAAGCAGGTTGCAAGAAAGCAGCCGTTTTCCAAACGGAATTCACGGAAACAAACCGGCTGCACGATCCCATCCCGTAGAATACGGATCTCCTCATCAAAAGAAAGCTCTGTCCGCTCCAATACGGCAACGCCCTCGCCTGTCAGCTTGCCGTAGCTCTCCTTCAGCGTCCAGAGCCGACCGGATTTCGCCGATGCCGTTTCCCGCGGCGTAAAATAACGGCGCAGCAGCTTATCGGGGATCGGATCGGGCTTTTGGACATCCACGCCCACAGGCACATCCGATACTGCCAGCACCGCAGTGCTTCCCGAATGGCTGATGCTGAAGTAAAAATCCTGCAGCGCGGGGATCTCCGGTTTTCCCGCGTCCGAGTACACATAAACGGCATCCTTTTCCCGCGTTTGACGGGTTCGCAGCGCCACGTCCAGCAGGCAGGATGCCGCCAGCCGGTTCCTCCGTTCCCGCTCGCTGCGGATCTCACGGATGCGGGCGGCGCGCTGCGTGCTGCATTGCGCCAGCAGGCGGTCAAACAGCGCATTATCCCGCAGCAGGTCTGTATTCAAATAATAAATCTGCACGGGATCTCACCTCCAAACGGGAACAGCCTGTCTGCACAGGGCAGACAGGCTGATACATTCAATCCTTCAGCTGCTTCTGACGGGCAATATTCACCGGGCCGTCCGTCATCTGACGGATCCAGCTGAGGCTCTTGCAGCAGCCGTAGGCACAGCAGGAGTCCGTATCGTCCGCGATGCTGCAGGGCATCTGCGTGACCTCTGCCAGCAGCCGATCCATGCCCCAGATCTGGCTGCCGCCGCCGGTCAGAACGATGCCGTTGGCAGAAATGTCGCCGATCAGTTCGGGAGAAGTGCGTTCCAGCACGTTCAGCACTTCTTCCGCAATCTGCTTGGCCACAGGGAACATGGCTTCCATCACATCATTTTCATGGACGGTTACGACCTTGGCAAGACCTGTCTTCAGATCGCGGCCCTTGACCTCCATGGCATAGGCTTCGTTACGGGGGAAGACGCAGCCGATGGTCATCTTGACTTCTTCCGCGGTGCTCTCTCCGATGGCAAGACCAAACTGCTTGCGGATATAGCGGATGATCGCCTCGTCAAAGGCATCGCCCGCGATCTTCAGCGAGGAAGATTCCGCAACGCCGT
This sequence comes from Oscillospiraceae bacterium, assembly GCA_017440065.1. Taxonomy (GTDB): domain Bacteria; phylum Bacillota; class Clostridia; order Oscillospirales; family Oscillospiraceae; genus RGIG3159. The sequence continues at coordinate 5,122 of JAFSHY010000004.1, read as the reverse complement.
TCATGCTGAGCACAGCGATGTCGGTGGAGCCGCCGCCGATATCGATGACCATGTAGCCGTTGGCGCCTTCGATGTTCAGCTGCGCGCCGATACCTGCCGCCAGAGGAGCTTCCAGCAGATAGACACGGCGGGCACCGGCTTCCATGATGGACTGGATAACCGCACGTTCTTCGACCTCAGAAACACCGCTGGGTACGCTGACCACGATTCTGGGCTTAATAAAGGAAAAGCGGATGACTTTTTTGAGGAATTCGGACATCATCTTCTGCGTCAGCTCGTAGTCGCAGATAACGCCGCCCTTCAGGGGGTGAATGGCAACGATGTTGCCGGGGGTTCTGCCCATCATATTGCGGGCAGCCGCGCCGACCTGCAGCACGCGGCCCGTCTGCTTGTCCACCGCTACCACGGCAGGTTCACGGAGGACGATGCCCTTGCCTTCCGCATAGATGACCACATTGGACGTGCCAAGGTCAATGCCCATATCACGAGAGAGTTTAAACTTAGCCATAGTTTCACCTGTTCTTTGCAATCGCATACACCGCGCCATGGATGGCTGCCGCCCCTGCCAGATGCAGGACATAAGCTGCCTCGCCCATCGTTGCGCCGGTCGTACAAATATCGTCGATCAGAATGATCGTTTTTCCTTTGATCTGTTCCGGGTTTACCGCAGTAAACGCACCGGAAATGTTCGCTTTTCTGGAAGCAAAACCGGAAATGCGGGATTGTTTCTTTCTGTGGCGCTTGTTCAGCGCGGAAACGCACGGCAGGTTCAGTTCCTTTGCCGCTGCTTCTGCCAAAAGCTGCGCCTGATCGTAGCCGCGGGAAAAGCGGCGAAGCCGGCTGACAGGTACCCATGTGATCAGATCCGCGTTCACTTCCCGCAATTTTACCGCCATCATTGCGGCAAACGGATCGGCATAATGGGATCTGCCGCCGAATTTAAAGCGCAGCAGCGCCTCGCGTACATCGCCGCGGTAGTGAAACGGTGCTCTGCAGCCCTTTGTAAACGGGATCGGACGGATCTCATCCGTTTCGGGAAGTCCGTGGCCGCAGGCACTGCAGTACATCGTTTCCGAATCCGGAAGGAGCTTTTGGCAAAAGATGCATTTGGGCGGAAAGAACAGATCCAGCAGCCAATCCTTCATGCCTTACTCCTGTTCCAGCCGCAGCTTGAGACCGCTGTAGCGGCGGGAATGATGGTTGTTGTTGGTCATGTAAGCCAGCACGTTCTCATCGCCCACCACGACCAGAAGCTCTCTTGCACGGGTGATGGCGGTATAGAGAATGCTTCTCGTCAGCAGCAGCGGAGAGCCCTGCGAGGCAGCCAGCACCACGGCGCGGTATTCACTGCCCTGACTCTTATGCACGGTCATCGCGTAGGCAGGCTCGAGCTCATTCAGCATATCGAAGCCGTAGACCGCTTCCCTGTCATCAAAAATGATTGTAACGGTTTCTTCGGAAAAGTCAAGGGATGTGATGCGCCCAATATCACCGTTGAAGATCCCGGTTCCCGCACCAAGGCCGCCCACCCGCTTCCATACGATGTCGTAATTGTTGCGGATCTGCATAACACGGTCGCCTTCCCGGAATATATAGTCCCCAAAAACCTTCTCATTCTTACCGGGCATATGGGGATTCAACGCATTTTGCAGAACTTTATTGAGATTTTTCGTTCCCGTATCGTGCCTTCTGGTCGGAGAAAGCACCTGGATCTCATCGGCAGAAATGCCCATATTCTGCGGCAGCCGCTGGCTGCATAGATCGCGGATAGTCTCCACCGTCTGCTGGGGAGATGTCCGCTTGAGGAAGAAAAAGTCCTTATTTTTCATATGAAGGATGGGCAGCTCTCCGCGGTTGACCGCGTGGGCATTCATCACGATCAGACTTTCCTGCGCCTGACGGAAGATCTCGGTCAGACGCACCGTGGCGATCCTGCCGCTGCGAATCAGATCGGAGAACAGATTGCCCGGGCCGACGGAAGGCAGCTGATCGGGATCACCCACAAGGATCAGCCTGCACTTGGGCTGCAGCGCCAACAAAAGCGAACGCATCAGCAGCACATCCACCATAGACGTTTCATCAAGGATCATCGCATCGGCTTTTAAAGGCTCGTCCTCATCATGGGCAAAGCACATTTCACCGTTCTCCTCGCTGAACTGCACTTCCAGCAGCCTGTGGATGGTGGAAGCATCTCTTCCCGTCAGCTCAGAAAGGCGCTTGGCAGCCCGTCCCGTGGGCGCAGCCAGCTGGGTCTTCAGCCCCAGCAGATCAAACATCTGAAGCACGCCGCCCAGCGTGGTGGTCTTGCCCGTACCCGGGCCGCCCGTAATGATCAGCACCTGATGACGGACAGCCTGCCGCATGGCGTCCACCTGCGCGGGCGCATACTGAATATTCGTCTGCTGCTGGATCTGACGGATCAGCGGCTCCATATTCCGCGGCGCTTCCATCTCCGCCGCTGCCATAGCGGCAAGACGGGCGCTGCAGTAGGTTTCCGCCTCATACAGCTCGGGCAGATAACAGGCCGTCAGACCTGCCACCACATCCTGTTCGATCCTGCCGGATTCCAGCAGGCGGGTCATGGCGCCCAGCACGCATTCCTGCTCCAGATCCAGAAGCTCCATCGTGGCGGCGCAGAGCTTATTCTTCGGAAGAAAGGTATGACCGTTATTGAGATTATGAGTCAGTTCAAACAGGATGCCCGCTTCGATGCGGCGGGGATCATCGCCCGCCATGCCAAGATCAATGGCGAAGCGATCCACCGCGGCAAACTCCGCGCCAAAGAGCGGATCCGCCAGCAGATAGGGATTATCCTGCAGCAGTTCTTCCGCCTCCGTGCCGTAGAAGCGGTACAGACGGACAGACAGCGCGGCAGGCAGCCCGTGGGCAGAGAGGAACTCCATCAGCCTGCGGATGCCGATCTGCTGATGGAAGGCCTCGCTGATTTCTTTTGCCTTGCGCAGCGAGATCCCGGGGATCTCCGCGAGCCGTTCCGGTTCCATCTCGATCACATCGAGAGAACGGCGGCCGAACGCGGTGACGATCCGTTCCGCGATCTTTTCGCCCACACCCTTCAGCGTGCGCGAGGAAAGATACGCGAGGATCTCCCGTTCCGATTCCGGCATCAGCCGTTCCAGAAATTCCGCCTCAAACTGACGGCCGTGGCTGGGATGATTCGTCCACTTGCCTGTGATCAGCAGCCGTTCGCCCACTACAGACATGGGGATCACACCGACCACAGTCACGGTTTCGCCCGTCTCGCAGTTCAGGCGAAGCACCGTATATCCGTTTTCCTGATTCTGAAAGATCACCGCGGATACCGTACCCTGCAGGATCTCTTCACTTTCCACACGCACGTTCTAATCTCTCCGTATCCAGTAGTTCTTCCCATTTGCCGAAGGGAAGCAGTATCACATAAGGATCATGGGCAAACAATGCCGTATAGCGTCCGTCTGCCGTATGATCCATCACATAGAGCGGCAGACGCAGCAAGCCGCTGCAAACCAGAAACCGTGCGGCTCTGATCTGCGGCAAGGAATCCTCCTCCGCATAGATCAGGCAGAACCCCGACCCGCGGACGGGCAGCATCAGCCAGCCAAGCAGACTGCCAAACACCAAAAGGATGCCAAGGGCAGCCAGTAACGCAAGGATCGCAGTTTCGATCACAGGAACACCTCCCAGCCCATCTTATGGCAGGACGCGCATACCTGTGCAAGTATATTGTACTACATAATTTACGATATGAAAAGCAAAAAAGAGAGGAAACACCGATGCATTTCCTCTCTTTTTCTTAATATATCCTGCCGTCCTCCCAATAGCTTGAACCGTAGAATAAAGAATAAGAAATCCTTCCACATTCTTCATCATACGAAATTGAAGCCTCAACAACATAAATGACTGCGTCCTCATAGTAAAACCGAATTTCATTTTCTTCCATGGACTTTCGGAGCCATTTATCACGAAAATCAAGTTGTTGAAGCCGAGACAGTTCTTTATCGAACTGACTATCATCCAGATAAACGGTTAGTTCAACAGATCCCGGTTTTAATCCATACCGTTTTGTCCTGTCCAAAAGGTATTCAAGTTCCCCATTCGCAGTCAGACTTTTATCCGGCAAAATCTCATACACATCCGATTGATATACTTCATCATCCCAATCCCCATAGTTTGCAATATCAGATGTATAAGACCGAAACGCATTTTCCCGTAAATGATCAGACAAATAGATTCCTAAAAAACCAAATGGAACAAAAGACACACAAAGAAACAGCGCGGCAGTCATGGAATATTTGAAATATCCTTTGAAAATCGAAACGGCCACCGCAATTCCAAATACAAAAATCAACAACAGACCAAGCAGCATCAGCAAACATTTTGTATTCAGACACGAAGGATCGAAGGAAGGATACTGATACGAACGATGAAAAGCCAAATCAAGAAGGATATACCCAAGCAAAACAAGCGGGACGATGCCCGGAAGCCGACAGAGGACATCCCGATTCATAATCTTTTTTAAAATCCGATTCATATCATCCCCCCAATCCAAGGATATTCCCTAAAAAGAATATCACAAAAGGGAAAAGATGTCAAAAAAAGAGAGGAAACACCGAAGTGTTTCCTCTCGATATGCGTTTCAGAAGTAAGAATTACTCGTTGACTTCGATGACGACGCCGGAACCGACGGTACGGCCGCCTTCACGGATAGCAAAACGCAGACCCTTTTCGATAGCGATGGGGGTGATCAGTTCAACAGACATATCGACGTTGTCGCCGGGCATGCACATTTCAGTGCCTTCGGGCAGGTTGATGATGCCGGTAACGTCAGTGGTACGGAAATAGAACTGAGGTCTGTAGTTGTTGAAGAAGGGAGTATGACGGCCGCCTTCTTCCTTGGACAGGACGTAAACCTGGCCAACGAACTTGGTGTGGGGCTTGATGGAGCCGGGCTTGGCCAGAACCTGACCACGCTCGATGGACTTCTTGTCCACGCCGCGGAGCAGAGCGCCGATGTTGTCGCCGGCTTCGGCGTAGTCCATCATTTTGCGGAACATTTCAACGCCGGTCACGACGGTCTTGCGAATGTCGTCCTGGAGGCCGACGATCTGCACTTCGTCGCCGACTT
>JAFSHY010000046.1 GCA_017440065.1 Oscillospiraceae bacterium | reverse complement strand
GTATAAAGCGCAAAATTCCGCATCGTCCTGCTGGGAAACAGATTCCGCAGATTCACGGGAAGCTGCACCTTGATGGGCTTTCTGCGGCGGACAGAGGGTACCTGTTCCTCCTGCAGATTTTGCAGTGCCATCATCATCACGGCGCAGAGAAACACCGTCATGCTGACACCGTAGGTATGAGCCTTTTCCAGGACCGTCTTGACGGGCACACGGAAGCAGGTCAGATTCAGATATCCGTCCTGTTCGGGTGTTCCGCCGAGGCGCCAGGCATCATTCTCTTTTCGGCTGGCATTGAAGGGGCCTGCGTATTTGAGGAAGCTGTCTTCCAGTTCCTCTGCGGAAGGTTCCTCCAACCGGCCCAGAACACCGCATTCCGGCGAAACATGGATGCCGTAACGAAGCTGGATATATTCTGCCGTCAATGTTTTAAGGAAGATCATGGCTCCCGTGCCGTCCGTCAGCGAATGGAACAGTTCCAGCGCGATTCGGTTTTCATAGGCGATAATGCGGAATGCACACTTTCTTGTCTCTTCGCGAGACATTCGGGTCAGCGGATAGCTGCTTTCCTCGCGAATTTCCGGTGCGGCGGAAAGCTGCTCCAGATAATACCAGAATACACCGCGCCGCAGACGGACGGAAATAGACGGGAATCTTCTGGCGGTGATATCCAGCGCTTCCTGCAGAATGGCGCGGTCTACGGGTTCTGTCAACGTGACGGAAACACGGAACAGATTGCTCCACCGCTGCCGTCTTGCCGCCGGATAGATCTTCGCGGCATTGTCCAGGCGGATCCAGCGCTGCTTGCGCGCTTCCGCCATATATGTATCAAGGAATCTGCCGATCTGAAGAAAATCCTTCTTATCCTCCTCCAGGCCGTAAAGGACATACCCGTGCCAGCGTTCGGGCGTAACGGTCAGCTTGCTGATGCAGCCATGCTCCAGCAGCCGCTGATGCATCAGTTCGGAATCGCTGAGCATGATCTCATCTCCGCCTACGAAGATCAGAGAGGGCGGCATCGCGGTCAGATCCCCGAACAGCGGCGATACCAGTGGGTTCTCCCTGTCATTTGTATAGTTGTCCGCGTAAAACCGAAGGGCTTCTATGCTCATGCTGGGATCGATGCTGCGGTTCTTTTCATAGGAAGGGCCGGATGCGGTCAGATCTGTCCAGGGAGAAATGGCGATCACACCGCAAGGCAGGGGCTCCCCTTTGTCCCGCAGCAAACGGCACAGCGCATAGCAAAGTCCGCCTCCGGAGCTTTCTCCGCAGAGCGTGATTCGGTCGGGCGAGTAGCCTTTGCTGATGAGATAGTGAAATGCCTCTTCCGCATCCTCCAGTGCCGCAGGAAACGGATGCTCAGGCGCAAGGCGGTACGCGGCACAGAAGACACGGGTTCCCGTCTGAACCGCCAGCATCGAGCCGAAGCCCAATGCGTAATCCAAACCGCCGCAGGTATAGCCGCCTCCGTGCAGATAGAGGATCACGCCTGCTCTGCGTTCATCCTTTGGGATCAGAGCAGCGCCTTCAAAACAGGAAAAGCTGTGTTTCTTCACGATCACCTGACGGCGGAATCTGACCTCCATCAGTTCACCGATCTTATCCTGCCCTTTTCTGAGCGTCTTGAGAGAACAGTTGGAGAGAAAAGGCTTCAGCATCGAGATCTGAGATCGAATATATTTTGCAGATAATGCCATGGGTCATTCCTTTCGGGGCGGATCCGTTTATTATTCGGGAAGACCGCCTTCGCAGATCGCCTGCAGGTTGGAGGCGATTTTTTCCAGAACATGATAAAATTCATTGCGTGTTTCTTCGGACATCCAGCCGCCGGCCAGATCCACGGCAAGACGAGCTCTCTGTTCCACGTGCTCTGCAGCTTCCATACCCAGCTTGGTAAGGGAAAGACGCGCTCTGTAATTGCTGCCGTTGACGGCTTCCTTTTTTACAAGGCCGCGCTCTTCCATAATGGACATCATGCGGGAAACATCCGATTTATCCTTGCTGCAGAGTTCGGAAAGTCTGGCGGCAGTGATGCCGTCGGGATGATTGAACAGGGTCATCAAGTAGACGGAATGCTGCCCCTTTAATCCAAACCGTGCCATTTCATCGGAAGAGATCTTGTGCCAGTAGCGCGTGATCTCAAACATCGCAAAAGAAAACCGTTCAAATCTGCTGATCATAGTGATACTCCCTCGTTAATTGTTGAGTTTTCAACCAGTGTCAGTATATCCGTAAATGTTTAAAATGTCAACATTCTAATTCTCCGTAAACGGCAAAAATCCTTTCCGCTTCAGGCGGAAAGGATTTTCATTACAGCAGAGCGATCAGCTCATCCGTATACTGCCTTGCAGACATGCCATTTCGATCCCCTGTTACTTCAGCAGTGCAGTCTGCAAGGGCTTTCTCCAAACGAGCAGCAGCATCGATTCTTCCGATATGGCGAAGGAGCATGGTTTCTGCCTTCAGAATGCTTTGCGGATTGGCATACTCCGCCAGCCCTTCCTCGACCATACGGGGCGCGGATCCGTGGATCGCTTCAAACATGGCATAACGGCTGCCGATGTTGGCGCTTCCCGCAGTACCAACGCCGCCCTGGATCTGCGCCGCCTCATCCGTCAGAATATCGCCGTACAGATTCGGCAGCAGGAATACATCAAACTGATCGCGGATCGATTCATTGACCAGATTGGCAGCCATGATATCGATATACCATTCGTCTGCCTGAATTTCGGGGTAGTCCCGCGCCACCGCATGACAGATATCGGAAAATCTGCCGTCGGTTTTCTTCATAATATTGGCTTTTGTTACGATAGCCACCCGTTTTTTGCCGTTTCTTCTGGCATAATCAAAGGCTTCGCGGGCGATCCGTTCCGATCCTGCATCCGTGGTTACTTTAAAGTCTACGGAAAGACCCGGCAGATCAATGCCGCGGCTTCCCAGTACATACTCCCCTTCCGTATTTTCACGGAAGAAGATCCAATCGATGTTTTTTTCGGGGATCGAAACGGGACGGACATTGGCATAAAGATCCAGTTCCCGCCGAAGAGTCACATTGGCGCTTTCCATGGTGCCGCCCTTCGGTGTGGTCGTCGGGCCTTTGAGCAGCACATCGCAGGATCGGATCCGCTGCATGACCTCATCGGGGACGGAGGTATTCCGTGCCAGGCGGTTCTCAATGGTTAGACCATCGATCCTTCTCAATCGGATCCTGCCGCCCTCGATTTCCTCTCTTAAAAGATGCTGCAGCACCCGAACCGCCTGCTCCATAATGACAGGGCCGATGCCGTCTCCGTCGATCAAACCGATGTTGATCACATCTTTTACGGAATAATCCGTTTTCTCCCGTTCCATGACTTTGGCTCGCAGATATTGCTCCTCCAGAAGGGTGCGGAATGCCATACAGGCCGCATTGAGATCAACCATGCCGAACCTCCTTTGTGTTATTCAGAAGACCGCCGGACAGAAGTATATGCTGCTGTCTTTCCGAGAATACGCAGGAACAGGAAATATCTTTTCCCGTTCTTAGATTTCTGACGAAGAGTCTTCCCTGCTTCAGTCCTTCCGCAATATCGCAGATCTGAAGTGCATCCTGCAGTTCGATCGAATCATAATCGGAAGGATCCTCAAAGGTCAGCGGCAGAATGCCTGCGTTGATAAGATTTGCGGCATGGATCCGCGCAAAACTCTTGGCGATCACGGCGCGAACGCCGAGGTACATCGGAACCAGCGCGGCATGCTCGCGGGAAGAACCCTGACCGTAATTGGATCCGCCGATCAGAATGCTGTTGCCCATAGACTTTGCGCGTGCCGGGAATTCGGTATCGCACACACCGAAGCAGTATTCGGAAAGCTTCGGGATATTGGAGCGGTAAGGCAGGATCTTCGCGCCGGCAGGCATGATATGATCCGTGGTAATATCGTCGCCGACCTTCAGCGATACGGATGCGTTCAGTTCCGTCGGCATCGCCTCCGCAACGGGAAACGGCTTGATATTCGGGCCGCGCAATACATCAGCCATCTTTGTTTCTTCTGCGGAAAGCGGCAGCAGGATCGCGGAATCATCAACGCGGAACTGCTCCGGAAGCACGATCTCAGGCATCTCGCCGAGGGAAATCGGATCTGTGATCACGCCCGTCAGCGCGGAGGCAACAGCCGTTTCGGGAGAAACCAGATATACCTTTGCATCCTTGGTGCCGCTTCTGCCGAGGAAATTTCTGTTAAAGGTGCGGAGGCTGACACCGCCGGAATTGGGAGAGAAGCCCATGCCGATACAGGGTCCGCAGGCACATTCCAGCACACGGGCGCCGCTGGCAAGGATATCCGTCAGCGCGCCGCATTCCGCCAGCATCGTCAGAACCTGTCTGGAGCCGGGAGAAACCGAAAGGCTGACATTCGGCGCCACCGTTTTCCCTTTGAGGAGGGCTGCGACCTTTAAGAGATCATAGAGAGAGGAATTGGTGCAGGAACCGATGCAGACCTGATCCACCTTCTGCCCCTGCAGGCTTTCCACGGAGCAGATATGATCGGGGCTGTGAGGTGCGGCGATCAAGGGTCTGAGGGACGAAAGATCGATCTCGATCGTTCTGTCATAAACTGCATTGGGATCAGCGGCAAGAGGAACATACTCCGCTTCCCTGCCCTGCGCCTTCAGAAAGGCTCTCGTTACGTCATCCGAGGGGAAAATGGAAGTGGTGGCACCGACCTCAGTGCCCATATTTGTTATAGTGGCACGTTCCGGCACGGAAAGCTGCTTGATGCCCTCACCGCCCCACTCAATGATCGAGCCGACGCCGCCTTTGACCGTCAGAATGCGAAGCAGTTCCAGACTGATATCCTTCGCCGTGACAAAGGGCTGCAGTTTGCCGATCAGGTTTACGCGGATCATATTCGGCATGGTGATGTAGTAAGCGCCGCCGCCCATGGCTACGGCAACGTCCATACCGCCCGCCCCGAAGGACAGCATTCCGATGCCGCCGCCTGTGGGGGTATGACTGTCCGAACCGATCAATGTTTTCCCCGGTGCGGAAAAGCGTTCCAGGTGCACCTGATGGCAGATGCCGTTGCCGGGACGGGAAAAGCGAATACCGTGCTTTGCGGCAACGGTCTGCAGGTATCGGTGATCATCCGCGTTTTCAAAGCCTGTCTGCAGCGTATTGTGATCCACATAGGCAACACTGAGTTCCGTTTTGACCCGTTCGATGCCCATGGATTCGAATTCCAGATATGCCATCGTACCCGTGGCATCCTGCGTCAACGTCTGATCGATCCGAAGACCGATCTCAGATCCTTTTTCCATTTTTCCGTCAATCAGATGCGCGGCAATGATCTTTTCAGCAATGGTATTACCCAAGGTTGTTCACCCTTTCCATGACACTCTGTTTGGCATTCTGAATATGCTCCACCGTCAACCTCTGCGCCAGCTCCGCGTCTCCTGCTTTGATGGCTTCAAAAATTGCCCGATGCTCCCGCAGGACGGCTTCCGTTCTGTTTTTGTTCTCAATGGATGCTTTTCTGTAGCGCTGTGTTTTCCGATGCAGCGGCATCAGCGTATCCGCGATCACGGTTCTCTTGCTGAGACGGCAGATCAGTTCATGAAACTGATCGTCCATCACGCGGATATGCTCCGCATCCTTCTTGGAATAGTAGAATTCCTGCAGGTCGACCACATGCTCCAGCTGACGAAGCCCTTCCTCCGTCATATTGACCGTTGCGTAATACGTGGCAAGGCCTTCCACATTCAGACGGATGTTCATGATATCCAACAGATCATCGGCCGTAATGCCCAGCACACGGGAACCTTTTCCCGTTTCCTCGATCAGACGTTCCTGCTCCAGTCTGCGAAGCGCTTCGCGAATGGGCGTTCTGCTGACGCCCAGCTGCTCTACCAGCTTCAGTTCCGTGAGGATTTCTCCGCGGGCGTATACGCCGCGGATAATATCGGTTTCCAGCCGTTCAAAGACCTGATCCGCAAGGGAGGAGGTTTTATAGCTTTTCATATTTTAACTTCCTTTCAAAGGTTGCGGAATCTTCCGGGCGCCAGCTCTTCGATCCGATCTTCCAGTTCTTTGTTGGAAAGAACGGTCTGACGGCCGTCCTCATACTGACGGTCGACCCATTCCTTCAGCGAACAGACCAGCGGATCGTGTTTGGAGATCTGCGCGTCCTCCGGCAAATGATAGGCTTCATTGATCCAGTACGCAATACCGGCAAGACCGGAGGTCTTGCTGATCTGTACGGAAGGAGAACGGTTCAGCAGCTTCTTGGTGTTAAAAATGTTATAGATCTCTTCATCCTTCAGAAGACCGTCCGCGTGGATACCGGCTCTTGTCACATTAAAGTTTCTTCCGATGAAGGGCGACATGACGGGAATGTCATATCCGATCTCATGGCGGAAATAGTCTGCGATCTCGGTAATGACCGTGGGATCCATGCCGTCCATAGAGCCGCGAAGCGACGCGTATTCAAATACCATGGCCTCCAGCGGGATATTGCCGGTACGTTCTCCGATGCCCAAAAGCGAACAGTTGACCGCGCACGCGCCGTACAGCCATGCGGTGGAGGCATTGACGACCGCTTTGTGGAAATCGTTATGCCCATGCCACTCGAGATGCTCGCTGGGAACATCGGAATAATGCTGCAGGCCATAAATGATACCGGCCACACTTCTGGGCAGCGCAGCTTCCGTAAACGGAATTCCGTATCCCATGGTGTCACAGGCACGGATCTTTACGGGAATTCCCGCCTCCTGCGATAGCGCCTGCAATTCATTGACGAACGGCACTACAAAGCCATAGAAATCCGCGCGGGTGATATCCTCCAGATGGCAGCGAGGCACAACCCCTGCCGCAAATGCATCCTTGACCGTGCCGAGATAATGCTCCAGCGCCTGCTTGCGGGTCATTTTCATCTTTTTGAAGATATGGTAATCGCTGCAGCTGACAAGAATGCCCGTTTCGGGGATACCCATATCGCGTACCAGCTTAAAATCCTCCTTGCTGGCACGGATCCATGTGGTGATCTCCGGGAATTTCAGATCGAGGCTGCGGCACTGTTCCAGCGCTTCCCTGTCCTTTTTGCTGTAAATGAAGAATTCCGTCTGACGGATGATACCGTAGGGGCCGCCCAGGCGGGAAAGAAACTTATAAATGTCAACGATCTGCTTGACCGTATACGGTTCCACAGACTGCTGTCCGTCACGAAGAGAAGTGTCCGTGATCCAAATCTCTTCCGGCATATTGATCGGGACACGGCGATGGTTAAATGCTACCTTAGGCACAGATTCATATCCGTAGATATCCCGCTGCAAATTGGGTTCCGGAATATCCTGAAGAGAATACTTATAGGATTTCTGTTCCAGCAGATTGGTTTTCGAAGAGATTTCCAGCATAGTGCTTCCTCCTTCACGGGCTGTTAAAATACAATCTGTATTATTGTATACAATTATGCACATCATTTCTGATTTGTCAAGCAAAAAAATAGCTCCGGGAGAATGTTCTCCCGGAGCAGATCTATGCAATTAGTTTTTGATGAATGCCTCAAGGGCGGGAAGGTTGGTGCTCCAATCAATGGCGTACATTTCTACGCCGTACTTGCGCATCACACCGATAAAGGAGGTACCTGCCTGATTCTCCACGGGAACCAGCATCTGATCGATCTCATAGGAAGCATATTCGGGCACATTGACGAGTTCTGCCATGATCTCTGCATTCGAAAGATCGGTGGATACGGCAGGAAGAAGCGTATCGGCAAGGTTGGTGAGCTCCGTCAAACCGAGCGAACCGACTTTGCGGATCATCGCTTCAATCAGAAGTCTCTGACGGCTGGTTCTGCGGAAGTCGTTGTCACCCTCGTACGCATGGCGGCATCTGGCGAAGGCCAGCGCCTGATCGCCGTTGAGGGTTTGCAGACCGCTTCCAACCAGACCACTTACAACTTCCGTATTGATATAACCGGCTTCGCCGCCGGTAAGCTGGACCTCAACACCGCCCATGGCGTCCACGACGTCCTTGAATGCCTCAAAGTTTACGGCAACATAGTGATCGATATCAATCTTAAAGTTCATCTCGATCGTCTCGATCAGCGTTTCGGGGCCGCCCCAGGAGAACGCCCAGTTCAGCATACCGTCTGGATACTGCAAGCCTTCCGGGAATACCACAAAGCAAGCGCGCATCAGAGAAGTGATGTGGATCTTCTTGGTTTCCTTATTGAGAGAAACGACCATCATGGCATCGGATCTGCCTGCCATGCCGGAATCGCGGCTGTCGCAGCCGATCAGCAGATAGTTGACCACATTTTCATCGGTCTCGATCATCGGCATTTCCTTGACCGCTTCAAAATCCTGCCATACTTTTTCGATGATCTCGGTGGTGTCTTCTTCGTCCGTGATCTCTTCAGGCTCCAGAAGATCCGTGTGGGTCAACGTCATATCGCCCTTGATCTCTTCGCGGTTGATCTTATTGAGATAGTGCGTTGCAAACGCCAGTACGGCAGCAGCCATGATCAGTAGGATCAGAAGGGTGATAAGGATGATTTTCAGAGCGATATTGCCGCCGCGTTCTTCTCTTTCTTCTTCCTGTTCCGCAAGAGAGGGCTGCGGCGCATCGTATTGACGATCTACGCCATTTTCAAATTTTCCTTTATACTTTGCCATGTGTGATTTCCCGAATCAATCCGGGATTCCACCTGCCTTTCTATGTGATTTCTATTCATATCGGCTCGGAAATTGAGCCGGAAGATGCAAACGGGGCAGCACATCTTTGCAGCGGGCGATACTGCGCTCCGCCTTTTTGCGCATGCCTGTGGCGTCATTGGGATCTGCGGGAACATGATAGATCAGAATATCCCGAGCGCCGGAATCCGCCAGCCAATCGACCGTGGACTTCATGGTGAGATAGACGGGATTCACCGCGATCCAATCAGGCTGAACTCCACGCAGGATCGTGCGGTGAAGTTCCGCATCCAGCATGGCATCCGCAGCGATATAAACCGATTGGCTGCCTGCGCAGATCAAAAGGGTAAAATGCCGAACCTGTTCGAAGGTATGCGGCATATGCGGTGTTTCGGTATAATAGACGGAAAACGGACCGCATTGGATACATCCCGCGGAAGAAGTATTTTCGTCGGGTACAAAGCTGAGTAAAGACGGATCCGCTTTGCGGATGTCCGCAAAGCGAAGGGCGTCATAATGATCGGGATGACAGTGCGTAAACAGGATGCCTCGCAAGCCCGAGAAGATCCCTTCCCTGTTTTGAAGCTGACCGTAAAGTGCATCGCTGAGTCCTGTGAATCCCAAATAGCTTTGGGCGATCCCGTCGACCAGAAGGCTGTCCTGTCCGTACTCAATCAGGACACCGGCATTGCAAACCGACGTAATTTTCAGCAAAAGGACTCATCTCCCGCAAATTTGTCGTTCAATTATACTCTATTTAATATGTAAATTCAACCCTAAATATGTAAACAAATCGGGCAGACCGCAGAAAAAACGGTCTGCCCGAAGCTTATTGGATCATTGCAAGGAATTCCTCTTCTGTCAGCACGGGGATCCCCAATTCGTTTGCCTTCTTCAGCTTGGAACCTGCATTTTCGCCCGCCACGACGTATGTTGTCTTTTTCGATACGGAGGAGGAGGCCTTGCCGCCGAATTTTTCGATCTGAGCCGTTGCTTCATCACGGGTAAACAGGCTCAGCGCACCGGTCAGCACAAAGGTTTTGCCTTTGAAGCGTTCGTCTTCCAGCTTAAACTGATTGTCAAAATTGACGCCTGCTTCCCGCAGCCGTTCGATCATTCTCTGAGACTGCTCGCTCTTAAACCAGCGTACCAGACCCGCGGCGGTAATGGCACCGATATCGCGAACCTGCGTCAGTTCCTCTTCCGTCGCCGCCATCAGACGGTCAAGCGAGCCGAATTCCATGGAAAGCACCTTGGCTGCCTTAGCCCCCACCTGACGGATGCCGAAGGCAAAAAGAAGCTTACTCAGATCGTTCTGTTTGCTCTGCTCCACGGCTTCCCGCAGATTCTTTGCAGATTGTGCGCCCATGCGATCCAGCTTCTCCACCTCAGCCCAATTGAGGAAATACAGGTCGGCAGGAGAGGACACAAAGCCCGCGGAGATCAGCTGCTCCACGATTGCAGAACCCATACCGTCGATATCCATGGCATCGCGCGACACGAAATGGGAAATATTACGGATCAGCTGTGCGGGACATTCCGCACCCGTGCAGCGCACCGCTACGCCATCCTCATCCCGCAGCACAGGCGCGCCGCAGACAGGACAAACGGACGGAAGCAGATAAGGAACTGCCCCTTCGGGACGTTTGGAGAAATCGACCTCCAGCACCTCAGGGATGATCTCACCTGCTTTACGGATCAGAACCGTATCACCGATTCGAAGATCCTTCTGCGTGATAAAATCCTGATTGTGGAGTGTCGCGTTGGTCACCGTCGTACCCGCAAGGCGCACGGGACGGACGACAGCCTTCGGCGTCAGAACACCGGTTCTGCCCACCTGCACCACAATATCCTCCACCACGGTCGGCTTGATCTCGGGCGGGTACTTATAGGCGGCTGCCCAGCGGGGATATTTGGACGTACTGCCCAAAAGCATTCTTTCGGAAAGAGAATCCAGTTTCATAACAGCGCCGTCGATGTCATAGCTGAACTGCTCTCTGTTTTCATTGAGAGAAGCGATCTCCGCCTCTGCGGTATCCATATCCATCACCAGTTTGTAAGGGATCACCTTGAAGCGCAGGGATCGCAGATAATCCAGCGTTTCCGCGTGAGAGGAAAAGCTCTTCCCTTCCGCCAGCTGCAGGTTAAACACCAGGATATCCAGCTGCCGCTTTGCAGCGATCTTCGGATCCAGCTGACGGAGAGAGCCTGCAGCCGCATTACGCGGATTTGCAAGCAGCGCTTCGCCCTGTTCCTCACGCTCCGCGTTCAGCTTATGGAACACCGCCTTCGGCATAAACACCTCACCGCGCACGATCAGATGCG
Source organism: Oscillospiraceae bacterium (assembly GCA_017440065.1). Lineage (GTDB taxonomy): Bacteria > Bacillota > Clostridia > Oscillospirales > Oscillospiraceae > RGIG3159. The sequence continues at coordinate 4,525 of JAFSHY010000046.1, read as the reverse complement.
CGGGAGCATCTGTAAGCGTCATAGGAATGGAATACACGGTCTTCAGATTCTCCGTGACATCCTCACCCACTGCGCCGTCACCTCGGGTCACGCCGCGGAAGAAGCGCCCATCCACATATTCCAGAGAAACAGACAGGCCATCGATCTTCGGTTCCACCGTATAGAGCGGCTCCTTCACCGTATTTCGGACACGTTCATCAAATTCCCGCAGTTCCTCATAGGAAAATACATCCTGCAGACTGTCCATCGGAACGGTATGCTGCACCTTCTGGAACTGGGAAAGCGCTTCGCCGCCTACACGGCGGGTGGGAGAAAGCGGAGAAGCCAGTTCGGGATACTCCGCTTCCAGCTCTTCCAGCCTGCGGAGCATCCTGTCATATTCAAAATCGGGAATGCTGGGATCATCCAGCACGTAATACTGATAATTATGATGCTCCAGTTCTTTTGTCAGACGGAGGATCTCTTCTTTAACGTTCATTCCATTGGGCCTCCCTGTAAATTGCCGTACTGAAAATACTGTGTCGGTACTGAGCCGACGATGACGGTCTCCGCTACGACCACATCGGTCACGACCTGTGTGCGCACCGTTCCCGTGGGCGTCATGACTGACAGATTCACGAAAACATTCATACGGATCTGATGTAAGGTCTGATTGATCCCCGCCGCAGAAAAACAGTTCTGAAATTCCGCGTCGGAGGTACTCACGGAAAGGATACGCACAGGCAGTCGAAATCCACGGCCGGAAAACAGTTCCGGAAGAAGGAAATTGCCGATAGGGATATTCAGCTGACCGACGGAGATGTCCTCAATGCCGAGGTTCATAGCAGACAGGATCTCGGTCTTCAGACGGTTAACTTCCGTCATATTGGTTTTGAGTGCGGTGATCCCGCCGTTTACATCCTTTTCAAAGTAAATGATCCTGTCATAATCGATGGAGCCGCTCGCAATCTGCTCATTCACGATCTCATTCACCAGTGTTGACATCGTATTTTCTGCCTGCGTCACCACCAGCTGCCTCATCAGAGGCGCAAACCGAAACCGCAGAATCAAAAAGATGCCAAAGAGCAGCAGGAGCATCAATATCATGACGACGGTCAGCTTTCTGCTTCTTCGCTTCACAGGATCACCTCCGCAGCGCATTCTATGCATCGCGGAAGGAAGGATATTACAGTTTCGTCATATGCGCGGACGCGGAATTGGCAAGGAGTTTTCTGGTTCCGTGTTCATCAAACGCGATCTCCAGCAATGCGTCACCGCCCATTTTGGTGACCGTCAGCACCATGCCGCGGCCGAAGCGGCGGTGCTCCACCGTGCAGCCCGCGGTATATTCGGTTTTCGGTGCGACACGCTTTGCTGCCGCACCCGTCTTCTCGGGGATGGAGAAACCGCCACTCTTGCGCTCAGCTCGCGGAGCAGGATATGCGGGCGCATAGGAATCCCGATAACCGAAGGACGGATCTCCGAATTCATAGCCTCTCTGCTGCTCCCGACGGACGGTTCTGCCTGTCACGCAGGACGGAGGCAGTTCGTTCACAAAACGGGATGGATGATTGTAGGAGGTATGACCGTAAAGCATCCGCTGCTTGGCATAGGAAATGGTCAGCGTTTCTTTTGCTCTTGTGATCGCTACATAGCAAAGGCGGCGCTCCTCCTCCATCTCCTCGGGATCGCCCAACGAGCGGGTTCCGGGGAACAGGCCTTCCTCACAGCCAACCAGGAACACCTCGGGGAATTCCAGGCCCTTTGCGCTGTGCATGGTCATCAGGATCACAGCATCCGCCTCGGAATCATACTGTTCGATATCCGTATAGAGGGCAATTTCCTCCAAAAAACCGTTCAGCGTTGGATTCTCCACAGACTGCGTGTAGCTGATAATATTGGATTTCAGTTCACGGACGTTTTCTGCCCGTGTTCTGTTTTCCACATCGTTCTTCTCCTCCAGCATGGTAAGATAGCCTGTACGGATCATAACTTCCTCGTAAAAATCGGGAAGGCTCAGTGTATCCAGCAGCGCGGCGCATTCTTCGATCATGACCGTAAACAGCATGAACTTTTCCGCAGGACGCTGCAGTGCAGGATAGGTATAGGCATCCGAAACGATGTCATAGAGGCTGACACCCTGGCTGGCTGCCAGCCGTCCTGCCTGCTCCAATGCTTTCGCGCCGATGCCGCGGGTGGGCGTATTGATGATCCTGCGGAGGCGAAGATCATCCGCCCGATTGTTGATCACCGTCAGATAGGCCAGCATATCCTTGACTTCCGCACGGTCAAAGAACCGCGTGCCGCCGATGATGCGGTAAGGAATGGAGTTGCCTGCCAGCGCACGTTCCAGCGCGTTGGACTGGGCATTGGTGCGGTAAAGGATGGCGAAATCTTTGAAGGCACGTTCCCTGCTCTTTTTCAGAATCTGGGACGCCACATAGTCGGCTTCTCCGAATTCATTGAATGCTTCGTGCAGAATGATCTTATCGCCCTCTGCGTTATCCGTCCAAAGTTCTTTCCCCTTTCTGCCGCGGTTATTGGAGATGACCGCGTTGGCAGCCTTGAGGATGGACTTGGTGGAGCGGTAATTCTGCTCAAGACGGATGACCTCAGCGCCCTTGTACTGGTGTTCAAAATCAAGGATGTTGCGGATGGTAGCCCCGCGGAAGCGGTAAATGCTCTGATCGTCATCACCGACCACGCAGATGTTCTCATACCGACCCGCCAGCAGTGCCGCCAGCAGATACTGCATATGGTTCGTATCCTGGTACTCGTCGATAAGGACATAGCGGAACTTTCTCTGCCAGTAATGACGAACGTTCTCGTGTTCCTGCAGCAGTTTGACCGTCAGAAGAATGATATCGTCAAAGTCTACCGCGTTGGCGCTCTTCAGCCGCTTCTGATATTCCTCATAGATCACGGCAATTTTCTCCATGCGGTAATCACCGCTGAGGTCAGCAGTGGCCGAGAAATCCTTCGGCCACTGCGCCTTATCCTTGGCGCGGCTGATCTGCGTCAGCACCATCTTGGGCGGAAATGCCTTTTCATCCAAAGACAGTTCCTTCAGAATGTCCTTGATCACGCGTTCGGAATCCGCGGTGTCATAGATGGTAAAGCTGGATTCATAACCAAGAAGGCCGATATCCTGTCTGAGAATACGGCAGCAGGCGGAGTGGAAGGTCATTGCCCATACGGAACGGCCATCCTCACCCAGCATAGCGGTAAGGCGATCCTTCAATTCATTGGCAGCCTTGTTCGTAAAGGTAATGGCAATGATGCTCCAGGGAACGGCGGGATCAAGTCTGCAAAGTCGATCAGCTTTTTCACGATCCGCGAAACGTGCCTGTTCCGACTCAAGAAACAGAACGTCTTCTTCTGTAATATGATCCGGAATCTCATTGCTGTCCGAGCCGCGGCCGTAGCAGATCAGATTGGCGATGCGGTGGATCAGCACCGTGGTCTTGCCGCTGCCGGCACCCGCCAGCAGCAGGAGCGGGCCTTCCGTTTTCAACACCGCCAAACGCTGCTGCGGATTTAAGGAAAGAAACCGCGATTCAATATGCTGCCTTCTGGCTTTTATAAACCGTTTTTCAAATTCAGGGGTCATAGCTTCACCTACAGACCTTTGTCTGTTCCATTCATATGTTTGCCCCTATTTTAGACGATTTTTACCGGAAGGTCAAATGGTATACTGCATAAATTCACGCAGTTTTGCGATGGCACGTTTTTCCAGCCGCGAGATCTGTACTTGCGACACATGAAGGATATGCGCCACGCGTTCCTGCGTCAGCGCATGGAAGTATCGGAGGTTGATAATCATCTGTTCCCTTTGGGGCAGCTTCCCGATGGCTTCCCGCAGCGCGATGCGTTCCAGCATCCGTTCTTCCTCCCCTTCTTCCGTCAGAACATCTTCCAGCGTAAAGCCGTCCTCTCCTGTCTCCTTCTGAATGGACTCTGTGGAGGCGGTGGCGGTTTCCGCCATGGCGATCTCTTCGGGAGTAAGTCCTGTTTCCGCTGCCAGCTCCAGGACGGTGGGTTCTCTGTTCAGCCCTGCGATCAGCTTCTGTCTTGTGGCTTTGATAAACGCGGATTGCTCCTTCAGCGTTCTGCTGACCTTGATCGTGCCGTCATCCCGCAGGAATCGACGGATCTCTCCTGCGATTTTAGGAACGGCATAGGTGGAAAACATCGTACCGTAGGCAGGATCAAACCCTTCTATGGCCTTCAGAAAGCCCACGCAGCCCAGTTGATACAGATCATCCGCATCCACTCCTCTGCCGAAATACCGTCTCGCCACAGACCAGATGAGTCCCGAATTCTCCACCAGCAGCTGCTCTGATGCATCCCTGTTTCCGTTTTGCGCCGCTTCGATCAGCGGTTCCAGATTGGTGCTCTGCATCAGAGACCCCGTTTCATGATCCGCCGCTTCATATGTACGGTCGTTCCCTTGCCTTCCTTCGAGGTTACGCGCAGATGAAGAATAAAGCTTTCCATGATTGTAAAGCCCATTCAGGAGCGCTCTTCGTTGCCCGTGGTGTACATG
>JAFSHY010000045.1 GCA_017440065.1 Oscillospiraceae bacterium | reverse complement strand
GCTGTCAGCGCAGCTGACTGAGGGATTGTCTGGTTCCGACAAAGGCAACCCCTCCGGGCAAAATCGAAGATTTTGCCCACCTCCCCTTACACAGGGGAGGCTTTGGTACGGTGCGTAACAGTCAGACAAATTCAAGTTTATCAAATCGTTGGCAATCATCGTCGTAGGAGCGGCAATCTGCCTCCCGCAGGTGGCAAAACCTCTGCCCTGCAAACAGAACGGAACATTACCGGTTTTTCATTTTGAACCGCGAAGCGGTGAAGAATCTCCTGTCTGCCGATCATTGATTCCCGAACACGGTGCGTCATAAATGCCGCACCCTACAACGTCAGAATGGCAGCAGCTTTCTGCAAATCCGCATTTCATGCGAATTTGTCAGCCGCAACTGCCATTCTTCCTTTTCCCCACGAAGCAGGCTTCGCGGGGGCCCCTAATTTTCCGTAGGGGCGGGTGATCGCCCGCGTACCCTCTCAGGCTCGCTTCGCTTGCCAGCTCTCCCAAAGGGAGAGCCAGGGATGGCTTGACGGGAAGAATCCCTCATTCACCGTTCACCCGCCGGTACTGTTTGATCGATGACGAAATAGGCGGCGACCATGACCAGTGACACTGCCAACCCGATATAAAATTCCGGAAACGCGAACCGAATGCTGTTGGTAAGGCTGGATTCCCCCGTGATCGTCATCACATACCATGTAAAATACTTGTACACCTCCGAGATTACCATACCGATCGCACCCAATGCCCCCAGCAGCTTTCCGACTTTCGCATCGCCCAGCGGCATCCAAACGCCCACCGCAAAGCAGACCGCAGCCAGGATTCCAATGGGATTCAGCAGATTGATGAGGCCGGTGATCTCCTGCACGCCCTTTGCCCCACCGTATTGATTCAGCAGCATCGGCAACAGGCTGGCCAGAAACGCAGCCGAAAGAATGAGTTTCTTTTTCATCACAACTTCTCCTTTTGTTCGGGATTCTTCTGTCTGTATCATAACAGCTAACCCTCTGCAGCGGTCATTAAGAATTCCTTAAATTCATTACAAGGATCTTTCTCCTCTGTCAATCCGAGGCGTGAAACGACGAAGAATCTCCCGTCTGACACAAAACGACAGACAGGAGATTCTTCGCTTCGCTCAGAATGACAGACCGGAGGCATTTGATTGCCGAATGTCTTCACACTGAGCGGTTCACTCTTCAAATGTGTAGCCCGCCACCTGCGATTCGCCGATCACGGTGACACCGAAGGACTTGAGCAGCTCGGCTGTTACGCCGTCGCCGCGCACCAGATTGCCCTTGAAGGTGCCGTCATAGATCTTCCCGCTGCCGCAGGAGGGGCTGCGTTCCTTCAGAATGGCATACTTGCAGCGGTAGAGATGCGCCAGCTTCAGCGCTTCTTCCGCGCCGCGCTCATACTGCTCCGTCACATCCGTATAGTTCCGCGTGGCCACGATCCTGCCGCGGCGCTCCGCGGGATGGCGGGGCGTGGGCAGACCGCCCATGATCTCCGGACAGATGGGGATCAGGTGATGCTCCTTCATCAAAGCCTCGATATCGGGATGAGGGCCGTTGGTATCGCCGTCCCAGCGGCAGCACACACCCATCAGACACGCGCTGACCAAAATGTTCATGGGATCATCCTCTCTCTTTTTTCTCAAGCATACGACATTTTCTTCCGTTCGTCAAAGCTTTTCCGTTCCTTCAGCGGCTGCCCCGGATATGATTGAGGCTGACCGCGTCGGCCTCGGGATGCTCCTCCCGATACTGCTCCAGATAGTCGAGCAGCGCCGTTCCGTCCGAGAAGCAGCGGTACAGCGCCAGCGTTCCTTCGGACATAAAGCCCTCCCTCGCGGACTTCTGCAGCATGGCTTCCATTTCATCAAAATAGCCGCCCACATTGAAGACCGCGATGGGCTTGTTGTTTCTGCCCAGCTGCTTCAGCGTGAGCATCTCAAAGAATTCTTCGAATGTACCGATGCCGCCCGGTACCATGACCACCGCGTCGGAGCGGGCTTCCATGGTCTGCTTGCGCTCGCGCATGGTCTCCGTATAGATAAATTCCGTGCAGTTCTGATACAGCACACCCTCTACATTAAAAAAGGAAGGGGCGACACCAAGGATATAGCCTCCGGCCTTTGCCGCTCCGCGGGCAGCCGCTCCCATCAGTCCCGTAGCGCCGCCGCCGAACACCAGCCCGTGGCCGCGCCTTGCCAGCTCCGCGGAGAAGGCTTCCACCTGTTCCAGATAGCGCGCCGCAATGGCATTGCTGGCCGCGCCGAATACGCAAATATTCATAGGCTCCTCATTTCCGATACACATAATAGCCCGCGTCGCACAGGCGCTCGAAGCAGCGGTTGATCTCGTCATCCGTAAAAAGCGCGCCATGCTTGCCCTTGACCGCCAGCGCCTCCATGGTCAGATCCAGGCGGCCCTTTTCGGCCAGCAGGTCAAATCCGTCCGAAAAGCGGTTCCTGCGCAGGTATTCCTTCGCCGTTTCCACACCGCCGTACTTTTCTGCCGTCTGACGGAATTTCACCATGCGGCAGCCCAGCTTTTCCGCTTCGTCCATTGCCTTTAAAAGTTCCTTTGTAAACTGATCCACAATCAGATCCTCCATTCATTTTTTAAACCGGTTCGCGTAGCCGCACCGTCTGCACAGCGGCTCCACCGCTTTGCGGGCGGAAAAGCCGTTGTAGATCGCCTGTGCCCGCGGAGAGGAAAGGATCTCCTCCATGGTCTGCGTGTGCAGATTGCCCAGCGCAAGATCGCCCTCGTGATCCAGGCAGCAGGGTACTGCCGTGCCGTCGCAGAGGATGCCCAGCTGATCCCGCAGACCGTAGCAGAAGCCCGCCTCACCGCCGTCCTCTGCCGCAAGATCCGGCCAGTCGAATTTATCGCCGTATTCCAGGTACACTCTGTCCGCCAGGCGGTAACCGCGCCGCTCCTGCTGCCACGGCTTCGGGAACGCCGCCTCCATGGCCGCGAGGATTTCGCCGTTGCGCGCCTCCGCTCCGCCGTGATTCCAGAGGCGGTAGACCGTCAGCACCTTGCCCTGCGCCGCCTGCCCGAAGGAGAAGCAATCCCGCAGGTACTCCGAAAACGGCACGCTCAGATCGTTGGCCTCAAAGGCATGCAGGGATACATTCACCTTGTGCAGGGCAGGAGAAGCCAGCAGAACCTCCTGCTGCTTTGGCAGCAGTGTGCCGTTGGTGGTCAGGATCACACGAAAGCCCTGCTCTCCCGCCAGCGCCAGAAAGCGCCCCAGCAGCGGATGGCACAGGGGTTCTCCCATCAGATGGAAATAGAGAAAATCCGTATACGGCCGCAGTTTCGGCAGCAGCGCCCGCAAATCTTCTTCGCTCATTGCTTGGGGCTTGCGCTTTGTTCCGGGGCAAAAGGCACAGTTTAGGTTACATAAGTTGGAAATTTCCAGATAGATCTTTGCAAATTTTCGCATTACGCCGCTCCTTTCGCCCCATTTTTTCCCATCATAGCACAGAAATCCCGTTTTTTCCATACATTTTGCTCGTTTCTTCAGGAAAATCCTGCTCTATCCATTGCAATTCTTGCGCAAAAGTGCTATGATGTATGCTAGATTATTGTTTGTATACTCCGTACTTTTGTACATCGGGAGGATCCCATCAATGAAGATCGGTTTCGACAACGAAAAATACCTCTCCCTGCAGACAGACAAGATCCTTGAACGGATGCAGTCCGCAGGCGGAAAACTCTATCTGGAATTCGGCGGAAAGCTCTTTGACGACTACCACGCATCCCGCGTGCTGCCCGGTTTCCAGCCCGACAGCAAAATGCGGATGCTGCTGAAGATCCGCGATCAGGCAGAGATCGTCATCGCCATCTGTGCTGCCGACATTGAAAAGAACAAGCGCCGCGGCGACCTCGGCATCACCTATGACGTCGAAGTGCTGCGCCTCATCGATACCTTCCGCGAGATCGGCCTCTGCGTCGGCTCCGTGGTGCTGACGCAGTACCGCGCCCAGCGCTCCGCCGATGCCTTCCAGCGCAAGCTGCAGTCCCTCGGCATCAAGGTCTACCGCCACTACCCCATCGAAAACTATCCCTCCGACCTTGCACTCGTCGTCAGCGAAGAGGGCTTCGGCCGCAACGAGTACATCGAGACCACTCATCCCGTGGTCGTGGTCACGGCGCCCGGCCCCGGTTCCGGCAAGATGGCGGTCTGCCTCAGCCAGCTCTACCACGAGCATGAGCGGGGCTGCAAGGCCGACTACGCCAAATTCGAGACCTTCCCCGTCTGGAATCTGCCGCTGAAGCACCCCGTCAATCTGGCTTACGAAGCAGCCACCGCCGACCTTTCCGATGTCAACATGATCGACCCCTACCATCTGGAAGCTTACGGCGAGACCACCGTCAACTACAACCGCGACATCGCCATCTTCCCCGTGCTGGAGGCCATGTTCAAGCGCATCTACGGCACCTGCCCCTACAAGAGCCCCACGGATATGGGCGTCAACATGGTTGGCAAGGCCATCGTGGATGACGAAGCCTGCCGTGAAGCCTCCTGTCAGGAGATCCTGCGCCGCTACTTCACCGCCCGCACCGCCCTGCGGCAGGGTACGGCGGAAGTCACCGAGGTGAAGAAGCTGGAGATGCTGCTGAACAACCTGCATCTGACGCCCGATATGCGTCCCTGCGTGCCGCCCGCTCTGGCGGTGGCAGAACGCACCGGCGGCCCTGCCGCTGCCATGCAGCTGCCCGACGGTACCATCGTCACCGGTCGCACCACCGAGCTGATGGGCGCGTCCTCCGCAGCCCTGCTCAACGCGCTGAAGCTGCTGGCCAACATCCATGACGGCATCGACCTCATCGCGCCCGCCATCATTGAGCCCATTCAGGCATTGAAGGTCTCCCATCTGGGCAGCAAAAATCCGCTGCTGCACACGGATGAGGTGCTGGTCGCCCTCTCCATCTGCGCCGTCACCAACCCCACCGCCAAGCTGGCCATGGATCAGCTGAGCAAGCTCCGCGGCAGCGAATTCCATTCCACCGTCATCCTTTCCCGCGTGGACGAAGACGTCTTCAAGCGGCTGGGCGTTCATGTGACCATGGAAGCTGCCTATCAGACCGCCAAGCTCTACCACAAATAAGCGAGGCAGCCTATGCAGTTCGGTTTCACCTGTGCGGAATGCCTCATGCGGATGCAGCTGGACCGGATCCGCGGTCAGCAGGACAGCGAAAAGAAGCTGGCCTGCGCGAAGGAGTTTTTCTTCATTCTCGCCAATGCCCCCGACGGCGTTGCCGCGCCCTATCTGATCCCGCACTTTGACGCCGCCTACCGCCGCTATTTCCCCCTTGCCTCCGACCCGCAGCAGCTGCTGAAGCAGCGTTCGGGCGAGATCCTGCTGGAGCGTCTGCCCCGTCTGCGGGAAGCCGTGTTTTCCGCCGAAGATCCGCTGCTGGCTGCCCTGCAGTACAGCCGCATCGGCAACTACATCGACTTTGCCGCCTTCGGCAACGATGTGGATTTCGGTAAGCTGGACGCCCTGCTGGACAGCGCGCAGACCTATCCCGTGGACAGCGCAGAATATGCCTGCTTCCGCAGAGATCTGGAAACCGCCCGCAGCTTCCTGCTGGTGTGTGACAATGCCGGCGAGATCGTCCTCGACCGTCTGGTGCTGGAGGTTCTTGCCCGCGACTTTCCACAGATTTCTCTGACCGCCTGTGTCCGCGGTGCGCCCGCCCTCAATGACGCGCTGCGCGAGGACGCGGAAGCCGCCGGGATCGGCCGCTTTGCCCGCATCATCGACAACGGCTCCGCCATTCCCGGCATGGAGCTGGAGCATCTGGGCAGCGAAGCCCGCGATGCGCTGGATACCGCCGATGTGATCCTTTCCAAGGGTCAGGCCAATCTGGAGACCATGCTGGGCTGCGGCAAAAATATCTACTACCTCTTCCTCTGCAAATGCGTCCGCTTCACACAGATGTTCCGCGTCCCCGCCATGACCGGCATGCTGGTCAACGACCGCCGCGTCGGCCCTATCGACATCCTCGCATAACCTTTTCCCGTTCCCGCAAGCCCCATTCAGACAAAGCTTCCGCCGGTGCCTCCCGGCGTTTACATAGTTGCTGTATTTCTCCGAAACCTTAAAAATAGAGAGAGAAATTTAAGTATACAACCGCATTTTCCGTTTTTGCGAATTTCTGCGCACATTTCGGATCATACGAAGGAGGACAACTATGTCTGAACAATCCACCAACACAACACCCCGTCCCAAGAAGAAACGCCGCCCCAGATGGCAGCGGATCCTGATCCATTACTGGCCGCTGATCCGCCTCTGCCTGCTGGCACTTCTCTGCCTGACTCTGATCATCATGGCCATTGTGGCTCTGGTGAAGAATGTCGGCAAGGACAAGACCCCCGATGAGGACGAAACCTCTCTGGCCGATACCGTACAGCCCGAGGATCCCGCCGAGACAGAAGCCGAAGCCGCTGCGAAAGCCGCGGAACAGGCCATCTCCGAGGCGAATCTGATCGCTGCCGGCTACGACTACAAGGGTGCCATCGATCACCTCAAAAAGGTGGCGGGCTGGTCTGAAAATGCCACCATCACCGCGAAGATCCAGGAATACGAGACTGCCGATGCCGCTCTGGTTCCCTACGCCGCCATGAGCACCATCACCCATGTGTACTTCCAGTCTCTGATCGTGGATACCGACCGGGCCTTTGACGGTGACGAGCAGACCAACAACTACAACATGTACTACACCACCGTGGCCGAGTTCGAAGCCATTCTGGAATCCCTCTATGAAAAGGGCTTCGTGCTGGTCTCCCCCTACGATGTCATCGTGCCCTTCACCGAGGAAGGCAACGATTTCACCAGCTACAAGTACGGTGAGATCCGTCTGCCCGCCGGCAAGACGCCCATCATGATGAGCCAGGATCAGGTCAACTACTACGGCACCATGATTGGCAATGCCGACGGCTCCAACGAGACCCCTGTCTTCGCCAATGCCGAAGGTGACGGCTTTGCCAGCCGCCTTGTCATTGAGAACGATGAGATCACCGCCGTCTACATCGATGCCGCCGGCACCGAGCATACCGGCGACTATGACCTCATCCCCATTCTGGAAAGCTTCATTGAAAAGCATCCCGATTTCTCCCACCACGGCGCCCGTGCCATCATTGCCGTTTCCGGCTATGAAGGCGTGTTCGGCTACCGCACCAAGCCCTCCTACGAAACCGCTCTGGGTACCGAGCTCTACGAGCAGGAAGTGGAAGGCGCCAAGGAAGTGGCCCAGTGGCTCCGCGACCACGGCTGGGATCTGGCCAGTATGACCTACGGCATGCCCAACTACGGTAAGGTCGACTCCGTGGTGGTCGATGCCGACTCCACCAAGTTTGAAGACACCGTGGAGAGCATCATCGGCGAGACCGATATCCTCATCTTCCCCAACGGCTCCGATATCGCAGGTCTCGAGATGTACGACGGCAACAACTATAAGTTCGTCGTGCTCTACGAAGACGGCTACCGCTTCTTCTTCAACAAGGACAGCGCGCCCTACTGGCATCAGATCGGCGCCAGCTACTTCCGCGGCAACCGCCGCAGCCTGGACGGCTACCGCCTCTATCACTTCCCCGAATCCGTGGAAGATCTGGTGGATGCGGAAGAGATCCTCGATTCCGCCCGTCCGCTGCCCGTGCCCGGCCCGTAAGCCTCCCCGCACAAATCCTATGGCCCATAGAGCTGCTCTATGGGCCATTCCTTTTCCGTCCGTTCCGCATTTTTCCTGTGATTCTGTAACATACCGCGCAAAAATCCGTCTATCCTATTGAAAGAGAGAAAGGAGGGCGACGATGTCCCGCGAATCCAAGATCATCCGAATTCTACTGTCCATTGCCGCTGTGCTGCTGTTCATTCTTCTGGCGATGGGCGCCTATCTTCTGTTTTCCCGTCCGGATTTCACGATGCAGGATCTTTCCGGCGAACCGTCCTCCTCCGAACAGACGGATGTTCCCGCCGAGCCTGTTCCCGAACCGGAGCCTGAACCGGAATCCGAACCCGCACCGGAACCGGAACCCGTACCCGAACCGGAACCCGAGCCCGAACCGGAACCCGAGCCCGAACCGGACCCCGAGCCCGAACCGGAGCCGGAGCCCGAACCGGTCATCCCGCCGGAGCAGCTGGAGGCCGCCATCGCGGAAGCCGATCTGCTGGCAGCCGGCTACGATTATCCCGCCGCCAGAGTTCTGCTGCAGGAGCTGGAGGGCTGGGAAACCGATCCGCAGATCACCGCCAGGCTGGAAGAATACGACGCCGCCGAAGCGGCGCTGAAGCCTTACCCCAATATGAGCACGATCACCCATGTGTTCTTCCATTCCCTCATCGCGGACAATGCCCGCGCCTTTGACGGCGACAGCGACTCCGTGGGCTACAACATGTATATGACCACCATCTCCGAATTCGAAGCCATTCTGGAGATCCTCTACAAAAAGGGCTACGTGCTGGTCTCGCCCTATGATGTGGCCTATGAGGTCACGAACGAGGACGGCAGCGTCAGCTTCCGCTACGGCGAGATCCTGCTGCCCGAAGGCAAGACGCCCTTCATGATGAGCCAGGATGACGTCAACTACTACGGCTATATGATCGGCAGCACCGACGGCATGAATGAGATCCCCGCCAGGCCCGATCCCACCGGCGACGGCTTCGCCCACCGCATCATCATCGGCGAGGACGGCCTGCCCACCTGCGAATACATGCAGCCCGACGGCACCGTGGTGACGGGCGACTATGACCTTGTTCCCATTCTGAACCGCTTCATCGCAGAGCATCCCGACTTCTCCTACCGCGGCGCCCGCGCCATTCTGGCCTTCACCGGCTATGAGGGCGTCCTTGGCTACCGCACCAAGCCCTCCTATGAGACTGCCCTCGGCAGCGAAGCCTACGCGGCGGAGGTAGAGGCCGCCGCCTTCGTGGCAGATACGCTGCGGCAGCAGGGCTGGGACATCGCCAGTCATTCCTACGGCCACATCAACTACGGTGACCGCGGTGCGGAACGCGTGGCCGCTGATGCCGACAAGTGGGAAGCGACCGTGGAACCGATCCTCGGCGAAACGGACATTCTGATCTATCCCCACGGTTCGGACATTGAAGGCCTCGTCCCCTACACCTTCAACAATGCCAAGTTCGCCGCCCTGTATGAAGACGGCTTCCGCTATTACTTCACCGTGGACAGCTCGGTTTATTTCCACGATCTGGGCGACGTCTATTTCCGCGGCGGAAGGCGAAATCTGGACGGCTACCGCATGTGGCACCATCCCTATATGCTGGAAGACCTTTATGCCATTGAGGATGTCTGGGATCCCGACCGCCCCACGCCCGTGGCCAGCATCGGCTGATCGTTCACACTTTCTTCATATGCTTTGCCTTGATTTTCCATGGCATTCATGGTATTATGTAGCACGCTACCAAACTTGGTAGCGTGCTACATTTTTCGAAAAGAGGTGCCGCCATGAATTGCTGCGGCCATATCGGCGCAAAGCTGCGGACGCTCTCCGCCGCCTTCGCGCAGGAAGCCAACCGACGCACCGCGGAAGTAGGGCTGACCGGCTCGCAGGCCTTTTTCGTGGGCTATCTGATCCATCACCGGGATCAGCCGGTTTACCCGCGGGATCTGGAACGGGAATTTGAATTTTCCCACCCCACCGTTTCCGGTATTCTCAGCCGGCTGGAGAAAAAGGGCTTTGTGACCTTCCGCGCCGGCGAGACCGACAAGCGGCGAAAGCAGATCCTTGTCACAGAAAAAGGGCTGCAGGCGCATGATGCCGTGATCCGCCAGCTGGACGCGGTGGAAACGCAGGCCCTTTCCGGCATGAGCAGGCAGGAGATCGCGGAATTCCACCGTCTTCTCTCCCTTGCCATGCAAAACCTCGGCGCCACCGTGAGCCGAAAACCTTCCGCAGAACAGGAGGAAACCCCATGATCAAACGTCTTGCCCGCTGCATTCGGGAATACAAATGGGCGGCGCTGCTCAGCCCGCTCTGCATGATCGGCGAGGTCAGTATGGAGGTGCTGATCCCGCTGACCATGGCCGACCTTTACGACTACGGCATCGTCCTGCAGGATATGCAGACCGTCGTCTCCAAATCCATCCTGCTGGTGGTGCTGGCCATCTGCAGCCTCTGCTTCGGCGTGGCTTCGGCCATCTTTGCCTCCCGCGCAGGCACGGGCTTTGCCAAAAACCTGCGCCACGACATGTTCCACCACGTGCAGAATTTCAGCTTCAGCAACATCGATAAGTTCTCCACCTCATCCATCGTCACCCGTCTGACCTCCGATGTGGCGAACCTGCAGATGAGCTTCCAGATGCTGATCCGTATGGCCATCCGCAGCCCCATGATGCTGATCCTCGCCATGATCTCCGCCATGAACATCAACGTGCGGCTGAGCCTCATCTTCTGCGCTGCGCTGCCCATCCTCATCACCTGCCTCGTTCTGCTGGTGCCCACCGTGTTCAAGATCTTCGACCGCGTGTTCCGCACCTATGACCGGCTCAACAACGTGGTGCAGGAGAACATCCACGGCATCCGCGTGGTCAAATCCTTCGTCCGCGAGGAGAAGGAAACGGAAAAGTTCACCGGCATTTCCGGCTCCATCTTCAAGGACTTCTGCAAGGCGGAGCGCATCATGGCGCTCAACAATCCCATCATGCAGTTCTGCGTCTACGGCTGCATGCTGGCCATCTCGTGGTTCGGCGCCAAAATGGTCATTGCCTCCGGCAACAACCCCGCCATGGGTCTGACCACCGGCCAGCTCAGCTCCATGTTTACTTACACCACGCAGATCCTTTCCTCCCTCATGATGTTCTCCATGGTCTTCGTCATGCTGACCATGAGCCGTTCTCCCCTGAAGCGCTGCTATGAGCTGCTGACGGAATCCCCCGATCTGATCTCTCCCACCACGAAGCCCGTCACCGAGGTGACCGACGGCTCTGTTGAATTTACCAATGTCAGCTTCCGCTATTCCGCCACCGCCAGACTGCGGGCGCTGAAGGATGTGAACCTGGTGATCCCCGCCGGCGCAACCGTGGGCATTCTGGGCGGCACCGGCTCCTCCAAATCCACGCTGGTGCAGCTGATCCCGCGCCTGTACGACGCCACGGAAGGCTCTGTCAAGGTCGGCGGACGGGACGTGCGGGACTATGACCTGCAGGTGCTGCGCGATAACGTGGCCATGGTGCTGCAGAAGAACGTTCTCTTCTCCGGCACGATCAAAGAAAACCTCCGCTGGGGCAATCCCGACGCCACAGATGAGGAGATGATCCATGCCTGCCGTCTTGCCTGCGCCCACGATTTCATCTCCTCCTTCCCCGACGGCTATGACACCGTGCTGGATCAGGGCGGCACCAACGTTTCCGGCGGTCAGCGCCAGCGGCTCTGCATCGCCCGCGCTCTGCTCAAGAAGCCGAAGATCCTCATTCTGGACGATTCCACCTCCGCGGTGGATACCCACACCGACGCCATGATCCGCAAGGCCTTCCGTGAAGAGCTGCCGGGCGTGACCAAGCTGATCATCGCCCAGCGCATCTCCTCCATTCAGGATGCCGATCTCATCGTGGTCATGGACGGCGGCGCCATTGCCGACACCGGCACTCACGAGACCCTGATGCAGACCTCCGCCATCTACCGCGAGGTCTTTGAATCCCAGAGAAAGGGCGGTGACGAGTAATGCCCCCTGTGAGAATGAGAGGCGACGGCCGTAAGGCCAAAAACCCCAAAAAGACGCTGCTGCGTCTGCTTTCCTACATGAAGAAGTACATTCCCAATCTGATCGGTGTCTTCTTCTGCATCATCATGGCCGCCGTGGCGCAGACCACCGGCAGCGAATCCATCGGCAAGCTGGTGGATGACTATCTGCTGCCCATGGTAGCCTCCGGGTCGACGGATTTCGGCCCGCTCATCCGCTATCTGATCGGCATCGGCTGCATCTTCCTCTGCGGTATGCTGGCCTCCTTCCTCAACCAGCTGCTGATGATCCCCGTCAGTCAGGGCACGCAGAAGCGTATCCGTGACGAGATGTTCACCAAAATGCAGCGGCTGCCCCTGCGCTACTTCGATTCCAATACCGCGGGCAATATCATGTCCCGCTATACCAGCGACATCGACACCCTGCGCCAGATGGTCTCCCAGTCCATCCCCCAGTGTGTCAGCTCCATCATCACGCTGATCGTGGTCTTTTCCGCCATGCTGCGGGCTTCGTGGATCCTGACGCTGGTGATCCTCGTGACCGTTTCCTGTATCCTGATGGTTACCGTAAAGATCGTGGGCAAGTCCGCCAAGTACTTTGTCGGCCAGCAGAAATCCCTCGGCGCCCTCAACGGCTATGTGGAAGAAATGATCCACGGTCAGAAGGTCGTCAAGGTCTTCAACCATGAAGAGACCTGCCGCAGGGAATTCGATGCCCTCAATGAGGAGCTTTGCCGCAATGCCTTTACCGCGGGACGGCTCTCCAACATGATGGGCCCGATCAACAACAACCTCGGCTACATCCAGTATGCCGTGCTGGCCATCGTGGGCGGGGCCATCGTGGTGGCCTCCGAAGGCCGGCTTCTGAGCCTCGGCAATCTGATGACCTTCATGCTACTCTCCCGCACCTTCAACCAGCCCATCTCGCAGGTCTCCAACCAGATCAATGCCATCGTCATGGCGCTGGCGGGCGCGGAGCGCGTCTTTGATCTGATGGACGAGGCGCCGGAGGTGGACGAAGGCTACGTCACCCTCGTCAACTGCCGCATCGCCGAAGACGGCAGCATCACCGAATGCCCCGAACGTACCGGCCATTGGGCATGGCGCCATCCCCACCAGGCCGACGGCACCGTGACCTACACCGAGCTGAAGGGCGACATCACCATGTACAACGTGGACTTCGGCTATGTGCCGGAGAAGACTGTCCTGCATGATATCACCCTCTATGCCCGCCCCGGCCAGAAGGTCGCCTTCGTGGGCGCCACCGGTGCCGGCAAGACCACCATCACCAACCTCATCAACCGCTTCTATGACATTGAGGACGGCAAGATCCGCTACGACGGCATCAATATCAACAAGATCAAAAAGGCGGATCTGCGCCGCTCTTTGGGCATCGTTTTGCAGGATACCAACCTGTTCACCGGCACCGTCATGGACAATATCCGCTACGGCAAGCTGGATGCCACAGACGAAGAATGCATCGAGGCCGCCAAGCTGGCCAATGCCCATGATTTTATCACCCGTCTGCCCGAAGGCT
>JAFSHY010000044.1 GCA_017440065.1 Oscillospiraceae bacterium | reverse complement strand
GGAAGAAATGGCTCAGGTCACCAACCTCAATCAGGAAGCCGGTTCTCTGGCCGATGTCATCAAGGGCGCTGACGTCTTCATCGGCGTTTCCGCTCCCGGCACTCTGACCACCGAAATGGTCAAGACCATGAACAAGGACGCTATCGTCTTTGCATGCGCCAACCCCACTCCCGAGATCTTCCCCGACGATGCCAAGGCAGGCGGCGCCCGTGTTATCTCCACCGGCCGTTCCGACTATCCCAACCAGGTCAACAACGTTCTGGCCTTCCCCGGCATCTTCCGCGGCACCTTCGACGTTCGCGCCAGCGACATCAACGAAGAGATGAAGATGGCTGCTGCCATGGCTCTGGCCAACCTGATCTCCGACGAAGAGCTGAACGAAGACTACATCATCCCCAAGGCATTTGACCCCCGTGTCGGCCCCGCTGTCGCTGCTGCCGTTGCTCAGGCTGCCCGCGACTCCGGCGTTGCCAGAATCTAAGTTTCCATTACCGTATCACAAAACGCAGAGGCTTCGGCCTCTGCGTTTTTCTTTGTCGGTCGCATGGATGATCGACTTTCATCGCGGCATACGTCAGGATCTCCGTTCATCCGTTGCATCTTGTCTGATCCTGCGATATAATGAAAAAACAATCAGAGGGGGGGGATTGGCCGTGCAAACGGAACAAAAGCAATTGGATTCCAACGCCATCAAGCTGATCGCGATCCTGGCCATGACAGTGGATCATATCGCCTGGGCGGTATTTCCCGGCTATGACACCGCTCCCCTGCCGCTGCTGCTGCATCTTTTGGGCAGAGTCACCTGCCCCATCATGTGCTATTTCATCGCGGAGGGGTATCATCACACCCGAAATGTGCGCAAATACACCGCAAGGCTCTTCCTCTTCGCACTGATCTCCCATTTTGCCTATCGGTTCTTTTCCGTCGGTTTCTGCGGCTGGCGCTCGTTTCTTCCCTTTGCGGACGGCAGGCTGCTGGATCAGACCGGCGTCCTGTGGTCGCTGGCATGGGGACTTGTGATGCTCCGCGTTGCACACAGTTCCCGCATCCGAAGCGAGCTTACGCGAGCCCTGCTGATCCTCCTCATCTGCCTCGTCAGCCTTCCCGCAGACTGGAGCTGCATTGCCGCCCTGTGCATCCTTGCCTTCGGCACGAACCGCGGCAATTTCCGCGTGCAAATGGGCTGGATGGTGTTCTACTGCGCCATTTACGCCGTTGTGTACTGTCTGGCGCTGGATCCTATCTACGGCATTCTGCAGATGGGCACGGTGCTGGCCATTCCCATCCTGCGCCGCTACAACGGCGGACGAAGCGGCTCGCGAACCTTTAACCGCGTGATGAAATGGGTGTTTTATCTCTATTATCCGCTGCATCTTTTCGTGATCGGCCTGTTCCTGCACGGCATTCTCTGAGAGAACGGCACGGTCTTTCCGTCCGCCTCTGGAGCGTCAGCGATCCTGCGCTGATGGAGCAGGTCTGCAGCCTCGATACCGAGGGCATGACCGTCAACTTCCCCGACAAGCTCACCCGGTATTTGCTGCGCTAACAGACAGCGGGATTTGATACAAAATAATTGATAAAGTCAAATGACACCGCAGAGGTCAATACCTCTGCGGTGTTTCAGCGTTCAAATTGTTTGCTTTCTTTCTCATGCTCCGGCAGTAGTTTCAGCCGAAGTACATACTGCAGCAGCTCCTTGCTGAGGTATTCTCCGGTCACAAACCGATCTGCGTCCGCTTCTCCTGCGACAAAATGTTCGCACGCCTGCGTATCGGGTTTTCTTCCTTTGGGGGCAAATCGGGTACAATGACCGCAGCATAAGCGGTAAAATGACCGATCTCCCAACCCATCGTGCTGCACAAAATAACTACAATTCCCACATTTTTTCCGTTCCATAATTTTCCCCTCCGTACATCTATATTTTACTCAATCTTTGAGTAAAATTAAATACTCAAACTTGGAGTATGATATGGTGTATGACATCCAGAGTGAACAGGAGAAATGATGTGGACTACAGAAAACGCCTTCGGGACGTGCGGGAAGACCGCGATCTGACACAAGCTGCCCTCGGAGAAATTCTCGGCAAATCGCAGCAGGGTTACAATCATATTGAGGCAGGCCGCGCGGAACTGAAGATCGACGATCTCGTTAAGCTTTGCCGATTTTATAACCTTTCTGCAGACTATCTGATTGGATTGACGGATATTCCCCATTCCTACCATACACGCTAAAGATGAACCGCCGTTCCCTCGATGTTCGGGAACGGCGGTTTTATATTCCGTTTTCTTTTATTTTCCCAGTTCTCTGGCAAGGCGGATCATGGCATCCTCGATGGTCTGGCCCGCATGGTAGTCATAGAAGCCCTGCTTCATCTCATAGCCCTTCAGCAGATAGCCCTGCTTGGTAGCCACATAGCAGATGCCGCCGTTGGTCAGCTCCACGCAGATCGTCTTCGGGCCCAGCTGCCGCTTGAGATCCAGCTGATATTCACAGAACAGTTCCGCGGGATTGGTGACGAACACCAGATCATCCAGCATGATGGCGCTGATGGGGATGTCCTCATAGGGCGCGATCTCCCACTTTTTGAGCAGGTTGCGCACCTTATTGGCATAGCCCTTTTCGGAAACATCCAGTTTGTCAAAGGCAGAACGGTCGGTGACCAGCAGCTCGAAGATCTCATTGCTGCGGCGCAGGTCTTCCTCAGAGATCTCGCGGAGATTGACCCGCTGCTTCATGGTCTTGACTTTGACGGAAGAAACATCGGATGTCTCGCGGGTGACGGACATCATGCGCATGACATCGGCCGCAAGGATGGTACCGACGCGTTCCGCGCCGTCGATGCCGTGACCCCATGTGGCGTCGTGCTCATGGTCGCGGGGCGTCAGATTGCCGCAGCAGCCCTGCAGGAAAATGACCGGCACATCGGCGCCGTAGACCGCCTGCAGCGTTCTTCTCATGACGCCGGGGTAGTCGGCAGAGGTATACTTCATGGCATAAAGCTCCGAAGGATGCGCCTGATAATTGACGATGATGCCCACGGGTCTGCCGCCCCGCATAAACCAGACGGCCTGCAGCTCCGTATCCTCCGGCCCTTCCTTCATCAGACGGCCGGGATATTCGGGGCCTCCGGGTTCCATCATACTCTCACCGGTCTCCATCAGATAGCGGCGGTTGTGAACACATTTCTCCTCATCACAGCGGGCATAGGACATCGTGACCTCGCCCATGCTTTCCCATGCCTTGATGCAGGCCTCTGCCGCCTTATCGCCTACCTTTTCAAAATAGGAAAGGTCGCCCGCGGGGAAGAAGGGAGAAATGCTGGGACGGGCCGTGGGGCCGGTATGGGTATGGGTAGCGGAGACCAGCACATGGGCGCGGGGAACACCCGTGGCCTTTTCCACCTTTTCGCGGACATAATCGGCATCGCATTCCATAAAGCGCGCCACATCACAGGAGACCCAGATGAAGCTGTTTTCGCCTGCGCTTACTGCCCACGCGGAGCAGCAGAGAGAGGTATGGAATTCCGTTTCAGACTGCATATAGTTGACAAACGTACCGCCCATGCGGAAATCGAATTCGCCGTCAAAGCGGACCTGAGAGAAACCTGCCAGCATTGTACATACATCCTTTCCTGTTTGGATCGATGGTTTTATTTTATAACGGCAGCGGACGGAATGGTATTGCACACTGTCACCATCCTTTGATATAATGTGACAAAATCTCATTGGGAGGTTCTGTTATGCTTCGTCCGTTTTTTCTCAGGAATTTGGAGCTGAATGACATCAATCCGCGGATCTGCGGCATCAGTTCCTGCGATCCCGGCGAGATCTTTCCCTGGCATTATATCGACCGCCACGTTCTGCACTATGTGACCCGCGGCAAAGGGCGCTATCTGGTGGATGACCGCCGCCACGATGTCCGCGCCGGTGATCTGTTTATCTCTCATGCCGGAAACCGAACCTGTTACGAAGCCGATCGGGATGACCCCTTCACCTATATCTGGGTCAGCTTTGAATGCGCGGACGTCTTCTCTTCCCTGCTGACGCAGGATGTGCTTTCCGCCCCGTGGGCATCCTCCGTTTTCACCCGCATGATCGCTGCCTGCGAATCCACCGCGGCGGAATGGGCAGTCTGCGGCCTGCTCTATGAGTTCTTTTCCCTGCTGGCGGAGCGACAGAATCCCAAAGCTGACCGTGTGGAAGATTACGTCAACCGTGCCATGAACTACATCCAGTCCGAATATGCCGAACCCATCCGTGTAGAGGAGATTGCGGCGGGTCTCGGCCTCAGCCGAAGCTACTTCAGCCGCCTCTTCCGCGGACAGACGGGACTTTCTCCGCAGGCCTATCTGGTCTCCTACCGATTGGAACGGGCAGCGGAATTTCTGACGGTCGGCGGGCTTTCCCAAAAAGAGGCCGCTCTGCAGGCAGGCTATCCCGACGTCTGCACCTTTTCCCGCATGTTCCGCAGAAAATTCGGCATGCCGCCCGGGGAATATGTGCGGCAGTACCGCGCCAAGACCCCGTAACAAAACCGCCCGACGCAATTCTCCGCAAAACAGTTTCAGTCCCGGCAGCATTGTCTGCCGGGACTGTTTTTGTGTATGTACCCATCGATTTGTCATTCTGAGCGCAGCGAAGAATCTCCAACGCAGCGTTCAACTGAGGTTTGGAGCCGTATCGGTGATATGCGCGTTCTTCAGATCTTATCCACGATCCTGCCGTCGGTGGAGATGGTTACCACCTGCCAGGGCAGGAATTTGCCGCTGTTCTGAATGGCCTTTTTGGCGGCAAACTCGATACCGCCGCAGCAGGGCACTTCCATGCGGACGATGGTCACGCTTTTGATATCATTCTGCTGCAGGATGGCGGTCAGCTTTTCGCTGTAGTCACCGGCATCCAGCTTGGGGCAGCCGATCAGTGTCACACGGTTTTTGATAAACTCCTGATGGAAATTGCCGTAGGCATAGGCGGTGCAGTCCGCAGCGATCAGCAGGTTGGCCCCGTTAAAATAGGGTGCGTTGACGGGAGCAAGCTTGATCTGCACAGGCCACTGGCGCAGCTGGCTGGAAAGGGTGGGCATCTCAAAGGGTACGGGTGCCGCAGACTCCCGCTTGATGGCTTTTGCCATCGTTCCCGGGCAGCCGCATGGCAGAGGCTGCGCCTTGGGCGCCGCCTTCTGCTTCTCTTCCTTGGCGCGCAGCACCGCCGCCTCATCGTAGGCAGGCGCTTCCCGCTCCTCAAAGGAGATGGCATTCATGGGACAGGCGGGCAAACAGTCGCCCAGACCGTCACAGTAATCCTCCCGCAAAAGTTTCGCCTTGCCGTCCACGATGCCGATGGCACCCTCATGGCAGGCCTCCGCGCAAAGGCCGCAGCCGTTGCAGCGTTCTTCATCAATGGTTATGATTCTGCGGATCATGCCGATTTCGCCTCCTGTTTTCTTCTTCTTTCCTCTGCGGCGGCAGCCTTCTGCTGCGCCGCGATCTTCATCATATGCTCATACATTTCATCGCCAACGCACTGGCGGGCATATTGGCACCACTGCACGCAGCTCAAGGTATCGTTATAGGCCACAAAGCCGCAGTTTTCGCAGCTCATCTGGGAATCGATGGAAAACATCTCGATTTCATGGCCGCATCTGGGGCAGGTTTTTTCCAGAATGGTGGGGGTTCTCGGTTTCCCCTGGCATCCGCTCATTGTCATATTGCATCCCTCCTTGACTTTGTGGCTTCAGTATACTATAATCACCGCAGAAAGTCTGTTGGATTTCCAACAAAGGAGGGATCATTTTGAGAATTGATCCTAAAATTTTATCCAATTGCGCCCTGTTCGCAGGCATCCGTGAGGAAGACCGCATCCCCATGCTGGGCTGCCTCGGTGCCAGACAGGTGCGCTGCGAAAAGCATCAGATCATCTTCCGCGAGGGCGATCCCGCCACGACCATCGGCATCGTGCTGGAGGGCAGCGTGCAGATCATCCGCGAAGATTACTACGGAAACCGCAGCATCCTAACACGGATCGGCCCTGCAGGTCTTTTCGGGGAGACCTTTGCCTGTGCAGGTGCGGAAGCCTTTCCCGTCAGCGCGGTGGCAGCAAAAGACGGTTCGGTGCTGCTGCTGGACAGCCGACGCATCACCGCCACCTGCAGCAATGCCTGCGGCTTTCACCACCAGATGATCTACAACATGCTGCAGGTTGTGGCCAAAAAGAACCTGATCCTCAACCAAAAGATCGAGATCATCTCCCGCAGAACCACCAGAGAGAAACTGATGGCCTATCTGCTGCTGCAGGCCAAGCAGCACGGCAGCGAAAGCTTCACCATTCCCTATGACCGTCAGGCGCTGGCCGATTATCTGGAGGTGGAACGCAGCGCCATGTCCGCGGAGCTCAGCAAGCTGCGGAAAGACGGCATCCTCGAGTGCGAGAAAAACCGCTTCCGTCTGCTTTCTCCCGATGATATTGAAATGTAATACTGCCGCGGAACCGACTGTTCCGCGGCAGTTTCTTCTGCTTACTTCTTCGGTGCAAGGCCGGCCAGCAGTCTGGCCAGATGGGCTGCGGACATAGTCTGCAGATAGACTCTGCCGGGACCGGTAATAACCGTATCCACCAGCCCTTCACCGCCCAGCAGGATGTTCTTCATGCCCTTGACCATCTGCACATCCATGCTGCAGGTCTCATCCATGATAGCCAGCACACCGGTATCCAGCACCATCTGCTCACCGGGCTGCAGGACATATTCGGGGCAGTAGCCGTCCAGTTCGAAGAACACCAGACCGGGTCCCGTGACCTTCTGCATGATGAAGCCTTCACCGCCCAGCAGGCCTGCGCCCAGCTTTTTCTGCAGGTGGACGGAAAGCTCCACACCTGCCGTGGCGCAGAGGAAAGCAGATTTCTGGCAGATGACGCTCTCACCGGGACGCAGTTCCCGCACCACGATTCTTCCGGGGAAGGAGGAGGTGAAGGCGATCTCCGCGGGGCCCTGCGCCGTATAATGGCTCATGAACAGGCTTTCACCGGAGATCAGACGGCCCAGCGCTTTTCCTGCGCTGCCGCCCTTGGTTTCCGTCAGGATCGGACCGCGCGACCAGGTGCGGCCACCCACTTCACTGATGATGGTCTCGCCGGGGTTCAGGCGGATGATGACAGCAGGCAGGCTGTCGCCAACGATGGAATACTGCATATCTCTTTCTCCCTTCTCTTTTCCTTTTTTAAAAAAGGGCTCTGCGGTCGCAGAGCCCTTTTGTGTTTTATGCGTTTCGCTTATTTAATCGATTCCCCAGACCATACCGTAGCACGGGCCGTCGGAGTAGTCATAAACCTCGATTTCCACGGGGGTCTCATCGATCAGATAGAAGCAATGGGATGCCACAATGGCTTCGCCGGGTTCGATCTCCAGCTCGTAGTTATCGTCCTCGGGGATCTCCTCTGCGGGCGATGCCCAGCCGTAGAGCGAGATGCCGTTCTGGAAGACACGGATATAGGAAATTTCATAGAGGCTGACGGCCTCATCGGAATTGTTCACGAACTCGAAATAGACGCGCAGCACATCCTGATCGCTCCATGCGGGTTCCACGACCTCCGCGTTGGCAATGGCGACGATATAGTCGTCCTTGTATTCACCGCCGCCTTCCAGACCCTGCGCCTCGATGAACGTGGGATTCCAGATCTGCTCCACCACATAGGCCTTGGCAGGCTTGCCGGGCATATCGGAAGGATCGAAGGTCAGTTCCAGCGTCTCCTCTGTCCACCATTCCTCGATCGTTACATCGATGGGCGTTGCGGTATCGAGCAGCTTATATTCCATGGCAAAGCGGATCGTAACGCCGGGCTGGATATCGGTATAGGCATAGTCGCTTTCGATCACATAGTTGTTGTCCCAGATGTAATCTTCTTCCAGCTCAACGCCATCCTGCATCACAACGAAGTCCAGTTCGCCAAGCGGGAAAACCGCATCATCATAGCCGTTGGTGAAGTCCACGAAGATACGGAAGGCATCCTCCCCGTCATCGTCTTCCACGATCTCGGCGCCGCTCACAACGACACGGTAATCGCCCAGCATCACATCAGCCAGCGCGTCGGCAGTGCCGGCGGCAGCGGGAGCAGAGCTTTCCAGGCCGGGGATCTCGGGATGGTCGCCTTTACCGGGCGCAAAGATCATGGCTTCGCCCTCGTTTTCGAGCCGCAGCTCACCGTCCACGAGGCTGTAAGCCACAGGAGATTCGGGTTCGTCCACGGGATAGATCTCGCCGTCGCCCCAGATCATTTCCATGGGTTCGTCCGCCACGAGATAGCCGGTGCCGTCTTCATACAGCACCATGAAGATCTCCATGCCCATTTCCTTCATGACCGCAATGTCATCTTCGGTGATGCTGTCATCGCCTTCAATGCGGACCAGCGACCAGTAACCGGCCACGGAATCGGCTGCGGGTTTTTCCGCGGGCGCTTCTTCCACCGCAG
The DNA here is from genome assembly GCA_017440065.1 of Oscillospiraceae bacterium. Classification (GTDB taxonomy): domain Bacteria; phylum Bacillota; class Clostridia; order Oscillospirales; family Oscillospiraceae; genus RGIG3159. Next base: position 7,459 of record JAFSHY010000044.1, on the reverse strand, counting down.
GAGGCGCTTCCACCGCGGGTTCCTCGGCAGCGGGTGCATCGGGAGCAGGCTCAGCGACAGGGGGGATCTCCACTTCGGGGGCTTCGCCCTCGCCGCGAACCAGCATCATTCTTTCGTCTTCCTCCACCTCGATGGTGAAAACACCGTCTTCGATGGAGTAAGCCAGCCCGTCTTCCGGGTCTTCCACAGAAGAGAGCAGGCCGTCGCCCCATGTGACGGCAACGGGTTCATCCTCGATACCGGCAAACACACCGGTGCCGTCTTCCTTCAGCACGAGGAATACCTCGATGCCCATCTCTTCCAGTTCATCCAGTTCTTCCTGCGGAACAGGTTCGCCGTCCACTTCCACAGCGGAAAGCACCCAGTAGCCTACCTCTTCGGGCAGTTCGGGTTCTTCCTCTTCTTCCTTTTCTTCTTCCGCGTCGGGATCTTCTTCCTCTTCCCCGTCCGCGTCTTCCTTTTCGAAGGTGTATTCGAGGTCTTCGAATTCAAGGGTCAGAACGCCGTCCTCCAGCGTGCCGGTATAGTCCGTGCCGGCCTGCGTAAAGGTGAATTCGTCGCCGTCCAGACTCCACTTGCCTTCGTAGGTTTCTTCCAGCAGATAGACCTCGGCCTTACCCTTGGCCATCAGTTCGATCCATTCGCCGTCCAGTTCCACTTCTTCGCCGTCCATCATGCAGGAAACGGCTTCGTAGCGGCCCAGCTCTTCGGGGGCTTTCTTGTCGCTGCCGCCGCCCAGCAGGGAGATCAGCAGCACGGCAACGACGGCCAGCGCGATGACCACGCCGCCGACGAGGAACAGGATCTTATTGTTGCCCTTCTTCGTCTTGGTGGGTTTGCCGGGCTTCTGCGGCGCAGCGGGAGGAACATAACTGCCGCTGTTGGGGGCAGACTGCACGGGAGGCTCATAAGCCTGCTGCACGGGAGCTTCGTAGGCAGGTGCCACAGGGGCTTCATAAGCGGGAGCGGCAGGTGCTTCGTAAGCGGGTGCCGCGGGTGCGGAATAAACGTATTGGGTGGCGTCCTCGTCTGCCACGGGCTGCACGGGAGCAGCGGGTGCGGAATAGACGTACTGCGTGGCATCCTCATCTACCACGGGCTGCACAGGAGCAGCGGGCGCGGAATAGACGTACTGCGTGGCATCCTCATCTACCACGGGCTGCACAGGGGCGGCGGGAGCTTCGTAAACAGGGGCGGCAGGCGCCTCATAGACAGGCTGTGCGGGCGCGACGGGCATGATCTCCGGCATCTTCTTTCCGCACTGGGTACAGAATTTTGCCGTGTCAGCAAGCTGCGTTCCGCAACTGGGACAAAAACGCATGGTTTTTCCTCCTCTTTGTGTTATTTTCGTTCTTTCATAAGCGCGAGGTTGGTCTTATCTCGGCGTTTATACAGGTTTCGGGGGCAGCCTTATTTGCTGCCGGATTCGATCTTGCGGCGGGTGACCGTTCTTCGCAGGAAGACATCCCGCCGTTCGGTCAGCTCCAGTCCCGCCTCGGTCACATACTCTTCCGCGGCGGAGCGGATACGGACGTTTTTCATGCCGCTGTACAGGATGCCGCAGACGATGGCGGCGATGACCACACCGATCAGGATGCTGATGCCAATGAGGCCTCCATCCACCGCAGGCGCGGAACCCTCCGCGGCAGCAGCGGGAACGGACAGCAGCAGGAGCAGGCAGACTGTAAGCACGGGGATCAGAATTCTGTGTTTCATAGCGCGCCTCCTCACAGCAATGTAGCGATCAGCGTGATCAGCACGCTGGCCGACGCGGCGATCGCGGCAAACATGGCCGCCACCTTGCCCATGCTCACGGGCAGGTCGCCGGCGGTTTTGCCGTTCTGGCCGTTGATGGCGAACAGGTATTCCTTGTCCTTCCACTTGGTGGTCAGCATCCAGACGGGCATCAGCGCATAATGCACCTTGCCGCGCTGCAGGCTGATATTCTGCTGCCGTGTCACCACGGACTCATAGCCGACGACGGTATTCCGCAAGGCATTTTCCAGCGTACCGCGGCAGCGGTTATCCGCCCGTTCCTGACATTCCTCCACCGCCACATCAAACTTATCCGCCAGAAAACCGGGCAGATAGGAAACGGAGAAAGGCTGCAGTTCACTGTAGTCATACGGCTCGATGGAATCCATATAGGCATCGGGCATCTTCCTGGACGCGTCCACGGGGATCTTTTCCAGCGAGATGCTGCCGGAGCGGTAGACGGAATAGTATTCCGTGGTGATGATCTCCTCGGAATCGGTTCTTCTTCTGTGGCTCTTGGTGGCTTCATAGCGGATGCTGCCGCTGGCAGCGCCGTCAAAGAGCCAGAAGGGGACGTAAACGCCCTGCAGCTTCTGCAGCTGGTTCTCCGAAGAGAACGGCTTCGGCAGGAAGATCTTCTTTTCATAGTGTTTCTTGAGGGCCGCCACGGCCTGCTCCTTATCCAGACGGAAGGGCAGGACGAAATCCGGCTTCAGCGCGCCGTGCAGCTGCCCGGGAACCACCGCGGGATTGCCGCAGTAGGGGCAGGACGTTGCCGCCGTGGCAGCATCGCAAATCAGCTCCGCGCCGCAGGACGGGCAGGAGAAGGTTCGCATTTCGCCACTGTCTTCTCCCCAGTCTTCCGTAAATTCAGAGGTATCCCAGGCGGTTTCCTCTTCCGAACGGACGGCTTCCGCTTCAGCATGGGCTTCGGCTGCTTCCTCATTCTTTTCCGCGTACATCGCTTCGATCTCAGCGGTCTCGAAGCTGCTGCCGCAGTATTCGCATTCCAGCTTTCCGCTGGCAGCAGAGAACTGCAGCGGGCCGGTACAGGCGGGGCATTGGTAATTGGTGATCTGGGCAGGCATTGCTCACACCTCCTGTGTTCTATGTCTGCTGCGGTGAAACTCAGGCCTTGATGTCGCCGTCGTCAAAGGGGTCGCCGCATTCGGGGCAGAATTTGGGCGCCTTGGTGGGATCGGCAGGCTCCCATCCGCACTTATCGCACTTATACTGGGGAATGCCCATGGGCTTCTTCGCGCCGCATTCGCAGCAGAACTTGCCCTTGTTCACCGCGCCGCAGCTGCAGGTCCAGCCTTCGGGCTTGGGTTCGGGGCGCTTGGTGCCGCATTCGGGGCAGAACTTGCCGGTGGCGGTAGCGCCGCAGACGCACTTCCATGCACCGGCAGCGGGCTTGGGCTCAGGCTTCTTGCTGCCGCACTCGGGGCAGAACTTACCGGTGGCCTTGGCGCCGCAAGCGCAGGTCCACGCGTTGGGATCGGCTGCGGGTGCAGGGGCGGGAGCAGGCTGCTGATACTGCGGCTGCTGCCCCAGCTGGTAAAGCTGGTTGGCGGTGACGCCGCCTGCGTTCTGCGCCATATTCATGCCCATGAAGGCCATGGCCGCGCCGCCCTGATTGCTGGCGGCGGCCTGCATGGCGGCAGCCTGCGCGCCGACCAGATGGGCAGCGGCTCTGGTGGGATCCATCAGAGCGGCGTTGCGCTGCATCTCTTTCAGCATGGCCTCGTCTTCCTCGGAGGCCTTCACGCTGGAAACACCGAAGGACACGATTTCAATGCCGCGGAGCTCCCGCCACTTGGCGCTGAGGATCTCATTGAGCGCATCGGAGATCTCCATGGTATGGTTCGTCAGAGAGCTGTAGCGGATGCCCATTTCGGAAATACGGCCGAAAGCGGGGCTGAGCGCCGTCAGCAGTTCGGTCTTCAGCATGCTGTCCAGCGAGGCGCGGGTATAAGCCTGCGTTACATTGCCGCAGACGTTCTTATAGAACAGCACGGGGTCGCAGATGCGGTAGGAATATTCGCCGTAGCAGCGGAGGGAAATATCGATGTCGATACCCGCCCGCTGATCCACCACGCGGAAGGGTACGGGGTTGGGCGTGCCGTACTTGTTGCCGGGCAGCTCGCGGGTGTTAAAGTAGTAGATGCGCTGATCCTTGGGCGGCTCACCGCCGAAGGTAAAGCGCTTGCCGAAGGCGGCAAAGGACTTCTTGATGCCCTCGCCCAGATTGCCGCAGAAGATGCTGGGTTCCGTGGAGGCATCGTATGTATATTCACCGGGTTCGGAGCAGAATTCCACGATCCTGCCCTGATCCACGATGGCCATGGCCTGGCCGTCCGCCACGAGGATGACAGAGCCTGTGGTGATGATATTGTCCGTGCCCTTGGTGTTGGAGGAGCGGCCTCCCGCACTCTTCTGACCCTTGACGGCCAGCACGTCAGCGGGCAGCGCGTCGCAGCGGAAAAACTCCTTCCACTGATCCGCCAGCACACCGCCGGCAGCGCCCAGCGCAGCTTTGATAAGTCCCATAATATGCTCCTTTCTTGGACAGGCCGATCCCATGAGCCGCGGTTTCCCGCTTCGCCCCCGATCGGCAATACCGATTCGTATTCTATATTATTATAAGTATTTCTTTCCTATTTTTCAACCTGTCAATTGCATTGTTCCCATGCATTCGGAATCCGTATTGCGGGAGATCGCGGTGTATTATCCCATGTTTTCTTCGATAAAACGGAGGATCTCCGCCTTGATCTCCTCCTGGAAGAACTCGGCGCCCGCATGCTGCGCGTCCTCGATCCGCAGATACTCCGCAGGGACTTCCGCCTCCGTCAGCGCGTTATAGAAGGCATCGCTCTGCTCCACCGGAACCAGCGCATCGGCGGTGCCGTGCAGCAGCAGGAAGGGCGGCGCGTCCTTTGTCACAAAGGTGCGGCAGTCCAAAGACTGACTTAAGGCGGGATCTGACTGCAGATCCTTGACCTGCAGCAGTTTTTCCACCGGATTAAGTTCATTGCCGGAAGCGCTGATCACAGCCGCGCGATCCTTCAGCGCATTGGGGCCGTAAAAGATGACGGCGCAGTTGACGGCGCTGGACTGATCCGCGTATTCCCCGTTGTCAAAGGCGGGATAATTTCCCGTCAGCGCCGTAATGGCCGCCAGATGGCCGCCGGCAGATTCACCCATGACGGCAATGCGGTCGGCATCCAGACGAAGCTCTTCGGCGTGAGCGCGCAGATAACGGATGGCCTGACGGATCTCCACGATCTGCGTCGGGAAGGCCGCCTGTCCCGATACACTGTACTGCACACCTGCCACGGCATAGCCCCGCTTGGCAAAATAGGTCATCTCTGCCATCCAGACCGTAGGATCCATGACGCTCCATGAGCCGCCGCAGAGGAAGACGATCACAGGCTGCTTTTTTGCCGGAGGATCATAGGGGAAATGGCTGCGTTCCCGCAGCAGTGAGATGGTCAAAGGGCGGAAGGAACCGTTGCACCAGAACGGCATCTGTTTGTAGACAAGTCCGGTGCCCAGCAGTACAACGGGTTCATTGATTTCAATTTGAAGGTTATGGATCATATCGATTCTCCTTTCCGGTAACTCTGCTCCCCGGCATTCTGTTTATTATGATAAAGCAAGAAAGCCGATTTGTAAACCAAATCCCGCAGGGTTTCATAGACAAACTTTTCCGTTCATGCTACACTAAAAGAAAAAACGGAGGTACGGAAATGGAATACTGTCTGGAAAACGAGGCCTTAAAGGTCACCGTGACGGAGCAGGGCGCACAGGTCAAAAGCGTCATCCGCAAAGAGGACGGTGTAGAGCATATGTGGCAGGCAGACCCCGCCGTCTGGGGCTATCACGCACCGGTGCTGTTCCCCTATGTGGGACGGCTGAAGGACGGTATTCTGGAAGCAGACGGCAAGACCTATGCCCCCGGTGTCCAGCACGGCTTTGCGCGGAACCATGCCCACAAAACGCTGCTGCACGATGAAACGCGCATCGTCATGGAGCTGACGGAAAACGGGCAGACGATGTCCGTCTGGCCCTATCCCTTCCGACTCGTATCGGAGATTATGCTGGACGGCGATACGCTTTGCCATACGCTGACGGTGGAAAACCCCGGTACGCAGCCGCTGCGCTTCGGCATCGGCTTCCATCCCGCCTTTGCCATTCCCTTCGATTCCGCCCATGCCTTCACGGATTATGAGATCCGCTTTTCTTCCGAAGAATCTCCCCTCTGTCTGGAGACCGCTCCCAAGGGGCTGGTCAACGGCAAGTGCTATTATCTCGGCGCCAACATCCGCTCCGTTCCCGTTACCGCCGGCATGTTTGACAATGACAGCCACTGCATGGTCAATCTGATCTCGGAAACGATGGGGCTTTACGAAAAGGATACCGGCCGCGGTGTGGTCTGCGAGATCAGGGGCTTCCCCTACAATCTCATCTGGAGCAAGCCGGGCATCCCGCAGTTCATCTGCCTCGAGCCCTGGCACAGCCTGCCCAGCCCCGAAGCGGGCAGCTATAGATGGGACGAAAAGCCCGCCGCAGCCACGCTGCAGCCCGGTGAAAGCTGGAGCACCACCCTGCGCACAAGATTCGTGCGGCCGTGATTTCAGAAAGCACGAAACAGACAATCACGCAAACGAAAAGGACCTGAATATATGGATATTACATATCATTTTTCCGCGCCGGGCCGTACTGAGATCGGCGGCAATCATACCGATCACCAGCACGGCTGTGTGCTGGCCGCTGCAGTCAATCTGGAAACCACGGCGGAAGTGGTCTTGAACGGCAGTCATTTGATCCGTGTGGATTCGGAAGGCTATGCACCCGTGGAGATCGACCTGAACGTTCTTTCGGTTCATGAGAACGAAAAAAACACCACCGCCGCCCTGATCCGGGGCGTAGCGGCGGCATTTGTGCAAAGAGGCGCCGTTCTGCAGGGGTTTGACGCCAAGGTTCGCTCTACCGTCCTGCCCGGCAGCGGACTCAGCTCGTCGGCAGCGTTTGAGGTGCTGATCGGCACCGTCTGCAACGAGCTGTTCTTTGAGAAGCGGCTTTCTGCCGTGGAGATCGCCCAAATCGGACAGTGGGCGGAGAATATCTACTTTGGAAAGCCCTGCGGTCTGATGGATCAGACCGCTTCCGCCGTTGGCGGAATGGTATATATCGATTTCTGCGATCCGAAAAACCCGCTGGTGGAACAGCTGGATTTCGACTTTTCCCGGACCGGACATGCCCTCTGCATCATCGACAGCGGTGCGGATCACGCCGATCTGACAGACGAGTATGCGGCCATTCCTGCCGAACTGAAGCAGATCTCCGCATATTTTTGCAAGGAAGTTCTGCGGGATGTTCCGGAAGAGCAGTTCTTTGCCCACCTGCCCCGACTTCGGAAGCAGGTTCCCGACCGCGCCATCCTGCGCGCCATTCACTTCTATCAGGAGAACCGGCGCGTCCAGGCGCAGGCAGAAGCCCTGCGGCAGAAGGATTTTGCCGCATTCCTGCAGCTGGTGCGGGAATCCGGCAGAAGTTCGTGGATGTATCTGCAGAATATTACGCCCGCCGGGGCGATCGCCCACCAGGACATTGCCGTTGCACTGGCACTCTGTGATACCCTGCTGGGAAATCGCGGTGCATACCGTGTCCATGGCGGCGGCTTTGCGGGAACGGTTCAGGC
>JAFSHY010000043.1 GCA_017440065.1 Oscillospiraceae bacterium | reverse complement strand
TCAGCTTGTCCCCTGCGCCATGACCGATGCGCTCTTCCGCCTCTGCGCTTCCGATAAGGAGCTTTTGCACGCGGAAGGCGCCCGTCACGCGGAAAGCATCTTCTACCGCAGGCAGGAATACGAGGCGCTGCTGGATCAGTTTCTGCACCGATACTGCTGAAAAAAGCATCAGACGGTATTCCGTCTGATGCTTTTTGTTTTATTCCTGCGGTGTTTCCGCTGCGCCGCAGCCGCCGCAAACGCCGTCCACATAGGAGTGGGATTTCATCGGGATCACGGAATCCTCCATGGGCATACCGCAGCCGGTGCAGACATGAGTCATCACGCCCTCTGTCGTGCAGGTGGAATCCTGCAGCACTGTGCCTGCGTCGGGCGTATGCTGCAGCATGGGAATCGCTTCCGTCCGCAGCGGCGTGCCGCAGCCGGTGCAGCTGTACGTGCGGACACCTTCCGCGGTACATGTAGGCTGCGTGGTGACCGTGCCGCCGTCCTCGGTATGCGAACCGGTGGCAGGGATCGCCTCGGTGGAAACAGTCTTTCCGCAGACCGTGCAGGCAAAGGTACGAACGCCTTCCGTGTTACAGGTAGGTTCTGTGGTGACCGTGCCGGCATCGGGCGTGTGATTGCCCGTGGCAGGTGTGGTTTCCTTACGGAGTTCCTCTCCGCAGACGGTGCAGCAGAAGACCTTGACACCATCCGTGCCGCAGTTGACCTTAGTGGTCACGGTACCCTGATCCGCGGTATGATCGGTCTTGGGGATGGATTCCGTCTTCGTTTCGGAGCAGTCGGCACAGGTAAAGGTTCGGATGCCTTCCACATTGCAGGTAGGCTCCGTGGTGACCTTGCCCTTATCCCAGTCATGCTCGCCCAGAGAACACTTGGAACTGACGGTGACAGTGACCGTCATCGTGGCTTCCGTATAGCCGGTTTCTGCCTTGGCCGTGACGGTGATCGTGGCCTTACCGGGACCGACAACAGTCACAACGCCGTCCTTGGAGACCGTGACAACAGACGGATCGGAGGATGCGTAGGTCATTTCATCGATCTTATAGTAGGGTCTGGCATCCAGCTTAAAGCTGCTGTCGCCTTCCTTGACCGTATAGGAGGTCGTACCGGAAAGAGACTGCTTCAGCGGATCGACCGCGCTGGCACCGCCGTACAGGATCACATAGGTACCGACAGACACATTCTGATACGTCTTGGAGGCAGCGGAATAGGGCATATTGATGCAGCCGTGGGAACCGCTGTAGAGATAGATGCCGCCGCCATAGGACCAGCGCCAGCCGTCCGCGTCATGCAGACCGATGCCGCCGTTGAAGGGCATCCAGAAGTTGACCCAGGACTTATAGTCGGGGCCGATCAGATAACGCTCCGTTTCCTTGGCCTTGATGGTGTAAATGCCGGGAGGCGTGGCATGACCGGTGTTGACGCAGCCGGATACGATATCGGTATCCACGACCTTGACGCCGTTGTTATACACCCAGAGATGCTGACCCGTCAGGTCGATCTCCACATAGTTTCCGCCAAAATCAGCCTTGAATTCCTCGTCTTCCGGAATATAGGGAGCATCAAAAGAGCCGGAATTGGCTTTTTCAATGTTTTCTACAATGCTGTTATAGAGCGCGTCCGTATCCACCGTTTCACCGGGAGACGGCACGCGGACATCCAGTTCCTCTCCGCGGGAGGTAATAAAGGTGGAGTAGGTATTGGAAAGGCTGTAGGACGCATCCATAGAGGATACATATTCATTGACGGGGCCGGGATCGATGACCACGGTAAGGCCGTCCTCTTCGATCATCAGCCAGTTTCTGATCTTGGTCTTATCCACGGTCTGTGTACCCAGCACAGAGGTTCCGGGCTTATATGTATAGGTCAGCGTGGTATTGAGCATGGCATTGGCTTTTGTAAGCGCGGCCTGCGCCTCTTCGCTTTCTGCCGTGATCTCTGCTGCGAAGAAGACATCCTCCACCTTCAGCACCAGCGAATCCTGCAGATTCAGCACGGCATTTTCCGCCAGCTCCAGCACGGTCTGCAGATCAAACTCGGTGCCGTGGCTTTCCTCCTCCAGCACAAAGGCGCCTTCCTGCTCGCTGAATGCAAGGCGGGCATTGGTGGCGGGAACGGACTCTTCCTGCAGCACTTCCAGCAGATTGCGGATCGCGGACATATCATAGAAGAAGATATCATCCACCACTTTTTCACCGCTTTCGCTGAGGCAGCTTTCCAGCAGCGCCTCATAATCCAGCGTGCCGATGCCCATCTTGAGAATCTCATTGTTGAATTCAAATACAGAATTGCCCATCTGAAGGGTCAGGCTGTAGTCCTCGATGCGGGCTTTGACCGCCTCTGCCGCTTCCTGCGCAGTCATGTCCGAAATATCCACGCCGCAGATCACGGTGCCGCTCGGGAACACCTCGGGCGCAGGCTCCTGCACTGACGGCGCATCCGGTTCGTCCGCAGGAGACTGCGGCTCCTGCTTACAGGCAGACAGGCTCAGCAGCATGGCTGCCGCCAGTACGAACAAAAGGAATCTCTTTTTCATTCCCTCTCATCCTCCTTACATCGGAAGTTCGCGGCAAGGATCCGCGCTCTTTTCTATATAGACGAAATTCTCTGCCTCAAGGTTACCGACCCGATGCATCAAATTTGTATCTCTCCGACGGTTTCCTTGATTATACCTTGAAATTCACCTGTTGACAACTCCCAACTTTTCTCCATTTTCCCCAACGATCCCCTCAATTTTTCCAAAAATACGCAGAAAAACCGCCCGGATTGGATCCCGGGCGGTTTATGGGGCATGTGAAATTACTTGTGGGCTTCGATCCAGCCGTTAAAGAAGGCTTCGAGAGAAGCGACAACGGCAGCGCTGTCTTCGGCGGTTTTGCCGCAGGCGGAGAGGTAGACCTTCAGCTTGGGCTCGGTACCGGAAGGACGGACGGTGGCAACGGTGCCGCCCGCCAGCTGATACTGCATGACGTTGGACTTGGGCAGACCGGTCTCGTCGTTCTTGTAGTCCACGGCGGATTCCACAGCAAAACCTGCAGCTTCCGTGATAGGATCGGTACGCAGGGCGGCCATCAGATTCTGCATGGTCTGGAAGCCTTCCGCACCTTCGAAGGTGAAGTTCATGACCTTGTCGGTGTAGAAGCCGAAGGCTTCGTAGATCTCCTGCAGGCCTTCCACCAGATTCTTGCCCTGGTTCTTGTACCAACAGACCATTTCGCAGATCAGCAGAGAAGCGTTGACGGCATCCTTATCGCGGACAGAGGGGCAGGTCAGATAGCCGTAGCTTTCCTCATAGCCCAGCAGGAAGCGGTCTTCCTGGCCGATCTCTTCCAAAGAACGGATCTGTTCGCCGATGTACTTGAAGCCGGTCAGCACATTGCGCAGTTCGGCGCCGTAATGCTCGGCAACCTTTTCACACAGCTTGGTGGTGACGATGGTCTTGACGGCCACGGGATCCTTGGGCATGGTGCCGGCAGCAAGCTTCTGCTTGCAGATGTAGTCCAGCAGCAGGACACCCATCTGGTTGCCGGTGATCAGATGATACTGACCGTTGGCCTTGATGGCGGTACCAACGCGGTCGCAGTCGGGGTCGGTAGCCAGAACGAACTCGGCACCGATCTCTTCGGCACAGGCAATGGCCACATCCAGCGCCTGACGGATCTCGGGGTTGGGATAGGGGCAGGTGGGGAAATTGCCGTCGGGATTCTTCTGGGCTTCGGGAATGGTAATGTTATGGAAGCCGTTCTGCTTGAGGCATTCGGGAACGCAGCTGATACCGGCGCCGTTCAGAGGAGTATACACGATCTTCAGATCGCGGGGCGCATTCTTATCCAGCAGGGATTCGCCCGCCATGGCGGCGAGGTAGGCATCGATGCAGTCCTGACCGATGTACTCGACAGCGCCCTGCTCCAGAGCGTCAGCCAGCGCCATGATCTTGACACCTGCGAAGGTATCGGTATTGGCGATACGGCCGAGGATATCCTGCGCCGCGACCTCGGTGATCTGGCAGCCGTCGGAGCCGTATACCTTGTAGCCGTTGTAGGCAGCGGGGTTATGGCTGGCGGTGACATTGACGCCGCCGCTGCACTTAAAGTAGCGAACCGCGAAGGAGAGGCAGGGCGTGGGCATCAGCTGACGGTAGAGGTATACATGGATGCCGTTGGCGGCAAAAATGGCAGCGGCAGTTTCCGCAAAGAGCGTGGACTTATTGCGGCTGTCATAGGCGATGGCCACGGAAGGCTTCTCTTCCTTGGCATTGAGGTAGTCGCAGTAGCCCTGCGTGGCACGGCCGACCGTATACACATTCATACGGTTGGTACCGGCGCCGAGGATACCGCGCAGACCTGCGGTACCGAATTCCAGCTCGCGGTAGAAGCGGTCTTCGATCTCCTTGTCCTTGCCGGCAACAGCCTGCAGCTCCGCGGTGATCTCGGCATTGTCAGCCGTTTTTTCCACCCAAAGTTCATAAAGCTTATTGTAGTCCATTTCCATCCTCCTGAGTATTTCGTTATCCGCACCTGCGGTAAATTACATCATTCGTTCCAAAGATTTTCCCGGTAAACACCGGCATCGATCAGCTGACGGATCTCTCTGATCACAACAGCCTTGTCTTCCTGGCAGGTCACGCCGAACCAGCGATCCTCCGTCTTCAGGCAAAGCACGCGGGCCAGCCCCTGATGAAGACGGGTACCTACGATTTCCGGCAAAAGGAACTCCCCTTTTTCCAGATCAGCCATCTGCAGGAACTTGCGGAAATCCTCCTCCAGCCCGTCCAGAAAATCCGGTGTGAAGCCCCAGATATTCATGGACGCCATGGTCTCGGGATCCACGGCAATGCCGTTTGTTTCCGCGCCCTGTTCCGTGGGGATCAGATTGCGCGTTTCCGCAATATCGGTCAGATAGTTCTGTTCATCCAGCGAGCAGAGGCCGCGAGTCACTCCGCCGTAGGGAGAAAGCGTGTTTTTCAGCACAAAGCCGGAAAGACAGTAATGCCCCTGCTCGTCATAGTGACGGATCAGAAAATCATGGATCTGACGGAAGGCGGTCTTGCCGTAATAGTCATCGGCATTGATGACGATAAACGGGCAGTCCACCGTACCGCGGCAGGACAGGATTGCCTGCCCGGTGCCCCACGGCTTTTTGCGGTCTTTCGTCAGTTCCTCCGCATCCAGGCCCGCGGGCAGCGCGGTCAGTTCCTGAAACACATAGGAAACCTTCTGCAGATTCGGAACCTTCCCGATCAAAGCTTCCAGACGGTCGCCGATCATTTCGCGGACGCCGTCCAAAAGATCGGGACGGATGATAAACACGACCTCATTGAAGCCCGCTTCCAGCGCGTCAAAGATCGAATAATCGATGATCAGCTCATCATGGGGACCGACCGGTGTCAGCTGCTTGATGCCGCCGCCGAACCGGCTTCCGATGCCGGCAGCCATGATGACCAATGCAGTTTTCATACGCACCTCCATAGCAGTTATCACGTTACACTACTTTCTGACGGAACGCCGTAAAAAACCCCTTGCCTGTTCCTTGCGGAACAGGCATCGGGGTATTCGGGTCATTCTTCTGCGGGAGTTTCTTCGGTGGGAGTTTCTGCGGCAGCGGGTTCTTCGGCAGGAACTTCTTCCGCAGCAGGCTCTTGAGCGATGACAAAGTCTTCATCGGTGATCTCGTCTTCTTCCACGACGGCTTCGCCCTGATCCTTGGCATTGAGATCGGAGATCTCAGCCTTCAGACCCTCGACCAGCAGCTTGGACGCGGTGATGCGATCGCAGATCTCCCGGTAGGCTTCGCCGCCGGCTTCGGTGCCTGCCATATAGTCCGCATAGTACAGGCGGCCCAGTTCGGCCTCAGCCTTCTTGATCTTGTCTTCTTCCTGATAAATGGCAACATTGGCCTTGGCCAGACCGGTCAGCGCATCTGCCTTCTTCACAGCGAAGTTGGCGGCAGACTGCAGGCGGGTCTTCAGCGTATCAAAACTAAACGTATACTTCATGGTGGAATTCCTTTCTGTTTTTAACATGGTTACTTACAGTATAGCATGCCCATTTCCCGATTTCAAACCATTTTGGCGGAAACAAAGGAAGAATTCATAAAAAATTCAACAAAAAAGGGAACCGAACCGCCGCGAAGGCAGGTTCGGTTCCCATGCTGTCAGGGTGTGGGTATCAGCCCGTAATACTTGGCGCAGTATCCGTCGACCCACGCGCGGAGATATTTGACGATTCCTTCCTCGTTAAAGTCCACATCGATGAACGCTTGTCCCTCCTGATCCATCAGTTCAACCTTTCTGGTCGAAATATTGGGTTCGGGATCACTGTAGCGCAGGCCAAGGGCAGCCATCTGCACTTCCACCTCGTCCTTTGTCATACCGGCTGCCACCCTGAACGTACCCTGAGGCAGCTGCACCGTCACCACAAGGTCTTTTGTGGATTCCTCAATGGTGACCTGCACCTCTGTGATCAGGCACTGCTCCACCGGAAGCTCACGGTCAGTAAAGTTCGAAAGCCAGTACATCATCCAGCTTTCCTTGCCGGCACTGTTCATAAACATCGCATTGAAGCCCTCATAGGGCTCTGCGACATCGCGGAACAGCATGCAATCCATGGTGTAGCCCTGCGCGATCAGATCGCCGGCAGGCAGCGGCAGCGTAATGTTGTAGCCGTCCCACGCGGCATTGACCGTGATGCCCATGGCTTCCCGAACTTCCTCGACGCGGTAATCGGGGCCGATCTCGGTAGGTACCGCCTGCTCGGGATACATCTCAAAATAGCGTTCATAGACATGGCCCATCAGAATGGACATATCGCACAATGTACCGTTTTCATCAAAGAACAGCGCAAGCTGAACAAGAGAGCCGTCCTGCGCCACGGAGAGCATCATATCCTCGGGCCAGTCGCTGTTGATCGCTTCATCGGGCATGATGCAGACACTGTTATTGGCAGCTTCCTGACGGATCTCATCGGAGGTCATACCGCTATAGATATAGAACTGACCGCCGGGTGTCCACCAGTTCAGCTGCAGATCCCGGTAGTTGGGCACTCCGAAAATCTCCACATCCGCGATCCAGCAGCCGTCCACCGGCTGTTCGGTCGAGGTATAGTTGTGGACACCGATGTACATATAGCCTTTGTCACTGTATTCATTGTCGATCATCGCCGTCTTCTGAATCCCTGCGGCAATCGCCTGCGGCATCGGTTCGCCGCTCCAGTTGTCCAGCGGGAAGCCCTGCTCCTTCAGCTCCAGCACGGACGCGGGAAGACGCATGGTGTGTCCGTTCCAGTAAAGTTCCATATCGCCGCCCATCTGTTCGAGCAGCGCCTCACGGTCATAGGACATACCCGTGACCACTGTGCCGCCCGCGTGAGGCTGCTGTGCGGGAGCCTGCACAGGAGGATGGGCTTCATAGTATTCTTCCACCACATGTCCGGTGGAAATATAGATATCCAGCGTTTCGCCGTCTTCCCCGAGGCGGAATTCCAGATACGCACCGCTGCCGTCCGGATCGAGATACACTCTCCAGCAGTCGGCATCGGGATCCTTTTGGAGGGACAGGTGCAGCGCTTCCGCTTCCTGTTCCAGCGTTTCCAGATCGGTATCGCGGGTCACCTTCAGTTCACCGCCGCCGCTTTTACAGGAAACAGCCAGACTCTCCTGCCCGGCAATGTCATCAATGGCCACGGCCACGATGACGCTTTCCTCCACGGGAGCAGGGACATTCAGGAAATTCTGCAGCGTGTAAACGATCTGTCCCCGCACACCCTGCGGATCGACCAGCACGGCATCGCAGGTAGCGCCTGCCGCCAGCTGCGACGGCAAAGGATCCTTCCCCGCGGATTCCAGCTTATAGCCCCGTTCGATCATATTGCGGGTCTCCAGCGGCACCGTAAAGGTGGCTTCCCTGGTGGAAACGGAAATATCGCCGCCCATCAGCTCGGAGATCTCGCTCTGATCCATGGCAGGCAGCGTGACCGCCTGCTGACCGTCGGGCGCAGGCGTCTGACCGCCGCCAAGCTTTCCCGCCAGGAACATTCCGAGTCCCACCGTCAGAAGCACCAGTACCGCCACACCGAGGATCACAGGCAGTTTACTCTTCTTTTTCTTCGCGGGCGTTTCTTCCGCTGCGGGTGCGGCCTGTGCGGCAGGCTGCGCGGCAGCTTCGCGGACAGGTCTTTGCATGGTCGCGCCTGTGCTGCGCTGAAAACGCTCCGAACGGGCAGACGTTGCCGCCGTTTTGGGCGCGGGAGCAGCCTTGCGCGTTCCGCGATCCTGCTGCGGAGCATGACC
>JAFSHY010000042.1 GCA_017440065.1 Oscillospiraceae bacterium | reverse complement strand
TTTCCACCGAATTTCGCTGCGCCTTCCGCGCCCAGGCGCCCGAGGGCGAGCTGCTGACCGAAGCGGAATTTGACCTGCACAGATGGTATGACCTCTGCGTGCCCGGCAAGGAAGCCACCGCCTATTTCCGTGTCAGCCTCTTTGGCGCTGACGGCAAAAATGCCTACTCCCGCCCCTACTACCGCGAAGAAGTGGAAGGTCAGTTTTAAGGAGGTCCTGTCATGAGCAAGCAGATTCTCTTCCCCACCGCGCAAAACCGCTACAAGGCCAATATGCACACCCACACCACCTGGTCGGACGGAAAGCTGACTCCCGAAGAAGTCCGTGACCTTTATCGGAACGCGGGCTATCAGATCGTGGCCTTCTCCGACCATGAGGTCTGCCTCAGCCATAAGGATCTGGCGCTGGAGGACTTCCTGCCCATCACCGCCTACGAGCTGGCCGTGAATCCCTCTGCCTGCCGCGACCGCGATGTCCACGACAAGTGCTACCACATGAGCCTCTTTTCCCGCGATCCCGACAATACCCGCCACATCTGTTTTGACCGCGGTTATGTCCGTGACCGCTGGCCCGTCAGCAAGCTGGAGGTGCAGGCTCATAACCTTGAAAACCGCACCTACAGCACAGATTATGTGAACCATTTGATCGAAACCGCCCGCGAACAGGGCTGGCTCGTATCCCTCAACCATCCCACATGGTCGATGCAGGATCGGGAGGACTATATCGGTGTCAAGGGACTTTGGGGCGTGGAGGTCTTTAACTCCGGCTGCACCGTTTCCGGCTATGTGGAGGAGGACGAGCGGGTCTATGACGAGATGATCCGCGCCGGCATTCCCGTCTATCCGCTGGCAGCGGACGATATGCACAAGGTTGCCGATGCCTTCGGCGGCTGGCTGACGGTCTCTGCCGACAGGCTGGATACCGATGCCGTCTTCGCTGCCTTTGATCACGGCGATTTCTATGCCTCCAACGGTCCCGAATTCGGCAGCATCACCGTGGAGGACGGCATTCTGAAGGTCACCTGCAGCCCCTGCCGCACGATCCGCGTCAATACCGAATGCCGCTGCAGCTTCCGCGCTGACGGCGAAAACGGCACACCGCTTACAGAAGCGGAATTCGACCTTGAAAAATGGCTGAAGCTTTGCCCTGAGGGCGGCGAAGACCGCGCCTTTATCCGCGTGACCGCCATCGATGAAGCAGGCAAAAAGGCATGGAGCAGGGCTTACTTCCGCGAGGAAGTAAAGGAATTCTTCTGATCAAAACGCACCGGAGCCAAAGCTCCGGTGCGTTTTCCGTTTATTCCTGTCGTTCTTCGCCCGTTTTGTGCATTCTGTATATTCGATTCTTTTTTATCGATTGTATTTTATATAAGATGCACAATCTGCCCTTGACTTCATCTGCGCCTTGTGTTATGGTAGAAGCACAGGAACAATCCTGCCATGCAGCCGCAATACTCGGATGACAGGCTCGGGAGAGTCCGACCGCAGCGTCGGCGCCGAAGGGGAACGCAGAAACTCTCAGGCAAAAGGACCGAACCTTGACGAAGCTCTGTAAAGTGCAGCCCTGCTGCACGCCGAAGGTGCAACCTGCTTTATGCAGGGAATCTCTCAGGCATTTACGCAGAGGCACAGAAGCCCCGACAGGGGTCTCTTCTGTGCCTCTTTTTTGCTGCAAAAATACACGAAAAGGAGCATGATCATGAGCGAACTGAAACGTACAGTCCTCTACGATGCCCATGTGGCCCTCGGCGCCACCATGGTCGACTTCGGCGGATGGGATATGCCCATCCAGTATCCCACCGGTATCATCACCGAGCATATGGCCACCAGAAAGCACTGCGGCATCTTTGATGTCAGCCACATGGGCCGTCTGCTGGTGGAAGGCCCGGAGCGCGTGGCCTTCCTGCAGAAGGTGCTGACCAGCGATGTCACCCGTCTGGTTCCCGGCAGAGCCCAGTACTGCATCATTGCCAACGAACAGGGCGGCGCCGTGGATGACGCCTATCTTTATATGTATGAGGAGGATCGCTATCTGCTGGTGGTCAACGCCTCCAATACGGACAAAGATCTGGATCATTTTGCCCCGATCCTCGCAAACTATGACTGCACCGTGACCAACATGACCGCCCGCACCGCCTCCATTGCCGTGCAGGGCCCCGATTCCGACCGCATCCTCACCGAACTGACGGGCAGCGAATTTCTTGCCGACCCCAAAAAGAATTCCCTCAACGTGCTGCAGGCCGAAGGCCACATCGTTTGGATCTCCCGCACCGGTTATACCGGCGAGCCCATCGGCTATGAGCTGTTCGTGACCGCCGAAAATGCCCGCTGGCTGTGGGACAGACTGCTGGAGCTGGGTGCCGTTCCCAATGCCCTCGGCGCCAGAGATACGCTCCGTCTGGAAGCGGGTCTTCCCCTTTACGGCCATGAGATGGGCGAGGATGCCGACGGAAAGGAAATGCCCGTATTCGCCGTTTCCCTTGCCAATTTTGCCGTCAGCTTCGCCGAACACAAGGGCGATTTCATCGGCAAGAAAGCCCTGCAGGCGCAGAAGGAACACGGCACGGAAAAGCGCATCGTTCCCATCGCGCTGAAGGATCGCGGCGTTATCCGCGCCGGTATGAGCATCTACTGCGGCGAGCGTCACGTGGGCTGGGTCACCAGCGGCACCATGGTTCCCTACTGCGTGTTTGACGGCGAAGCGCCCACCGATCAGACCGGTAAGCGTTCCATCGGCTTTGCCTATCTCTGCAGCGATGTGGCAGAGGACGCGGTGCTGGAGATCGACGTCCGCGGCAAGCGGCTGAAGGCAGCCCGCGTGGCCCGTCATGCCCGCCAGGATCAGCCCCCTTACCTGCGCCCCATTCTCTAAATCCGATCAAATTCAAATAACAGGAGGAAACAACATGGGCAGTTATATCCCTTCCACCCGTGAAGAACGGCTGGAAATGCTGAAGACCGTCGGTGTCAGCGATTATCGGGATCTGTATCGTGACGTTCCGCAGGAAATGTATCTGGACCGTCCCCTCAACATTCCCGAAGGCAAGAGCGAACTGGAGGTCAGCAGAACCGTCCGCGCCATGGCAGAAAAGAACCGCGTGTTCCCCACCGTTCTCCGCGGTGCCGGCGCGTATGACCACTATATCCCCTCGATCGTCCGCTATATCCCCACCAAGGAGGAATTTCTTACCGCCTATACCCCCTATCAGGCCGAAATGAGCCAGGGCATCCTGCAGTCCATCTTCGAGTATCAGACCATGATCTGCGAGCTGACCGGCATGGACATCTCCAATGCCTCCGTCTATGACGGCGCCACCGCCGCCGCGGAAGCCGCCGCCATGTGCCGTGACCGCAAGCGCCGCGTGACCATCATTTCCGGCGCCGCCAATCCCGATACCATCAATACCGTCCGCACCTACTGCTACGGCACCGGCGATGAGCTGCGCATCGTCCCCGTGAAGGACGGAAAGACCGATCTTGCCGCTTTGAAGGAGCTGCTGACCGCGGATGTTGCTTCCGTCTATATCCAGCAGCCCAACTTCTACGGTCTCTTTGAAGATGCCGACGCCATCGGCGAAGCCGTCCACGAGGCAGGCGCCATGTACGTCATGGGCTGCAACCCCATTGCCCTCGGCATCATGAAGACGCCCCGCGAATGCGGTGCCGACGTTGCCGTCGGTGAAGGTCAGCCCCTCGGCATGCCGCTGAGCTTCGGCGGCCCTTACCTCGGCTTCATGGCCACGCTGCAGAAGCATATGAGAAAGCTGCCCGGCCGTATCGTCGGCGAGACCACCGACACCAAGGGCGAACGCTGCTACGTTCTGACCCTGCAGGCCCGCGAGCAGCACATCCGCCGCGAAAAGGCCAGCTCCAACATCTGCTCCAACCAGGCGCTCTGCGCGCTGACCGCAGGCTGCTATATGGCCGCCATGGGTCCTGCCGGGCTGGCGGAAGCCGCGAAGCAGTCCATGTCCAAGGCCCACTATCTGGCCGCTCTGCTGACCGCCATTGAAGGCGTCACCCTGCGCTACAGCGGCGAATACTTCCATGAATTCGTCACCGAAATGCCGAAGATCCCCGAGGTGCTGGAAGCGCTGGAAGCAGACGGCATTCTGGGCGGTCTGCCCGTAGAGGGCGGCATCCTCTGGTGTGCCACCGAAAAGATTTCCAAGGCTGAACTCGACAGAGCAGCCGCCATCGTGAAGGAGGTGCTTTCCAAATGAAGCTGATTTTTGAGAAAAGCGTACCCGGACGCGGCGCTGCCGTTCTGCCCGCCTGTGATGTCCCCGAAGTGCAGCTTTCCGCCGCTCTGCGCCGTGAGAAAGCTCCTCTGCTGCCCGAAATGAGCGAGACCGATATGAGCCGCCACTACACGGAACTCAACAAGCGCGTTCACGGTGTCAACTGCGGCTTCTATCCCCTCGGCTCCTGCACCATGAAGTATAATCCCCGCATCGATGAAGAGATGGCTGCGCTGCCCGGCTTCACCGGTGTGCATCCCCTGGCGCCCGCCCATACCACGGAAGGCTGCCGCGAAGTGCTGAAAACCGCGGGCGAGCTGCTCTGCGAGATCACCGGCATGGACGGGATGACCTTCCAGCCCGCCGCCGGTGCCCACGGCGAATTCACCGGCGTTCTGCTCATCAAGCAGTACCACGAGGCCCGCGGTGACCTCAAGCGCACCAAAATCATCGTTCCCGACTCTGCCCACGGCACCAACCCCGCCACCGCTGCCATGTGCGGTTTCCAGATCGTAAACATTCCCTCCGCGCCCAACGGCTGCGTGGATCTGGAGGCGCTGAAGGCCGTCCTCGGTGAGGACACCGCCGGTCTGATGCTGACGAACCCCAATACCGTCGGTATCTTCGATGAAAACATTCTGGAGATCACCCGCCTTGTGCATGAAGCAGGCGGCCTCTGCTACTATGACGGCGCCAATCTGAATGCCGTTATGGGCGTTGTCCGTCCCGGCGACATGGGCTTTGACTGTATCCATCTGAACCTGCACAAGACCTTCGCCACGCCGCACGGCGGCGGCGGTCCCGGCAGCGGTGCCGTCGGCTGTAAGGCCCATTTGGCCGAATTCCTGCCCCGCTCTGCCATGATGGACGAAGAAGGTCACATTCAGGTCCGCAGTTTTGCAGGCAACTTCCTCGTGGTCGTCAAGGCCATGACCTATATTCTGACCCTCGGCCGCGAAGGCATCCCCGAAGCGGCGCAGAATGCCGTGCTCAATGCCAACTATCTGCAGGCAAAGATCAAGGGTACATTCACGCCCGCCTTTGACCGCATCTGTATGCACGAATTCGTGCTGGATCTGAGCAAGTTCAAGAAGGAGACCGGTGTTTCCGCCATGGATGTGGCCAAGACGCTGATCGACAACGGCATGCATCCGCCCACGATGTACTTCCCCCTCATCGTCCACGAGGCGCTGATGCTGGAGCCCACGGAGACCGAAAGCCGCGATACCCTCGACTGGGCTGCCGACGTCTTCCGCAAGCTCTATGACCTTGCCCACACCGATCCCGACTATATGCACGCATCTCCCCACCACGCCCAGATCGGCAGACCGGACGAGGTCAAGGCCTCCCGCAATCCCGTTCTCCGCTGGAACCCCGAAGCATAAAAAACGCCCCGGTTGGAAGCTTCCAACCGGGGCATTCTTTCGTTTTGATCAGCCGAAGGGGATCCACGGGAAGAGGCCGCCGCTCTGCTGTTGCTGCTGGGGCTGCTGCTCTTCCTGCGGCGGAAGCGCAGACTGGATGCTCTCCTCGATGACAACGGTGATATGGATGGTCTCGCCCTGACGGTAGACATCCAGCTTCAGCTCATCGCCCACCTTGCAGGCGCCGACAACGCTCACCAGATCCTTGCTGCCGGTGATAGCCGCGCCATTCGCCGCCGTTACCACGTCGCCCTGCTGCAGGCCTGCCTTTTCCGCGGGGCTTTCCGCCACAACGGACTGGATCGCCGCGCCCTGCGGGATGCCATAGGCCTGTGCTTCGGCGCTGACATCGGTAACGGTCACACCCATATAGGGCTTGGAGATATAGCCCTTCTCGATGATGCTCTCCACGATTCCCATCACATTGTTGATGGGAATGGCAAAGCCGATGTTATCGATGGAAGCGCCGGAGGAGGAGCTGGAATACTTGGCATTGGTGATACCGATGACCTCGCCGTACAGATTGAACAGGGCGCCGCCGGAATTGCCGGAGTTGATGGCGCAGTCTGTCTGCAGCAGATCCATGGTGCCGGTGCCGGATAGGGTGATCGCGCGATCCTTGGCGCTGATGGTACCCATGGTCAGCGAGAAGGTCAGTTCGCCCAGCGGATTGCCGATGGCCACCACGCTGTCGCCCACATTGAGGTTATCCGAATTGCCGAGGATGACGGGAGAAAGACCTTCCGCCTCCACCTTCAGCACAGCGGTATCGAGGCTCTCGTAATAGCCGATCAGTTCCGCTTCGTAGGTTTCGCCGTCATACGTGGAAACGGTGATGCTGTCCGAATTCTGCACCACATGATAGTTCGTGATGATATAGCCATCCTCCGTCAGCACAAAGCCGGAGCCTGCGGCTGCAGAGGTAGTCTCAAAGCCCCAGTAGTTCGTGGTGATGGACGTCGTGATGCCGACGGTGGAGCGGACATTGGCCGCGTAGACCTCCGCAGCCGTCATCTCCTTGCCGGTCTCGATGCTGACGGTCTCGATCACCGCCGTATCGCGGATGCCCTGCAGGATGGCGGTCATTTCCTCGGATTCGGGAGGTTCGGCTGTATCTTCCGTTTTTTCCCCGGTCAGCTGCTGAAGGAGCAGCACACCGCCTGCGCCAAGCATACCACCCAGCAGCGAGCAGCAGAGTGCCAGCGCGGTGATCTTTAAGCCAAGCCGCTGCTTCTTCTGCTTTTTTGGCTTCTGCGGCGCAGGCTCGGAATAATCGGGTACGGGGGGGATATATTCCGCCTGCGGCGGAACGGCAGCCGTCGGCACGGATTCTTCAGCCGGCTGCTCATGGAAATTATCAGGTTCATAAGTAAAAAAGTCGTTCATAAGGGATCTCCTTCCCGCGGAGCGTTCTTTCCGCTTTTTATGTTCTCATTCTAATCAAAAGCGCTGAAGGTTTCCTTAATGATTCGTGAACGCTTTATGAACTTTTTGTTTCGGTCTATCGCAAAAACCGCGGAACAGAAACTGTGTTCAGCCTTGACACGCGGAGGATTTATTATAGAATGGAAAGAGAAACAAACGAACACTTTGTTATACAAAGGAGAGATTGGCATGAAAGAGTTAACCTATGAAAAACATCAGGCCAGGTATATCGGTCAGGACATGATGGAATACTGTGCCGCAGCCAAGTTTGAAGATCTTCCCGCGGAAGTCGTTACCCGCGCCAAGCATATCGTGATGGACGACATCGCCTGCACACTGGCCGGCGCCAAGACCCGCCACATGTTCGAAAACGGTCTGGAATACCTGGCAGAACGTACGCCCGGTGTCATTGCCCCTCTGGGCTGCACCGTAAAGACCCGCGCCTCCATGGCTGCGTTCCTGAACGCGTTCCATGCGCAGACCCATGACTTTAACGACGGTCTCAACAACAGTGGTATGCTGGGCGGCGCCTATCATCCCAGCCGTACGGTCGTTTCCGTCGCTCTGGCCGTCGGTGAAGAGCTGCACAGCTCCGGCAAGGACATCCTGCTGGCGGTCGTTCTCGGTGTAGAAGCCGCTGCCCGTATGCGCAATCCTTCCCAGAAGAACTTTGTCGCCGATACCTATTCCGCCGCAGTCACCGCCGCCAAGCTGATGGGTGCCGATGCCAAGCAGATGCGTGCCGCCTGCGCCCTCGCCGCCTACACCGGCCCCGAGACCGTGGGCAAGAAGCTGGAATATACCGCCAAGGATGCCGGCCACAAGGCTGCAGGCCCCACCTGCAATCCTCTCGCCTATGCCTACATCGCCCGCAGCGGCATTGAAGCCGCCGAGATGGCCATGCTGGGCTTTGAAGGCCCCGTCATTGATGACAACAACGCCATTGCCAGCCGCTACTACACCTGCGGCCTCGGCAAGGATTTCCAGTGTATGGATATGTACTTTAAGCCCTGGCCCTGCTGCCGCAAGACCCACGGTGCCATCGATGCCGCCCTCTCGCTGCGCAACGAGCACGGCATCAAGGCGGAAGACATCAAGAAGATCGACATCTATCAGCAGACCACCGGCATGTACGTCAATACTCCCATTGCCGCGGATATGGACATCAACTTCGGCGGTCAGTTCTCTCTGCAGTATACCGTCACCTGCGTGTTCCTCGATGGCAATGTGGAGCTGAAGCATTACCGCTGGCCCGACCGCAAGGCGCCTCAGCGCTATGTGGACTTCGCAAAGAAGATCACCGTCCATCCCGACAACGGCCTTGATGGCTATAACGCCATCTCTCCCAACCACGGCATCGTGGAGGTGGAGCTGAATGATGGCCGTGTCTTCTCCATGTACTGCAAGTATCCTCTGGGTTCCGAACCCAATGCGCTGACCGAAGCCCAGCGCATTGAGAAGCTGCGCCTCTGCGCTGAGGATCTCACCGAAGCACAGAAGGACGAACTCATCAACCGGATCCTGACGCTGGATCAGCTGGAAGCCATGTAATTGTACCTAACCGTTCGGAGGCTCCGCCCTCCGAACGGTTTTCTATCTCGCTGGAAAGGATCATCTGCCATGAAATATCTGCTTCCTCCCGTGGAGAACTATTACAAAGCCAGTCTTCACACCCATTCTACCGTATCTGACGGAAAAATGACTCCCGAAGAGGTCAAAGCGCACTATAAGGCAGCCGGCTTCAGCATTCTGGCGCTGACGGATCATCACATCGTTGCCGCCCATCCGCAGCTGAACGACCCGGATTTTCTGACGCTGACCGCCATCGAGCTGGGGCTGGATTCGGAAGATTATGCCCCGCCCGCCAGTTTTTTCGGGCAGACGTACCATTTTAATCTGATCGCTAAGGATCCCGGTAATTTATGGCAGCCCTATCCGCCCAAAAAGATCACTGACAGAAACCGCAGGCAGGCAGAGGCCGCCCATTGGGATCAGCGGGAACGCATCTGCAGCGCAGAATGCGCCAACGAGATCCTGCAGCGCGCCAAGGAAGAGGGCTTCCTTGCCATCTACAACCACCCCACATGGTCGAAGCAGCGCTATCCCGATTACGCGCCCCTTAAGGGACTTTGGGCATTGGAGATCCGAAACACCCACAATGTACTGAACGGCTTTGACGACAACAACCATCGCGTCTATCAGGATCTGCTGGAGTTGGGCAACCGTCTTGCCGTAGTCGCCTGCGACGATACCCACCGCCCGCATACCGTGGGCGGCAGCTGGACGATGATCGGCGCGAAGGAGCTGACCTATCCCGCCGTGATCGAAGCCATGGAGCGGGGCGACCTCTACGCCACCTGCGGCCCTGCCATCCATTCGCTGACGCTTGACGGCGAGATGCTGAAGATCACCTGTGATCCTGCCGTCCAGATCACCGTACAGACGCAGGCGCGCTTTGCCAAGCGCGTGGCAGGCGACGACATCACCGAAGGTGAATTTGATCTCTCCGTCTGGCTGCAGAAATCCGCAGGCGATCCCAATGCCTTTTTCCGCTTGACCGTTACCGCCGCAGACGGAACCTACGCCGCCACAAGAGCCTATTTCCTCGATGAGCTGTAAATTCTGACGCGGCTCAGCCGCTCAGCGGAATACGGACTCCGTTTCCGCGTCCCCATTTGCGCGAAATTCTCCCGTTTCCCCTTGCAATTTGCTCGTCCATCATATATAATAATGCGGTAATATCGGCCGGTGTGATGGAATGGCAGACGTGACGGACTCAAAATCCGTTGGTAGCGATACCGTGTGGGTTCGAGTCCCACCACCGGCACCATAAATGCTCCGGGTACCCAAAGGGTGCCCGGAGCATTTATATCAAGGAGTGGGACTCGAAATTGAAATGCGGCAGTCCGGCGGGCTGCTGCGGCAACCAGTTCAAAAACTGGTTGCAACTACAATTTGGGCCAAAGGTCCAAATGCAAGGAGTCCCACCACCGGCACCATAACGAAATCCCCAACATTGTTTGAAATATTGGGGATTTTCATGTTTATCAGAACCATTTAAACTTTTCTGTCAATTACGCGTCTGTCAGCTAAACAATTTTTTGGTTCTTAATCGCAGATAATGACACGTTTTCAGCAAAGATGTGACACGAAATATGACACGAAAATGGCCACAGATTGCGGCCATTGATTTATTAGCTTTACATTTGCAACTCCTATTGATTTCTTTGGATACAAAGAAGCACTAGGTGTGGTGGTAAAAGAATTTTACAATGATGTTGGTGAAAAGAACTTTTACATCCACGAAATCTGCGATGAGAACGGGAACTACATCCAGCTTGAAAACGGAATTGTTACAGTAAAAGAAAAAGTAGCACCCGCTAGGCCGAACCCAAAATCGGCTGCTAGTGCTACTTATGAGGGAAATATCCCTAAAATGACTGTATCACATTCTAGTACCGGTGTCAATGAAAATTCTGAAAGGAAATCCGAACGAGAAATCCCGCTGGAAGATTGGCCGAAAGGTGATACGCTGCTTGATGCGATAAAAAATAGAAAGACCTCAACCGAACATAAGTGGACATCAAATATGCCAGCACCTTCCAACGGTCAAAATCTCTCTGACACGAATGTAGCACAACATGAAGCACAGAGTCAAGATAAAAATCTCTCCGCGACCTCCTCATGGAAGAGATCACCCGCCTTGAGCAGCAGATCAAAAAGCTGAGGAGAGATAGCCGTGACGATCTCAAGGAAATGAGAGAGAAACTGGCTGATCTCAAGAAGCATGATGCCCAGCGGCTCAAGGACTACCGCGCCAACCGCAACGAGTCCGATGCGGTGAAGAAGTACCGCCGCAATGTTGAAAAGCACATCAAGGAATTGCAGGATCTGCTCCTTACCAATACGGACAAGAAATACATCCCCGAACCGCTGAAGGAGCCTGTCGCACGATTCCTCGAATCTCTCATGCCGCAGATGTATTCCCGCAGCGCATATAAGAAACATAATAAGCGGAACCGCTTCATGTGACAGGCACATCAAGCGGTTCTTTATTATTTGCTTCGCTTTTTATAGACGATCAGTTCCGGATTTTCCCCGTTTTCTTCATAGGCGCAAACCAGAATAAAATCCGCATTGGCGGCAATGCCGAAGCATCGGCCGTTTTCCTGCTCGCTTTCCAGCTGATTTCCAAGATAGGTAGCGCTGTCGTTCAGAAATTTCACCCGATTGCCGTTGGGAAGCAGGTATTCCAGATTGACATAGCCGCCAACCAGGGCATTGAGCGATTCCACCTTCGGCATCCCTTCAATGTGCAGCGCGTTGATCTCTTCGATCAGCTGCCGTTTGAATGCGGCAAACGCTTCCGCGCCTTCCAGGTTTTTGTGCTCTTTCCAGTAATTCAGTTTGGGCAGCAGCTCTTTCATATAGGCTCTTGCCTGCTCCGCCGGAAAGGCATCGTTTGCCATATGCCCCACGCAGACTTCGATCAGCGCATCCATATCGTGATACATATATTCTCCGTCTGCATAGCACCACTTGCAGTATTCTTCATTCAGGAAGCCGTCCGCTTCCTTGCTGATACTGGCATCCTCCAGAGGCATCCCGCAGCACTGACAGATCAACTGTCTTGGAGATCCCAGCAGCGTATTGATGGAAACATCAAAGAGTTTGGAGAGCAGCTTCAGCGTTTCCGTGTTCGGTGTGGTTTCTCCGTTTTCCCAGCGGGATACCGCCTGCCGCGTTACAAACACCTTTTCTGCCAGTTCCTCCTGCGAAAGCCCCTTTTTTGTTCTGAGTTCCAGAATGATATCTTTGGTATCCACTATGATCACCTCATGACCATGATACATCATGGATTCCGATTTGAAAAGCAACCGCCTGTTGCGTGAAAGTCGATCCCCGCTTTTCTTGCCTGCGCGCAAAGATCCTTCGTCTTCAAATTGTACTGCTTTCCGTCTTTGATAAAATGGGTCCCGCATTGGCGGAATTCAAAGGATACCTTATTTCTGATACATTGTTCCCGAAGATCCAGCACCCACGCATAGTCCATGGGTCTCGCGAAACGGTCCGATTCGCCGCCGACGACCACCAGTTCGATCCCTTCCAGATAAGGCTCGATGAATATGCGCTCCAGCAAAGGCTGCGCGGTGATGCATTTGTGTTTGATCGGGAGGGAATGAAATACGGCGAGTTTTCTGTCGGCATTCTTTTGGTTTTCAACGGTGCAGCACACCACAACATTTTCGTACCCTTCGCCCCAGTCATCGGGCAAACAGGCCGCAAGCCGCTCGATTCGTTTGGTCAGAAACAGGAAGGTGCAATCCTGCCGCTGACGGATCATCGACCAGCATTCGCTGCGCCATTCATCTGCTTCCTCGATGAGAAAATCCGTTGAAAATCCAAGATAAACGAGTCCTGCTTTCATTTTATAGGCTCCGTTTTTCAGCTTCTCGATGGGTTTGTAAAAATCCTTTGTTTTAACGATGTTCGCGGTGTCAATGCCCCGTTTGGTGTCACCCTTATGGATATAGCAATGCAGACATCCGTCACTGCACTTTTTGCATCCTCGCCAGGGATTCCACATTGCCATCGTCATACATCTCCGTTCCTTGCGTCTCATGCACAATAGGTTTCTGATCAGATTATACTTCCATATACCATGGAAATCAAATCATTCCCGGAATCGCGCGATTCTGACGCAGAATTCGGCATTCTAAACAGCACCCCCCTGAACAGCAAGATCGTTCAGGGGGGTTACTGTCAGCGTAACATACTAAAACACAGGACATGTGAAAGGCGCGGCCTTTTCATAGGCATGGCCGACACGGAGCACCGTGCGGTCATCGCCGCGGGCGCCCATGATCATCATGCCCGCGGGCATCCCGTTTCCCACAAGACCGACCGGCACGGAAAGCGCGGGCGCTCCGGTCAGATTGGCATGGCGCGTATGGTGGGTACACATCTGCACACCGTCCTCCCACTGCCCTTTCAGCAGCACCCTGCGGTCACCCTCGAGAGGAAATGCCGTCAGCGGCAGCGTGGGACAGACCACCACATCCACTTCCCGCAGCATGGCATCCCATTCCGCGATCAGCTGCCGCCTTCTCTCGCGGGCATCCAGATAGGATACGGCCGACACCCCAAAGCCCCGCATCAATCGGTCACGGATCGGCTCCGAGATCAGAACCTTCTCTGCCGTCAGCGCTTCACGGTTACTGTGCGCAGCCTCCGCGATCATCAGACGGAAGGACACATCAGGCAGATCGTCCATGGGCGCAAAACGGACAGGCCGAACCGTCGCGCCCAGATCCTCCATGCAGCGGATGGCCTCGCGCACGAGCCGCTCCACATCCTCCGCAGTCTTTTCAAAGAAATAGTTTTCGGGAACACCGACGGTGATGCCGTCCAGCCGATCGGCATCGGCAGCACTTCGCGCGTATCCGGCAGGACGGTCTGCCACCGCATCCAGCGCGATGGCGGCATCCAGCACGCTGCGGGTCAGAGGCCCCGCATGATCCATGGTCTCGCTCATGGGCATCACGCCCCGCAGACTGATGAGACCATGGCTGGGCTTCAGCCCCACCACACCGCAGAGCGACGCGGGAATGCGGATGGATCCGCCGGAATCGGTACCCATGGCCAGATAGTTCATGCCCGTTGCCACGGCAATGGCGGAGCCGCCGCTGGACCCGCCGCTGATCCTCGCGGGGTCATAGGGATTGTGCATGGCACCAAAAAACGACCGATCTCCGGCCGCGCCGCAGGCCAGCTCCTGCGTATTCTGCTTGCCCATCAGCACGGCGCCCGCAGCCTCCAGCCTTGCCGCCACATCGGAATCGTGATCCGGCACAAAGGACGCGAAATGCTCACAGCCACCTGTGGTGCGGATGCCCTTCGTATAATACAGGTCCTTGAGGCCGACAGGCAGACCGTAAAGCGGCCGATCCGAAAGATCCTTCGGCATCCGCTCCGTCAGCAAGGCAGCCCTCTTCCTTGCTTCCTCCTCCAGAAACGTGATGTAGGGGTTGAGCGTGCCCTGCAGCCGCTTTGTGATGCGGATGGACTCCTCCACCAGTTCCGCGGGGCTGATGGCATGACTTTGGATCAGCGCGCTGACCTCGCTGATGCTCATCTGCGCAAGATGCTTCAACTTATTTCATCCTTTCAGAACGGTATTCAAATCGGAAAACAAATTGCAGGACGGATGTCCTGCAATTTACGGATGATATCAGAGATTTTTGATCTGCACGGAGAGATGCTTGGAAAGCACAGCCAGCGAGGTTGCCATGTTTTCATTCTGCACCAGGATCCCCGCAGGCACATCCAGATGCACGGGGGCAAAATTCCAGATGGCAAGGATGCCGCTTTCGATCAGCACATCGCAGACGCTCTGGGCATATTCCGCGGGCACGGTGATGATGCCCATCAGGATCTTATTGTCCTTGCAGAACTTTACCAGATCGTCCATGGGGCAGATCTTCTTACCGCTCTTGATCTTGCCGATCAGAGAAGGGTTATTGTCAAAGGCTGCCACGATGTTAAGGCCGTATTCGGCAAAGCCGGTATAGCCCATCAGCGCACCGCCGAGGCCGCTCGCGCCGATCAGCACGGCATCGTTCGTATTGTCATAGCCAAGGAACTGCTCGATATCATTGATCAGATCCCGGCGGTTATAGCCGATCTTGGGTCTGCCGCCATCGGAAACCATGGCCAGATCCTTACGCACCTGTACTTCACCAAGGCTCAGCGCGGTAGCCAGCGCCGTGGCAGAAATATTGGGAACCTCATCCGGCAGAGACTTGAGATGAGAAAGATAAATGGGAAGCCGTTTCAGAACGGATTTGGAGATCTCTTTCTGCTGCAAAGCGTTTTCCTCGCTTTCGTTCAAAATCAAGTTCATTGTACCACTTTCCCATCCGAAAGACAAGTAATATTTTCGTTTCTCTCCGTTTCAGCAGCAGATTTCCCGTCCGATCTCCCGCTTCAGCCGCTGCATAATCCGCTTTTCCAGCCGCGAAATATAGGATTGGGAGATGCCCATGATATCGGCGACCTCCTTCTGCGTCTGCTCCTTTCTGCCGCCGAGACCGAAGCGCATGGCAACGATCCGCTTTTCCCGCTCCGGCAGGCGGTGCAGTGCCTGCCGCAGGATCTGATGCTCCACATCCTCCTCCAAAGGGCGCATGACCGTATCGCCTTCCGTACCCAAAATGTCGGAAAGCAGCAGCTCATTGCCGTCCCAGTCCGTATTGATCGGCTCATCCAGCGAGATCTCCGTTTTCTGATTGGAGATCTTGCGGATATACATGAGGATCTCGTTTTCGATGCAGCGGGAGGAATAGGTGGCCAGCTTGAT
>JAFSHY010000041.1 GCA_017440065.1 Oscillospiraceae bacterium | reverse complement strand
GTCCTTTCTGTGTTTGAAGATCTTCACCCATAAAGACGCAGCGGGATCCTGTTTGGGGTCAAAACTGCCATGAAAAATGCTCCCCATATAAGAGGAGCATGAGTGGTACGCGGAAAATGCCAGAAGGCGTGTATACAGAACACAACTGCCCAAAAGAAGCCTCCCTCTGTCGAGGGAGGTGGATTTTGCCGAAGGCAAAAGACGGAGGGAGAGAAAACAAAGGGAGAGAGCAGCAACGTTCTCTCCCTCCGTCAGCCTGCGGCTGCCAGCTCCCTCATCAGAGGGAGCTTTTAGGAGCTTGCCATCGAAACGAATCATACTGTAAGGGACGCGTTACGCGTCCCGCAAACAGAACGTCGGAGATTCTTCGTCACTCCGTTCCTCAGAATGACATATAATTGGGGTTCCGCTCACAGGAAAAGAGATCAATCGATGGAAGTGACGGGGTAATCCTGCGCCTCGATGGCCTGCTTGAGAACTTCATCCGCAATGGGGGCGGAGAGGGTGACGATGGCGGTGCCGGCGGTATGGCTGACTTCGGCGGAGGTAACTTCGGGGAGGGCTTCCAGCGTCTTCTTGACTCTGGCTTCGCAGTGGGGGCACATCATGCCTTCGATATGCATGGTCTTGGTCATGGGTTTCTTCTCCTTTTTCAGTTTGAATTCCCGGCGGGGCTTATCCCGCTTCGGGTCGTGGATGGAAATGAGGTTCAGCCGCAGCGCGTTGGAAACCACGCAGAAGCTGGAAAGGCTCATGGCGGCAGCGCCGAACATGGGATTCAGCGTCAAACCGAGGGCAACAAAGGCGCCCGCTGCCAGCGGGATGCCGATGGAATTGTAGAAGAATGCCCAGAAAAGATTCTCGTGGATGTTCCGCAGGGCGGCACGGCTGAGACGGATGGCGGCAGGCACATCGCTGAGGCGGCTGTGCATCAGCACCACATCGGCGGCGTCGATGGCCACATCCGCGCCCGCACCGATGGCAATGCCGATGTCGGCACGGGTGAGAGCAGGGGCATCGTTGATGCCGTCGCCCACCATGGCGACCTTGCCCTTCTTCTGCAGACTGCGGATGACGGCCTCCTTACCGTCGGGCAGTACGCCCGCGATGACCTCATCCACACCGGCCTGACGGCCGATGGCCTTGGCGGTGCGCTCATTGTCACCGGTGAGCATGACCACGCGGATGCCCATATTCTGCAGCTCGTGGATGGCCTGCGGGCTGTCCGTCTTGATGACGTCTGCCACGGCAATGATGCCGGCCAGGCGGCCTTCCGCGCAGAAATACAGGGGCGTTTTGCCGGCTTCCGCCAGCCTGTCGGCTGTGACCTGCAGGGTGGCGGGCACTTCGGTATAATTCCGGATGAAGGAAAGATTGCCGCCGCAGAGAACGGCATCGCCCATCAGCGCCTTGAGACCGTTGCCGGGCATGGCCTGAAAATCCGTGACCTCTACGGCATCCAGATCCAGCTCCTCG
Source organism: Oscillospiraceae bacterium (assembly GCA_017440065.1). GTDB lineage: Bacteria > Bacillota > Clostridia > Oscillospirales > Oscillospiraceae > RGIG3159. The sequence goes on along the minus strand of JAFSHY010000041.1, from coordinate 14,148 downwards.
GCGCGGCGGATGATGGCGGTGGCCAGCGGATGCTCGCTCTTGCGCTCCAGCGCGTAGGCCAGCCGCAGCAGCCCTTCCTCCGTCAGCCCTTCGGCCGGGATCACATCGGTTACGCGGGGTTCACCGCTGGTGATGGTGCCGGTCTTATCCAGCGCAACGATCGAGATCTTGCCGGTTTCTTCCAGCGAAACGGCGGTTTTGAACAGAATGCCGCTGCGGGCGCCCACACCGCTGCCCACCATGATGGCCACAGGGGTGGCCAGACCCAGCGCGCAGGGGCAGCTGATGACCAGCACGGAGATGGCACGGGCAAGGGCATAGCCCGCTGTTTGCCCAAGGCAAAGCCAGACGACCAGCGTAATGGCTGCAATGGTGATGACGGTGGGAACGAAAATACCGGAAACGCGATCCGCAACCTTGGCAATGGGCGCCTTGGTGGCGGCGGCATCGCTGACCATGCGGATGATCTGGGAGAGGGTGGTATCCTCACCGACGCGGGTAGCCTCGCACTTGAGGAAACCGGAGCGGTTGGTGGTGGCGGCGGAAACGCCGTCGCCCACAGTTTTATCCACGGGGATGCTTTCGCCCGTCAGCGCCGCTTCGTTGACGGCGCTGCTGCCTTCCAGCACCACGCCGTCCACGGGGATGTTTTCGCCGGGACGTACCACGAAGATGTCGCCGCGATGTACCTCCTCGATGGGAACGGTGACTTCGGCCCCGTCACGGATCACGCAGGCGGTCTTGGGCGCCAGCTTCATAAGGCCCTTGAGGGCATCGGTGGTCTTGCCCTTGGAGCGGGCCTCCAGCATCTTGCCCACAGTAATCAGCGTCAGAATCATGGCGGCGGATTCAAAGTAGAATTCATGGAGCCAGTGGGCGGCTTCTGCCGGATCGGCGGTCATGGCAAAGAGGGCATAGACGCTGTAGACGAAGGACGCGGCGGAGCCCAGCGCCACCAGCGTGTCCATGTTGGGCGCCTTGTTCCACAAAGCCTTGAAGCCGCTGCGGAAGAATTTCTGATTGATGAGCATGACAATGGCGGAGAGCAGCAGCTGCGTAAGACCGATGGCGATGGGGTTGCCCTCAAAGAAGGCGGGCAGCGGCCAGCCCCACATGGTATGTCCCATGGAGAGATACATCAGCACCAGCAGGAAGCCCAGCGAGGCGAACAGCCTGCGTTTTAACACGGGAGTTTCGCGGTCTTCCAGCGGGTCAGCTTCCGCAGCGGCTGCCGCAGGCGCGCTGCCTCTGGGCGCGGCGCCGTAGCCCGCCGCCTGTACGGCGGCAATGATGTCCTGCGCGGAGGCGGTGCCTTCCACGCCCATGGAGTTCGTCAGCAGGCTGACGGAGCAGGCTGTCACGCCGGGCACGGCAGAAACGGCTTTTTCCACACGGGCGCTGCAGGCGGCACAGCTCATGCCTGTAACTTGATACTGTTCCATCTATGGTTTCTCCTTTCGGATCGTATGATCTGTTTGTGGTAGTGTGACCGAAACGGCAAATTTTAGCCGCGGCTCAGCGCATCAGCTTCTGCAGCGTGGCTACCAGTTCGTCCACGGTCTCGTCTTTGCCGTCGCGGATGTCCTGTGCTACGCAGGTGCGGATGTGTTCTGCCAGCAGAACTTTGTTGAAGCTGTTCAGCGCGGCGGTGATCGCCGCCACCTGCGTCAGAATATCGGTGCAGTAGGCATCGCGCTCTACCATGCCGCGGATCCCGCGCACCTGTCCTTCAATGCGGCTGAGCCGGTTGAGCAGGTCTTTCTGTTCTTTTTCCGAGCGTTCCTTTGTTTTGCAGCAGTTGCATTCCATGGCGATCGCCTCCTGTTCTTTTGAAGATATAATATACCCCCTAGGGGTATTTGTCAAGAGCGAAGATTGCAGCGTGGAGAGTGAAGATATTTGTCATTCTTCGTCGCTATGCTCCTCAGAATGACAGATAAATGGGGCCCCCGCGAAGCCTGCTTCGCGGGGAAAAGGAAAAATGGTTGCTGCGGTCGGCAAATTCCCATGGAATGGGATATTTGCAGGAAGCTGCTGCCGTTCTGACGCCGTCATTCTGAGCGAAAGCGAGGAATCTCCCTGCAAAAACGGAACGATGCACAGAACCCGCCCTTGCCTCTCCCTGTGGGAGAGGTGGCCTCGCGAAGCGAGGACGGAGAGGGAAAACGAGCCAACGAAAACCCTCTCAGTCACCTGCGGTGACAGCTCCCCCAAAGGGGGAGCCAAGCGTCGGCGCACACCGAAAGGAACGGACATGGGCTCGGGCGTGTGGAAATGTACGAAGAATCTTAAGAAATAATTTGTAACTTTTTTATGTCATCCCTTTTCCTTCGGCGGTTTTTGTGCTATAATAAACTCCGTATTGATATTTTCAGAAATGTTTGAGTTTATCCTCGTATGATGAGAGAAACAGAGGTAATATTATGATCGAATTACTGGCTCCCGCAGGCTCAATGGAAGCGCTGCGCGCAGCCGTTCAGAATGGCGCCAACGCGGTGTATCTCGGCGCCGGTTCTTTCAATGCCCGCATGGGCGCCAAGAATTTTACCGATGATGAGCTGCAGGAAGCGGTCTCCTATTGCCATGTCCGCGGTGTGCAGGTACATCTTACCTTAAATACCCTCGCCTCCGACCGCGAACTGCCCAAAGTGGCGGAACTGATCCGCGTGGCAGCCCGCCGCGGTGTGGATGCCTTTATCGTGCAGGATCTGGGCATCGTGTCCCTTTGCCGTCAGATCGCACCCCACATTCCCGTGCATGCCAGCACGCAGATGAGCATCCATTCTCTGGAGGGCGTGCAGCAGGCAGCCGCCATGGGCGTGAGCCGCGTGGTGCTGGCCCGCGAACTGCCCAGGGAAGACATTGCCTACATCTGCAAGCACAGCCCCGTGGAGATCGAGGTGTTCGTCCACGGCGCGCTTTGCATGAGCTATTCCGGCCAGTGCTATCTCTCCGGTGTCATCGGTACCCGCAGCGGCAATCGCGGCCAGTGCGCCCAGCCCTGCCGTCTGCCCTACGGTTACGGCCGCTTTGAGGACAAATATCCCCTGAGTCTGAAGGACAACTGCCTCATCGATTACCTCCGTGAGCTGGAACGTATGGGCGTTGCCTCCATCAAGATCGAAGGCCGCGCCAAGCGTCCCGAATATGTGGCCACGGCGGTGCGGGTCTACCGCAATGCCCTCGATACCGGCAGCGTCACCCGCGAGGACGCTCGCGACCTGCACAATATCTTCTCCCGTCAGGGTTTTACTGACGGCTATTACCGCCGCCAGACCGGCCCTGGCATGTTCGGTGTCCGTCAGGAAGGCCGCGAAGACCGCGCTCTGCTGACCACCGCCCGTGCCAGCTATGAATCCGGTGAACGCCAGCTTGTTCCCGTCAATTTCCTTGCCATCCTCCGCCGCGGCGAGCCTGCCCAGCTGGCGGTACTGGATGACCGCGGCAACCGCTGCCTCACCAAGGGCGAAGCCCCGCAGCTGGCGCTGAACCGCCCGCTCACCGAGGAGGATCTGGCAGCCCGCCTGCAGAAGACCGGCGGCACGCCCTTCTATTCCACCGGCTGTCAGGCCGTGGTCGAACCGGAGCTGACCCTGTCTGCCGCTGCCATCAACGGCATGCGCCGTGACGTGCTGGCGGAGCTGGCCGCCGTTCGCGGCAGAGTGGACTGTCCGCCTCTGAACGTTCCGGTTCCCATCACGATCCGCAAGGGTGAACGCGCACCCTCTCAGCTGACGGCTTCCGTGCTGAAGGCAGAGCAGATCACCCTCAGCTTGCTGGAGGCAAAGCCCGCGGTACTGTACATTCCTTTGACCGAGCTTTACGAAAATCGACAGCTGCTCCGTCAGATGCCGGAGGAAACGGAGCTTTGCGCCGTTCTGCCCCGTGTGATCTGGGACAGCGAGCGTCGTCAGGTGGAGGAGCAGCTGGTTCTGCTCCGCGGCCTTGGTCTGACCACCGTGCTGGTGGGCAACATCGGCCATATTGCCATGGCGAAATCCATCGGCCTGCAGGTTCGCGGCGATTTCGGCCTCAATGTGTTCAATTCCCGCACCCTGCAGATCCTGCAGAAGCAGGGGCTGCGTTCCCTGCTCTGCTCCTTTGAACTGACACTGCCCCAGATCCGCGATCTGAGCAAGGATCTGCCGGTGGAGCTGATGGCCTACGGCCGTCTTCCTCTGATGCTGACGGAAAACTGCATCATCCGCAACCGCACCGGCAACTGCGCCTGCGGCAGCGGTCCCACCAAGCTGGTGGATCGCAAGGGACAGGAATTCCCCATCGTCCGCGACCCCGGCACCTGCCGCAGTGTCGTCCTCAACGGCAAGAAGCTCTACCTGCTTGACCGCCGCACCAACCTGCAGCAGTTGGGCATTTGGGCCATGCGCCTGCAGTTCACCACGGAGAACCCCTCCGAGGTCAACCGCGTGGTGGCCGACTATCTGGCGGAAGCGCCCTTTGACGCGGCAGGCTGCACCAGAGGCTTGTATCAGCGAGGTGTGGAATAATGGCGCTGATCCTTGCATCTGCCTCGCCCCGCCGGCAGGAACTGCTGCGGGGGCTGGATCTTTCCTTTGCCGTGATGACCGCCGACATCGACGAGACCATGGACAGCAGCCGCAGCGCGGAAGCGGAAGTCGCCCGCATCTGCCGCGCCAAAGCGGATGCCATCCTGCCGCTGGTTTCGGAGGAGGATGTGGTGATCACGGCAGATACGGTGGTCTGCGTGGACGACTGTATCCTCGGCAAGCCTGCAGATGAGCAGGATGCCGTCCGTATGCTCCGCCTGCTTTCCGGAAGGACGCATCAGGTTCGTACCGGCGTGACCGTCTGCACGAAAACCCGTGCCGTCACCGAGGTGGAGACCACAGATGTCCGCTTCCGCGACCTTTCCGAGCGGGAGATCCTGGCCTATGTGAAGACCGGAGAACCCATGGACAAGGCCGGTTCTTACGGCATTCAGGGCCGCGCCGCGATCTTTGCCGAAGGGCTGGACGGCGATTATTTCAATGTTATGGGTCTGCCGCTTTGCCGTCTGACCCGCATGCTACGACAGTTCGGCATTCCCGTGTTGGGGGAAGCCGAAACGAGGTGATCCTTTGAAAAAACAGTTTTTTTCCAAACGACTCCGTATTCTGATGATCGCTGCGGTGGTGCTGGCGGTGTTCCTTGCCGTGCTTTCCACCATCTCCGGCACGAATACCACCAATCTGGTGCAGACGGTCATGGGTCCGATCCGCAGTCTGACCGCTTCCGTCACCCGTTCCGTGGAGCGGTTCTATAATTATGCCTTCCATTATGAGAGTCTGGAGGCGGAAAACACCGTTCTCAAAGAGAAGATCGCCTCCATGGAAGAAGCGGTCCGCGCGGTGGATACCCTGCAGCGCGAGAACGAGCGTCTTCGCGAGCTTCTGAGCATCGCGGAGGATCATGAGGACTACCGCTTCCTCTCCGCCGATATCATCGCGTGGGACTCCTCCAACTGGTCGAGCAGCTTCACCATCAACAAGGGTGTGGAAAAGGGTCTGACGGAAGGTATGTGCGCCGTGACCGAATTCGGTCAGGTCGTCGGCCTTGTGACGGCCGTCGGCAACAGCTGGGCCACCGTTACCACCACCCTGGACTCCTCCATGGAAATCAGCGCCAGCGTTTCCAGCTCCGGCTATTCCGGCGTCTGCGAAGGCTCCTACCGTACCGGCGAAGCCGGCAGCCTCCGCCTCAGCTATCTGCCCACCGATGCCGTTATGAAAAACGGCGACCAGGTGGTCACCACCGGTTCCACCCTCTATCCGCAGGATCTGATCCTCGGCTATGTTTCCGATGCCGGTCTGGACGAAACAGGCATGTCCAAATATGCCATCCTCGAGGCCGCCGTTGACTTTAACACCCTGGAGCAGGTCTTCATCATCACCGACTACGAAACCAACTGATCCGCAGGATCAGCCCCATCAAACAGGAAAGGAGGGGCTATTATCTTTTCTGAATGGCTATCCAGAGAACAGCTGACCGGCATCCTGCGCTGGACGCTCTATTCTGTTCTGTATCTCGCCGCGCTGCTGCTGCAGACCATCGTGCTGCCGCAGATGCGGCTCACCGGCATCACGCTCTCCGTGATCCCTATCTGCATTGCCTGCATCGCCGTCCGCGAGGGTGCGGAACGCGGCACCTTCTTTGCCATCATCGCCAGTCTGGTCTTCTGCCTCTCCGGTGTGGCAGACGGGCCGCTCTACATCGTGCTGCTCTCTCTGACGGCCGCTTTGGCGGGCGCCATCTGCGATAATTTCTATACCCGTTCCTTCGTGCCTGCCCTGGTGCTCAGCTTCATGGGTCTGGCACTCTGCGAGACCGTCATTTTCCTGTTCCGTGTCAATACCACGGGCACGGATCCCGCCCTCTGGCAGACGGTGCTTCTTCCGCAGATCATGGTCTCTCTCTTGGCTTTCCCCCTGTTCTATCTCGGTGCGTGGGCCATTTCCCGAATCGCGAGGTAATCTATGGAATACAAAACCACACTCCGTATCACCACCCTGCTGGCAGCTGTTGCGCTGGTCATCAGCATCTTCATCGGCCGTCTGTACGCCGTGCAGATCTCCCAGCCGGAAACCATCGTCAGCTCGTCCGATAACTACATCTTCCTGACCCATGTGCCGGCTTCCCGCGGCAATCTTCTGGACAGGAACGGCACCGTGCTGGTCTCCAACCGCTCCAGCTACAACATCACCATCAACGACTATATCGTCTACAGTACGGAAAGCACCAACAATAACCTCCGTACGCTGCTGCAGTACTGCGAAGCGCTGGGCATCGAATGGGTGGATCACCTGCCCATCTCGATGGAATCGCCCTATACCTCCATCTATTCGGAGCTGGGCACCAACTGGCAGAGCTATTTCAAGACCTTTATGACGGAACGCGACTGGGATCTGGACATCACCGCCACCAGTATGATGAAGCTGCTGCGGGATACCTACCGCATCCCCGAAGACTGGTCCGATGAGGATGCCAGAAAGGTCGTCGGCGTCCGCTATGAGATCGAGCTGCGTCACTATGAATATTCCATCCCCACCTATGTGCTCTGCTATGACGTCTCGCCCGAAGCGCTGGCCATCATCATCGAGCTGGGTGTTCCCGGTCTGAACGTGGAAACCACCACCGTCCGTGAGTACCACACGGACTATGCCGCCCATATCCTCGGCAGCGTCGGTAAGATGACGGCGGAGGAATATGAAAAGTACGGCGAGCTGGGCTACTCCATGGACGCCAACGTCGGCAAGAGCGGATTCGAACTGGCCTTTGAGGAAGAGCTGCACGGCACCGACGGCACCAAACGCACCGTCATTTCCCCCGAAGGCGACATTCTCTCCGAAAGCTATCTGGAAGAGCCGGTCGCCGGCAACCACGTGGAGCTGACGCTGGACATGGATCTGCAGATCGCCACGGAAAAGGCCATTGCCGACCATATCGAAGGCTCCCGCGCCGGCGGCGTCATTGCCGCGGCGGATAACTACGGTACCGGTCTGGACGCGGAAGGCGGCGCCGCCGTCGTGATCAGCGTCAAGGACGGCAGCGAGGGCGAGGTGCTGGCCTGCGCCAGCTATCCCACCTATAAGCTTTCCACCTACTCCGAAGACTTCGAGATGCTGCTGGAGGCCGAATATGCCCCCATGTACAACCGCGCGCTCCACGGTCTTTACTCCCCCGGCTCCACGTTTAAGCCGATCACCGGCATTGCCGCCGTGGACTACCTCGGCATGAGCGCCCGTCAGGGCATCGAGGACGAAGGCCAGTATATGTACTATGAGGACGAAGGCTTCGTTCCCATGTGCATGATCTATAAAAACTGGCGTGTCACCCACGGCACCGTCGACCTGCGCAAGGCGATCACCGTGTCCTGCAACTATTATTTCTACGAAGTGGCCAACCAGATCTACTACCGCTTCGGCCATACCATCGACCCCATTGATGAGGTCGCCAAGGCCATGGGTCTGGGCGAGCTGACCGGCGTAGAGCTGGATGAAGCCAAGGGCTACCGCGCCAACGCGGAGACCAAGGCCATGCTCTATGATGATGCGCAGAGCGGCTTCTACGGCGCCGACGCGCTGATGGCGGCCATCGGCCAGTCCGAAAACAAGTTCACCGTTCTGCAGCTGGCCACCTATGCCGGCACGCTGGCCAACGAAGGCACCCGCTACCGCTCCACCTTCCTGCAGCGTGTTGTTTCTGCCGACTATACCACGCTGGTGAAAGAGAACGAGCCCGAGATCGTCAGCGTGCTGGAGATCTCCACGGAGGCCATGGAGGCCATACGCGAAGGTATGATCAACTGCGTCAAGGACTCCGTGGACGGTACCGCCCGAAGCACCCTCGGCGCGCAAAGCGAAGAAGGTCTGTACCCGATCACCATCGCCTGCAAGACCGGTACCGCGGAACATGACGCGGGCGGTTCTTCCCACGCATCGTTTATCTGCTTCGCGCCGGCCTATGACCCCGAGATCGCCATTGCCATTTACGTCGAAAAGGGCGGCGGCGGTTCTCATCTGGGTACCATCTGCCGTGACATTCTGGATGCCTATTTTGAAGAGGACTACGCGCAGGAAGTCCTTCTGATCGAGGGCGTTCCCAACTGATCCGAACAGAACCCCCCGCGAAGCAGGCTTCGCGGGGGCTCCGTTTATCTGTCATTCAGAGGCCGAAGGCCGAAGAATCCCGCCCTTCGGGTTTTGCATCGTTCGATTCACGGGATTCCTCGCATCCGCTCGGAATGACAACATCGGGGCAGGCATAGCGGGCGGTCAATGACCGCCCCTACGATTTCAGAATCCCATCGAAAATCATTTTCGCTCTGCGATTTCCGATATTTTCCGAAAAAAACCGGTCTATCGAGTGATAGACCGGATTTTACACTGCGATTTCGCCGTTCCGCTCAGCCTCCGCAGGTGGGGCAGGCGGTATAGCCGTAGTTCTCCGCCAGCTTGCGGCTGTAGGCCCAGAAGTCTGCCTTGACAAACTTGGAGCAGTCATACTTATGGTAGAGATTGGATTCATCATTGTTGACGAAGACCACATAGGTATCCATGAAATCCGCCTTTTTCTCGGCTTCCATCAGGGCCTCCTCTGCCTCGTCCAGTTCCTTCTGCTTGGCTTCCAGATCCTCTTCCGCCGCTTCCAGATCCTCTTCGGCAGCTTCCAGTTCTTTTGTGGCCAGGCTCAGTGATTCACCCAGCGATTCGATCTCATCCTCCAGATCCGTGATGCTCGTCGATAGCTCCTCGATCTCGTCTTCCAGATCGCCGATGGTGGTGTTCAGCGTTTCCTTTTCACCCTCCAGACGGGTGATGGTCTGCTGGGCGGAAGTGGCGTCATAGGCGCCCTGAGAGGCGCTGCTTTCCAGCAGGGTGATCTCCTGCTCCAGTTCCGTGACGGTCTGACGGCAAGCGGCGAGATCCGCTTCCGCCGTTTCCAGCGCCAGCGTCTTTTCGCTCAGCTGCAGCTGCAGGGTTTCCAGCTCATTGATCTGCGATTCCAGATTGGCTTCCTTGACGCGGTAGTTATTCTTGATGACGGTCATCTCTTCATAGAAGCGGATCATACCAACGCTGGCTGCCACAGTAAGGATACAAAGCAGGATCAGCGGGATCAGCAGGATATTGATCTTCTTTTTCGATTTGGCAGGCTTTTTCGCAGCCTGCATTGTGCGGGAAGACTGCGCCTCCGGGATCCGTTCCGGCTGACGGACTTCCGGTTCCGGCTTTTTTTCATCCGGGCGGTTGGAGCAGGCGCTGCAGAACAGTTCGCCGTCTGCTACCTCTCTTCCGCATTTGATACAATACATAAGGATCCCTCCTTTTGATCGGATTCGTATCTATTCTACAGGAAAAGTTTCAACTTGTAAAGATTTTCACATTCTGTTTTCTTCCCGCTTGACGATTTTTTGGTTTACAGGTATGATGAAGGCAATGAAACATTGGTTCCGACCGCGAAAGAAAGAGGTAGTGTTATGAAGCTTGAATTTGGTTACGGTCACGGTGTACAGACCGTGGAAGTCCCCGACCGGAATGTGGCCGCCGTTCTGATGTCCAACCCCATGGAGCATGAACGCCGCGGCGAGGAAGCCGTCCGCTATGCCCTGCAGAATCCCATCGGTGCCAGGCCCCTGCGCGAGCTGGCCAAGCCCGGTCAGAAGATCGCCATCGTCACCAGCGATATCTCCCGCCCGCTGCCCAGCTATGATGTGCTGCCCGCCGTGCTGGATGAGCTCTATGCCGCAGGCTGCGCCAAAGAGGACATCACCGTGGTCTTCGCCCTCGGCTCCCACCGCAAGCACACCGAAGAGGAGCAGAGAAAGCTGGCAGGCGACCGTGCCTTCACAGAAGTCCGCTGCGTGGACAGCAACGTAAATGATTGTGTCCACATGGGCATGACCTCCTCCGGCACGCCTGTGGACATCGACCGCAATGTGGCGGAGGCCGATTTCCGCATCTGCCTCGGCAACATCGAATTCCACTATTTTGCCGGCTATTCCGGCGGCGCCAAGGCCATTATGCCCGGTGTTTCCACCCGCGAAGCCATCCAGCAGAACCATCGCATGATGGTCTCTCCCGATGCCTGTGCCGGTAAGCTGGAGGGCAATCCCCTCCGTGCCGATATCGAGGAAGCCGGCGCTATCTGCGGCATCGACTACATCGTCAATGCCGTGCTGGACGAGCACAAGCACATCGTCTATGCCGTTGCAGGCGATGTTACCGCCGCCCACCGCGTGGGCTGCGCCTACCTGGATCAGATGTACCGCAAGGTCATTCCCTCCCGCGCCGATATCGTCCTCGTCAGCCAGGGCGGCGCCCCCAAGGACGCCAACCTCTATCAGACGCAGAAGGCGCTGGACAATGCCAAGCATGCCGTCAGGAAGGGCGGCACCATCATCCTCATCGGTGCCTGCCCCGAAGGCTTCGGCAGCGCCAAGTTTGAGCAGTGGCTCACCTCCGCTCCCACCGCCCACTCCATGGTGGAGCGCATCGGCCGTGAATTTGAGCTGGGCGGCCACAAGGCCGCGGCCATCGGTATGGTGCTGGAGGATGCGGACATCGACTTTGTTTCCGAAATGGACGACGAGCTGGTGCGCAGCATTTTCCTGAATCCCCGTCCCTCCGCACAGGCGGCGCTGGATGCCGCCATGGAGCGCTACGGCGAGGATGCCACCGTCATAGCCATGCCCTTCGGCGGCGCGACGCTCCCCATCGCCATGGATTGACCTCTGTTTTCTACCTGATAAGACGAAAAATAACCGGTTCCGTTACGGAACCGGTTATTGTTTTCTCGCTTACTTCTTCAGCAGTTCTTCGGCGGCGATGCCGGGTTCGGTCATGCCGGCGGGAGCCATGATCTGATCCAGTTCGGCCTCGGTCAGCAGGCCTTCCTTGATGATCAGGCTGCGGACGGATTCGCCGGTACGCAGCGCCTTCTTGGCGATATCGGCAGCAGGCTGATAGCCGACATGGGGGCAGATGGCGGTGATGATACCGACGGAGTTTTCCACCAGTTCACGGCAGCGCTCTTCATTGGCAGTGATGCCGCTGATGCAGTTGTCCACGAAGGTATGGGAAACATTGGCAAGGGTATCGATGGACTGGAACAGGCAATAGAATACCACAGGCTCAAAGGCGTTCAGCTCCAGCTGGCCTGCTTCGGCAGCCATGGTGATGGTGACGTCATTGCCGATGATGTTGAAGGCGACCTGGGAGACGACTTCGGGCATAACAGGATTGACCTTGCCGGGCATGATGGAAGAGCCGTTCTGCTTGGCGGGCAGGTTGATCTCGCCGAAGCCGGTTCTGGGGCCGGAGGACATGAGGCGCAGGTCATTGGCCATCTTGGACATGGTGACGGCGCAGGCCTTCACAGCACCGGAAACTTCCACGAAAGCATCGAGGTTCTGGGTGGAATCGACCAGGTCTTCTGCCTGTTCGACCTTCATGCCGGAAACTTCGGAAAGGATGGGAGCGATGCGGTCATAGTAGGTCTTGTCCGCATTGATGCCGGTACCGATGGCGGTACCGCCCATGTTGATGGTACGCATGCTTTCCTTGGCCTTTTCAATGCGGTTGATGCCGCGGCGGATGGCGACGGCATAGGCATGGAATTCCTGACCCAGACGGATGGGAACGGCATCCTGCATCTGGGTACGGCCCATCTTCAGAATATCGTCAAATTCATCGCCCTTGGCCTTCAGCGCGTCATAGAGATAGTTCAGTTCGGCAACGAGCTTGTCGATCAGCTTCATGACGGTCAGCTTGCCGGAGGTGGGGATGACGTCGTTGGTGGACTGGCCATAGTTGACATGATCGTTGGGATGCACGACGGTGTAGTCGCCCTTGGAGCCGCCGAGGATCTCGATGGCGCGGTTGGCAACGACTTCGTTGGCATTCATGTTGAGGGAGGTACCGGCGCCGCCCTGAATGGGGTCGACGATGAAGCCGTCATGGAACTGACCGGCAGCGATCTCATCGCAAGCCTGCACGATGGCGTCGCAGATCTTCTGATCCATCAGGCCGACTTCGCAGTTGGCAAGGGCACAGGCCTTCTTGATGTAGGCGAGGGCGCGGATCTGTTCGGAATGCGCCTTCTGACCGGTGATGGGGAAATTTTCAGCAGCGCGGAGCGCCTGAACGCCGTAATAAGCGTCTACGGGAACCTGCTTCTGGCCGATGGAGTCTTTTTCAATACGATACATAGTAAATAACCTCCCGGTAAATTTGATACGGTTTCGGAATTTTCTGCTTGCTTTTATTATATTCGCGCATTATTCTATAATCAAATACATATCATAGTATGTTTACTATAATTTAAAAGTTATAGGAGGCCGCCATGAACGAGCTGTTTGCGGGCATGGAGTATGTCTATGCCGTATATAAAGAAAAGAGCTTTTCCGCCGCGGCGAAAAAGCTATTCATCTCCCAGCCTTCTTTGAGCGCCAGTGTGCGCCGCGTGGAGGAGCGGATCGGCTATCCGATTTTTGACCGCAGCACCAAGCCGCTTTCGCTGACGGACTGCGGGGCGGAGTACATCCGCTGCGTAGAGCAGATCATGGCCATCGAAGCGGATTTCTCGACCTACCTCAGCGACTGGGGCGAGCTGAAGACCGGCAGCCTGATGCTGGGCGGCAGCAGCCTGTATACAGCGCATGTGCTTCCCGCCATCATCCGGAAGTTTTCCAAAAGGTATCCCGGCGTACAGGTCAGCCTGATCGAGGGCAACTCCGAAAAGCTGCAGGCCATGCTGCAGGAAGGCACCGTGGATGTGATCATGGACAATTTTGCCCTCGATCCCAAGTTCTACGACAGGCTGATCTTCAAGAAGGAGCGGCTGTTCCTGGCCGTGCCGAAGAAATTTGAGATCAATCAGCGGCTCGAAGCCTACCGCATCCCCGCCTCGGAGATCTCCGGAGGCCCGGCAGTATGGGGCTCACACAGCGCCGTCCCTCTCGGGGCCTTCGCGGATGAGCCCTTTATCTTCCTCAAGCCGGAAAACGATACAGGCCGCAGAGCCAGAATGTTCTGCCACAACGCGGGCTTTGTTCCCAATGTGCTTTTCGAGCTGGATCAGCAGATGACCTCGTACCAGATCACCCGCTCCGGACTGGCCGTTTCCTTCCTCAGCGATACGCTGATCTCCTGTCTGACGGACGATGACCACCTGTATTATTACCCCGTGGATCCGTCCTCCAGCCAGCGCAATCTCTGCCTTTACCGCAAGCGCGGACATTACGCCGTCCGCGCCGCGGACGAATTCTTCCGTATCGCCGAAGAACACAGCCGCACGGCATATCCGGAATAGCCGTCAATCAAATAGAGGTTGATGTCGGCAGCCTTACCCAAGAATGCTCCTTGGTGCAGAATCTGCAGTGACAGTTCATCCTCTGACATACATATATCATACCGTCAGCTTCCTCTAAAGATTTTTCGGTTGACAACGCATTTCCCCGGTGCTATCATTGGGGCAATTCCAAAATGAACGGAGTGAGTTTTATCCAGCCTATCAAGTTCCCTATGAATTCTCAAGTCTCTCTGTATGTCTGCCCACTTGCTCCATATGACCCGGCCTGACTCTATTTCGGGATAGGTTTATACTACGGTGCAAGCGGATGCCTGCACC
>JAFSHY010000040.1 GCA_017440065.1 Oscillospiraceae bacterium | reverse complement strand
TGAAGTCACAGAAAGGAGGGGGAAATATGATCGTCATCGGTATTTGTGACGGCGAACAGACAGTCCGGAGTCTGCTTGCCAGTTACGTAGAACGCTATAAGCAGGAAACCAACACGGAGATCCAGCTGCTAAGTTACAGCACCGGCGAAAAGCTCCTCAAAAACTATATGCTCGACCTGGATCTGATTTTTCTGGAGATTCCGCTGCGAAAGATGAATGGCCTGAAAATCGCAGAGTATTTGCGCAGATATGACGCACAGGTCAGGATCGTATTTCTGACCACCGTTCTGACCTATGTGTTGGAAGCCTACGATGTGGGAGCCAGTAACTACATTCTCAAGCCGCTGAGTTACGCGAAGTTCTGCAAAGAGCTGGCACGCGTTCACCGGGAACGGGAACGGGTGGACGAGCGCTCCTTCCTTGAGCAGAGTAAGAACACGCTGCACAAGGTATATTTCCATGAGATCCGCTACATCGAAACCAATGGGAAAAACACCCTGATCCACACCGAAAAGGAGCGCATTGCCAGTACAAGACAGATGAAGCAATTTGAAGCACTGCTTTCCGATTCGACTCTGGTGCGGTGTCATGCCGGATACATTGTGAATCTTCGTTACTTCCACAAAATGGAGGAGTCCATGATCACGCTTACCGACGGGACACAGATCCCGGTGAGCCGTAACCGCCGAAAGGCTGCTCTGGCTTGCATACAACGCTTCTATGGAGAAGAAACATGAAAAAGCTGAAAGATAACCTCAAAGTGCTGTGGTGGTCGATCAGAATTGCATTCCGGATCTCTCCGAACGTATTTCTTTTCTGGCTGATCTTCAGTGGTGCCGTAGCACTGTTACCCTCTGTGGCTCTGATCTGCAACCGAAACGCCGTATCCATCCTGACGGAATATCTGCTCTCGGGCCAGGGCTGTTTTTCCGACATCATCCCCCCACTGTGCACTCTTGGCCTGATTCTGATTCTTGCAGGCTTTTCCCGCAGAATCAACGGCGACTTCCTGTATGCCGTGATGTACGATGATTTCTACTTTGGAATGCAGGAATACCTGATGGACAGCATTCAGAAGGTGGAAATTAAAACCCTTCTTGACAAATCCTTCTATGACGACTATTGCTACTGCGTCAACCGCAGCGGCAGCCTGACCGACCTGATGAGCAGCGGCTGTATCTGTATCATGAAGAGCATTTCCGCCATCTCGCTGATCGGTGTGGCAATCTCCGTATCCCTTCCCATCGGCATCATTGCAGCAGCCTGCTTTGTGATCTCCATGGTGCTGAATCTTCGCTTTTCTTCCCGTCTTGTTGTCGATACGCTGGATCTTCGTGCCATCGAAGCCGAGTCGAAGCATTACAGCGATGAGATGAAAAAGCCCGGTGTAGCCAAGGAAATGCGGATCTATCAGACACAGGGATTTTTCCTGAGCAAATGGAAACAGGCCTTCGGAAAAGTACAGGACTATTGGAGAAACTACGACCAATCCGGTGTCAAGCTATCTTCCTGCGTCAGTATGTGTTTGTACGCCTCGATCCTTTTGATGCTGCTGTTTTCTGTGCTGCAATCTGCAAACGGAACACAGAGCGTGGACGTTTTCCTGATGCTCTACCTGCTGGGCGAAAGTCTTTCTGAAACGAACAAGGTCTTTTCCAGTTCGGTTTTTGAAGCCCTCCGCGGTTTTCAGGCGCTCCGTTATCAGCACCGCTTCCTGACCAATGTTCCGATGCATGAAGAGCGGAGACTGGACAAGGATGCAATCGAAGAAACAACGGCGCAGCAGCAGAATGTATCCCGTGTCGTATTTGAAGGAAAGGATCTGCGCTTCTCCTACGACGGGAAGCATGAGGTCCTGCACGGTCTGAACTTCCAGATCCGCGAAGGCGAGACCATCGCCCTGGTGGGAAGCAACGGCAGCGGCAAATCAACGCTGGTGAAGCTGCTGGTTGACCTCTACCGCCCTGACAGCGGCGACCTGCTCTTCTACGGAAAGCGCTACCGGGACTATCCCATCGGCAGCATCAACCAGAAGATCGGCATGTTCTTCCAGAATTTCTATCTGTTCCATATGTCTCTGCGGGAGAATGTCGGCTTCGGCAACATCAAGCACCTGAAGGACGATGACGTGATCCTTGCGGCCATGGAAAAGGGCGGTGCGATTCCCATCGCAGAAAAAGCACCCAAGGGTCTGGAACAGATCCTTAAAAAGACTGTCATCAAGGACGGCATGAACCTCTCCGGCGGCGAGCAGCAGAAGGTCGCCGTCTCCCGAACCCATATGACGGACAAGGACATTCTGATCTTTGACGAGCCTGCCGCTGCCCTCGATCCCATTGCGGAAATGGAACAGTTCCAGAATATCAAGGCAAAAGCTGCGGGCAGAACGGCCATCCTGATCAGCCATCGTGTCGGCTTTGCACGGATGGCAGACCGGATCTTTGTTCTGAACAAGGGCGATCTGGTCGAGGTCGGTACCCACGAGGAACTGCTTCGGAAGAACGGCGTCTATGCCGATTTCTTCCATCAGCAGGCGCAGTGGTATGAGACATAAGGAGGAGCGGTAATGAAAAATCAAAATTCCTTATCGACCCGCAGAATCCTCTGGAAAGCGCTGTGCCTTGGCCTTCGGGTCAAAACACCCGTATCCCTTTTCGTCTCCATTCTTGCGATTCCCGCAGCGCTGATTCCGCTGCTGCTCTCGCGGCAGCTCCAGCACATGACAGACCTGATGGTCAGCATGGCTGCGGAGAACGGAGCCGTTCTTGCTGATGTTGTGTCCGCATTTCTGCTGTTGGGTGTATACTTCCTGCTGCAGCTGTTTTTCCAGTTTCTGTCGGAGTATCACGCGCTCAACGACAAGTACCGAACCAAGCTGTATATCAAGGAATATGTGCTGCGGCAGGTCTGCACTGTCCACTATTCCTATCTGGAAAACAGGGATGACTTTTTTAAGCGCATTGAGTTTGCAGATTCTTATGCCGCAGATGAAATGTCCCGGAACGTCCAGACTATCTTTGTGGTACTGCAGCAGATCGTGCTGTTTGTCAGCATCAGCATCGCTCTCTGGGCGGTGCATCCCGCCATTGTTCTGATCCTGCTGATCACCAGCATTCCTGCGGCAATCCTTTCCTACAAGCAGGCCGACGAAACCTTCCGCAACCGAACAAAATGGTGCGAGGAAGGAGCCCTTGCCATCCACTTTTTCCATAAGTGCACCTCCACAGACAGAGGCATTCAGGAAGTTCGGCACTACGAGCTTTTTGACTATCTGAAAGCCCGCTGGCGCGCTTTGGCAGACAGCTATATTTTCAAAAAGAATCAGCTGACCGCAAAGCACCTCAAAGCAAACCTGCTGGCAGACTTCCTGCGCAGCGCCGTCTATCTGGTAATTCTATTGTTGACAGCATGGATGATCTATCAGAATCCCGCCATCGGCATCGGTGTGTTTACGTTGGTCTACACGCTCTCGGATAAGATGCAGAAGGCCACCGGAACCATCCTGACGAGCATCATGCAGTTTTCTGCCAGTCTGTCCTACATGAAAGAATTCTTCTCTTTGGAAGAGCTGGAACGGGAAGAAACAGAGGAGTCCTTGATCGAAGACAGCGAACAGGGCGGATCTATCGCGTTTGAGAACGTGTCTTTCTCTTATCCCAATTCCGACAAAGAGGTGCTTCATGATATCTCGGTTTCCATCCGCGGCGGTGAAAAAATCGCCATTGTCGGTGACAACGGCTCCGGCAAATCCACCTTTATCAGCCTGCTCACCGGCATGTTCCCTCCCGATTCCGGTCAGGTCTATGTGGATCATCTCCCCATGAGTGGATACAAGCAGTCGCTGCGAAAGCGAATCTCGGTGATCTTCCAGGACTTCGCCCACTATGAGGCTTCCCTCCGGGAAAACATCACCGTATCGGATACCTCTCAAAAGCTGTCCGATGAGACCATCATGGAGCTGGCAAGGAAGATCCATGTGGAGGATGTGATCGAAGAGCAGGCAAACGGTCTTAATTCGTTGCTGGGTCATCTGAGCAGCAAAGGTAATGATCTCTCCGGCGGCCAGTGGCAGAAGATCGCCCTGCTCCGTGCCGTCTACCGCAGCAACACCGGCATCATGATCCTTGATGAACCGACGGCTGCCCTGGATCCGCTGGCAGAAGCAGAACTGTACCGAAACTTCGCACAGATCACCGGTGATCGCACCACGCTGCTGATTTCCCACCGTCTGGGCATCACAAAGCTGGTGGATCGGATTCTTGTCTTCCGCGACGGACGCATCATCGAAGACGGAACCCATCAGGAGCTGATGGAACAGAAAGGCTATTACAGCGAAATGTATCAGGCACAGGCCGCGTGGTACAAGACAGAATGAAAAGACGACCCGCGCATTTGCTCGTTCCTCATAAGAAAACATAGACCTCTTGCCGTGTCTTTTCCGCCGCTTCTGCGTTATTATTCCTTGCATTACACCCAGTAGTGCTGCGAAAAAATGCCTTGAATCGGCGAAAAATCCGCAGGCAAATGGCTGAAAACAGTTACGGGTCACAGACAGATGTCTGTGACCCGTAATCCATGTTTTCTTATTCGGAACCCGCTTCTGTGCGGGTCGTTTTTTGCTTACAGCTGATCCATGGTCTGCTTTTCGTGCCAGAAGGAGGCGAAGCGGACAAGGCAGCTGCAGATGGCCTCAAACATGGCTTTGCCCTTTTCTGCGGTGGCAAGGGTGGGGCGGCCGAGGGCGCCGGTATCGGTGAACTGGCGGAAGTTGGAGAGATAGGAGGCGGTGGCGCCGGAAAACATGGTATAGGCGAAATAGCCGGAGGGATCGGGTCTGCCTGCATCGCGGATCAGATCCTTGCGGACGGCAGCTTCGTTCAGATAGAGATAGAGGGAGGTCTCCAGCTCGCAGGCATGACCCATGGCAAATTCTCCGCCTTCCCGCAGGGCGGTCAGCTCCTGTTTTGCCAGCTCCCAGTAGGAGCAGGCGGCCAGCAGCAGGTCGGGATCCTCCAGCTTGACGGCCTGCAGCGTCATGGAAACGGGCATGATGTTGCCGCCGTGGCCGTTGATCAGCAGGATGCGGCGAAAGCCCATGCCGGCAATGCAGCGGATCGTTTCCGTCAGCATGCGGCTGTAGAGCTCGTGGTGAAGGGTGACGGTGCCGCCAAAATCCAGATGGTGGGGAGAGTGCCCCAGCCATTGGGTGGGCATCAGCAGGATCTCTGCGGGCATTCTTCGCTCCAGTTCGGCGCAGAGGGCGGTAATGATCCGCGTATCGGTATCCACGGGCAGATGATAGCCGTGCTGCTCGGTGGAGCCCAGCGGCAGGATAACAACGGCATTTCGGTTCGCAGCGGCGATCTCGGGATGGGTCATGTGATGGAAGATCATGGGGTGTCCTCCTTGCGTTTTCTTTTAGAATAACACGGCTTTGGAAAAGAAACAACCGCATCCGAAAAACGGATGCGGTTGATCGTTTGATTACACAGAGAACAGCAGATCGGTATAGGTGGGATAGGGCCAGTATTCGGCAGCGGTGAGGGTCTCCAGCTCGTCAATGACGGTGCGGAGGACGGCCATACGCTCCACGATGATGTCGTGGTGGTAATTCATTTGTTCTTCGTGGGTCATACCGGCGGGCATCTTGTCCAGCGCTTCCTTGAGGGCCTCGGTCTGCTCGCTCAGATCGTCACAGAGGGCGGAGATCCGGGTCAGCAGCCGCTCTTCCGTCCGGCAGGAAAGGCCGGGAACAGCAGCCTTTTTCTTGAGAATACCGTCGGCCAGCACAGCCGTGTAGGCGGAAACGGCGCTGAGGATGGAATGGCGAACCATATGCACCAGCGTTTCGCCCTCGATATGGATGACCTTGCAGTACTTTTCCATATGGATCTCGTGGCGGGCCATCATTTCCGTTTCGGTATAGATGCCGTGGGCAGTCATCAGTTCGATGTTCTTGGGCAGAATGTAGGCAGGCAGGGCATCGGCGGTGGTGCGGAGGTTGGCAAGGCCGCGCTTTTCTGCCTCTTCGATCCAGCTTTCGTCATAGCCGTTGCCGTTGAAGAGAATGCGGCGATGGGCGATGAAGGTCTCGCGGATCAGATCATGCAGGGCAGTGGAGAAATCCTCCGCCTGCTCCAGACGGTCAGCAAAGCTTCGCAGCTCTTCTGCCATAATGGCATTGAGGGTGGTGGTGGGGCCGGCGATGGACTGGCTGGAGCCCAGCATGCGGAATTCAAATTTGTTGCCGGTGAAGGCCAAAGGAGAGGTGCGGTTGCGGTCAGTGGTGTCCTGCGGGATGGCGGGCAGAACGTCGACGCCGATCCGCAGCGGCTGACCCTGACGGTCGGTATAGTCGTCTTCGCGGATGATGGCATCCACAACAGCCTCCAGCTCATCGCCGAGGAAAATGGAAACAACAGCGGGAGGCGCTTCCAGCGCACCCAGACGGTGGTCGTTGCCCGCAAAGGCCACGGTGCAGCGCAGCAGCTCCTGGTATTCATCCACGCCCTTGATAAAGGCAGCGAGGAACAGCAGGAATTTGGCATTCTGGCTGGGGGTCTTGCCGGGGGAGAAAAGATTTTCGCCCCGGTCGGTGGAGAGGGACCAGTTATCGTGCTTGCCGGAGCCGTTGATGCCGGCGAAGGGCTTTTCGTGCAGCAGGCAGACAAGACCGTGGCTGTCGGCCACACGCTTCATGATCTCCATGGTCAGCTGGTTCTGGTCATTGGAGGTGTTGGCATCGGCATAGACGGGTGCCATCTCATGCTGCGCGGGAGCGGCTTCGTTGTGCTTCGTGTGGGAATAAACACCCAGCTTCCAAAGCTCTTCGTCCATCTCCTGCATAAAGGCGGCAACGCGGGGACGGATGACACCGAAGTAGTGGTCGTCCATCTCCTGCCCCTTGGGAGGCTTGGCGCCGAAAAGGGTGCGGCCGCAAAGACGCAGATCTTCGCGCTTCTGATAGAGCGCCTTGTCAATGATGAAGTATTCCTGCTCGGGGCCGACCTGCGGAACGACCTTGGCGGTCTTGTGGTCGCCGAAGAGTCGGAGGATCCGCAGCGTCTGCTTGTTGACGGCCTCCATGGATCGCAGCAGGGGGGTCTTCTTGTCCAGCGCCTGACCGGAATAGGAGCAGAAGGCGGTGGGAATGCAGAGACTGCCGTTCTTGATAAAGGCATAGGAGGTGGGATCCCATGCGCTGTAGCCGCGGGCTTCAAAGGTGTTGCGAAGGCCGCCGGAGGGGAAGGAAGAGGCATCGGGTTCGCCGCGCACCAGCTCCTTGCCGGAGAATTCCATCATGACCTTTCCGCCGCCTACGGGGGAAAGGAAGCTGTCATGCTTTTCTGCGGTGATGCCTGTCAGCGGCTGGAACCAATGGGTATAGTGGGTGGCACCGTGCTCCAGCGCCCAGGTCTTCATGCCGTCGGCAATATCATTGGCCACGGACAGGGAAAGAGGCTGACCGTTTTGCAGGCAGTCCTTCCATGCTTTCATCGCAGTGGGAGAGACATATTGGGCCATGGCTTCCTCATTGAATACCATGCTGCCGAACAGCTGAGGGATGCGATCCTTCATCACGCTCATAAAACGGTTCCTCCTGATTATCAGAATATTCTGCTCCAATTCTACAACGGGAGCCGATATCCGTCAATTCGCAATTTTTGCTTAAGTTTTCTTTTCGTGCCGTGTTTGTCCTGTCGGATTCACCGAAAACAGAA
Source organism: Oscillospiraceae bacterium (assembly GCA_017440065.1). GTDB lineage: Bacteria > Bacillota > Clostridia > Oscillospirales > Oscillospiraceae > RGIG3159. The sequence goes on along the minus strand of JAFSHY010000040.1, from coordinate 15,216 downwards.
CAAAACCCGACTTCTTCTGAAAGAAGTCGGGTTCATTCCATAGCGTCGGGCGGCGGGAGCAGCGATTCATAGCTGACATCCAGCGCGATCCGCAGGGCATACAGTTCATCGGGATAGAGATGGCGCTGCCCAGCCTCGATTTTCGCGTAAGCACTTCTGGTCATATCGCAGCCTGCCAGCTGCAGCCGGGCAGCGATCTGTTCCTGTGTCAACTGTTTACCGACACGAATCAATCGGAGGTTTTGGCCGAGAAGGCGGTCATATTCAGCATTCATGCGGCAAATCACCTCTACCCATTCAAAGATAGATTGATTTTACCCACGAATTATGATAAAGTTGCACTTATATAAGTGCAAAAGGGGAGAAAGAGTATGCCGGATTACAAAGAAATGTATTTGATCATGGTTCGGGCAACGGAAAAAGCACTTCGGATCCTGATTGAAGCGCAGCAGACCTGTGAAGAACTGGCGATGGCAGAGGATGAAACAGGGAGAACAGACGGGGAAAAGTCAGAATCAATCACGATCTGATTTGCAGTTCCGTGCCGATCACGCGCTGCGGGAGGGGTACGGTACATAGGGGAGGATTTCTTTGGTACCTTTCTTGTCCGGTACAAGAAAGTGACATGACCAATGTGCGAATTACCAAACCCGCTGCATAAAAGCATCTCGGCAGGTCGGAGATTCTTCGCTTCGCTCAGAATGACAGATCGGCGGCTATTTATACAAAAACAGTCCCGGCAAACAAGGTTGCCGGGACTGTTTGGCGTTTTTCTTTCAAGTTACTTGGTGAGCAGTTCGGCGATCTGTACGGCGTTGGTGGCAGCGCCCTTGCGGACCTGGTCGCCGCAGCACCAGATGTTGAGGGCATTGTCGGAGATCAGGCAGTCGCGGATGCGGCCGACGAAGACCAGATCCTGATCGCTGGTATCCAGCGGCATGGGATAGGACTTGTTGGCGAGATCATCCACCAGCTTGCAGCCCTTGGCGGCGGCAATGGCCTCACGGGCGGCTTCCACGGTGATCTTTTCCTTTGTCTTCACCAGCAGGGAAACGCTGTGGGAACGGACAACGGGAACACGGACGCAGGTGCAGCTGACCTTCAGTTCCGGAAGATGCATGATCTTTCTGCCCTCGTTCTGCAGCTTCATTTCCTCGGAGGTGTAGCCCATGTAGGCTTCGCCGCCGATCTGGGGAATGACATTGTAGGCGATCTGATGCTGGAAGACCTTGGGTTCATAGGTTTCACCCTTGCGGAGTGCTTCCACCTCTGCTTCCAGCTCGATGGGGCCGCCGGCACCGGCACCGGAAACGGCCTGGTAGGAGGAGGCCACGATGGACTCGATGGTGCTCAGATCCCGCAGGGCATGGATGGCGGTGAGGGAGATGATGGTGGTGCAGTTGGGGTTGGAGATGATGCCCTTGTGGTTTTTCGCATCCTCGGGGTTGATCTCCGGAACCACCAGCGGCACATCGGCATTGAGGCGGAAGGCGCTGGAATTATCCACGAAGACCGCGCCTGCCGCCACGATGGCAGGAGCAAACTTCTTGGCAATATCGTTTTCGGCAGCGCCGAGGACGATGTCGATGCCGCCGAAGGCATCCTCGCGGGCCTCCTGGATGGTCAGCTCACGATCCTTCCAGCAGAGCTTCTGTCCTGCGGAGCGGGCGCTGGCCAGCAGACGCAGCTCACCCACGGGGAAATTCCGCTCTTCGAGGATCTTCATCATTTCGCGGCCGACGGCGCCGGTGGCGCCCAGAATGGCAATGTTATACAGTTTCATGGGAACGCTCCTTACTTTACAAAGCTGTTATATAGTACGCGGATGGTTTCGGAATAGTCCTTGTCATCCACACCGACGGTGATGCTCAGTTCCTCGGGGCCCTGAGAGATCATGCGGATGTTGATGCCGTGTTCACCGAGGGCGGCGAAGATGCGGCCGGAGGTGCCGGGACGGAAGGCCATCTTACGGCCGACGGCCGTGATGATGGAGATGTTGGAGGTGACCTTGATGTCATCGGGGGCAATGGCTTCCTGCAGCGCGCCGAGAATGGCGAAGAGGTTGCCGCCCAGCTTATCGCCCGCTACCACGAGGGAGAAGCTGTCGATGCCGGAGGGAACGAACTCCGCGGTGGCGCCGTGCTGGTCAAAGACCTTGAGGATGCGGCGCAGCGCGCCTGCCTCGGAGGACATGCCGGACTTGATGACGGTGACGATGGAGAAGTTCTTTCTGCCGGCCACACCGGTGATGAAGCGGGGGTCCTGCTCCGTTTCCTCGTCAAACCGCTCGCAGATCAGCGTGCCGGGATGGTCGGGGTCGTTGGTGTTGCGGATGTTGAGGGGAATGTTCTTCTCGCGGACGGGAGAAACGGTGCCTTCATGCAGCACCTGTGCGCCGGCATAGCTGAGGCCGCGCAGCTCGTCGTAGGTCACATGGGCAATGGGTTCGGGATTTTCCACGATGCGGGGATCTGCCATCAGAATGCCGGAAACGTCCGTCCAGTTTTCGTAGACCTCCGCGTCCAGGGCGGCGGCGGCCAGCGCGCCGGTGATATCGGAACCGCCGCGGGAGAAGGTGCGGATGCTGCCGTCGGGCAGGATGCCGTAGAAACCGGGGATGACCACGCGGCGGCCTTCCGCCAGCGTCTTGAGGGCGAAGTAGGAGCGCTCCTGGTTGACGGAGCCGTCCAGATTGAAATAGAGCCACTGAGAGGCGTCAATGAAATCAAAGCCGAGGAAATCCGCCATCAGCATGGCGCAGAAGCATTCGCCGCGGGAGACCAGCTCATCCTGCGAAATGCCCGCTTCCATCTTTTCCCGCAGCTGCGCGAGGACGGAGGCGATGTCCACGGAGAGCCCCAGATCTTTGCAGATGGAGAGATAGCGCTCCTCGATCATGGAGAAGATGCTGTCGCAGGAAACGCCGTACTTGATGTGCGCGTGGCAGAGGTACAGCAGGTCGGTGATCTTGTGATCGCCGGAGAAGCGCTTGCCGGGAGCGGAAACGATGACGACATTGCGCTTGGCGTCGGCCAGCACGATATCGCGGACTTTTTTAAACTGGACGGCATCCGCCATGGAGGAGCCGCCGAATTTGACAACTTTACGCATGGATCATTCCTCCCGAAGGGCAGCGAAGAAGCTGCACTTTTCCGCGCGGGCATACATCTCGGGAACCGGGATGGCGCGGGTCACGATGCCGCAGCCCAGCTTGCTTTCGGCCACATCGGCAAAGGCAGCGGCATCATTGGCGCGGACATAGTAGCGGCGCAGGCTGCCTTCGTTGCGGATGGTGGTGGGAACAGCCTTGTCCGCGTAGAAGCTGCGCTTGCCGGCTTCGATGTCGAGGCAGTCACGCACGCAGTTGGCGGCAGTGGGGTAGCGGCCTGCGCCCTGACCGAAGAAGGCCTGAATGCCGAGGCGCTCGCCCACGTAGGAGATGCGGTTGTAGTTGAGAGGAACCGCGGCTTCGGGTGCGCCCTTGGGCAGCAGCATCGGCTCCACGGTGGCGGAGATGCCTTCCGCGGTACGGGCGGAGGAGGCGATCATGCGGCAGACGAGGCCTGCTTCCGTGAAGGCGGCAATGTCTTCGGCGGTGATGCCGCGGATGCCGCTCATGGGGATGTCCTCTTCCTGAATGGAGATGCCGTAGGCAATGTTGGAGGAGATGACCAGCTTGCGGCGGATGTCCCAGCCGTCGATGTCGGCGGTGGGATCGGCTTCGGCGTAACCCAGCTCCTGCGCGTTTTTCAGCACGCCCGCGAATTCCTTGCCCTCACGGGTCATGACGTCGAGGATGTAGTTGGTGGTGCCGTTCATGATGCCGGAGATGCTCTCGATGGTGTCCACGGAGCAGGCGCGCTCCAGCGAGGTCAGCCACGGAATGCCGCCGCCCACGGCAGCGGTGCAGCGCAGCGCCACGCCGTTTTCACGGGCAAGGGCGGTGAGCTCATTATAATAAGCGGCGATCAGCGCCTTGTTGGAGGTGACCACGTGCTTACCTGCCTTCAGCGCGGCAGCCACGAAGTCAAAGGCGGGCTTTGTGCCGCCCATCATTTCCACAACGACGTCCACCGCGGGGTCATTCACAATGGTGTCGATGGAATGGACGAGTTTTTCGCCCAGCTCGGGGAATTCGCGCTTATCCAGAACGTAAGCGACCTCCCAGCCGGGATGCTCCTGCAGCATGGTGTAAACACCGCCGCCAACAACGCCAAAACCAAGTAATGCAGCTTTCATAGATTCATTTGCCTCCCTGTGATTTACATTTGTCTACATCTGAAAGACAAATGTTTTCGTTTGGGAAACATGGTATCACAGATGCGGAAAAAAAGCAAGCTTTCCCGCAAGAAAATCTTAAAATTCGCATTTTGCATCAAAAACAGAGGGATTTCTTCGGAAATTTCCGGTAAAATATTGTTTCTTTGAATTCCTATTGACATGAGGGGAATTATATGTTATGTTTTCATCGGATCATAATCGGAATCCGGACGCACGGCGCCGGCTGTGCGTTCTCCATACCTATATATAGATCGAGGTAACTACTATGATGGTTTATGCAGACAATGCGGCAACGACCTGCGTCAGCAAAACGGCGCTGGACGCTATGCTGCCCTATCTTACCACCTGCTACGGCAACCCCTCCAGCCTCTATTCCTTCGCACAGGAAGCCAAGGAAGCGCTGGAAGAGGCCCGCGAGACCGTAGCGAAGCTCATCGGCGCTGCCTCTGCCCGCGAGATCTACTTCACCTCCGGCGGCAGCGAAGCCGACAATCAGGCCATTTGTTCCGCTGCGTGGAGCGGCGCGAAGAAAGGCAAAAAACATCTGATCTCCACCAAGTTCGAGCATCACGCTGTCCTCCATACGCTGGACAAGCTGAAGAAGGAAGGCTTTGAGGTCACGCTGCTGGATGTCCATGAGGACGGTGTTGTCCGCGTGGAGGATGTGGCCGCCGCCATCCGTGAGGATACGGCACTGGTCACCGTTATGTTTGCCAACAATGAGATCGGCACCGTGCAGCCCATCCGCGAGATCGGCGCCCTCTGCCGCGAAAAGGGCATCCCCTTCCATACGGACGCGGTGCAGGCCATCGGCCATATGCCTGTCCATGTGCAGGAGATGAACATCGATATGCTCTCTCTCTCCGGCCATAAGTTCCATGCCCCCAAGGGCGTCGGCGTGCTGTATGCCCGCCGCGGCATGCTGCTCTCCAACATCATTGAAGGCGGCGCCCAGGAACGCGGCAAGCGCGGCGGCACGGAGAATATCCCCGGCATCGTGGCTCTGGCTGCGGCGCTGAAGGAATCCGTGGAGCATATGGAGGAAAACACCGCCAAGATCATCCCCATGCGCGATAAGCTCTTCGCGGAGCTGAGCAAGATCCCCCACAGCAAGATCAACGGCTCTTTGGAGCATCATGTGCCCGGCACCGTCAATATGTGCTTTGAGGGCATCGAGGGCGAAAGCCTCCTGCTGCTGCTGGATGCCCACGGCGTCTGCGCCTCTTCCGGCTCCGCCTGCACATCCGGCTCTCTGGATCCCAGCCATGTCCTGCTGGCGCTGGGTCTGCCCCACGAGATCGCCCACGGCTCTCTCCGCCTGAGTCTCGGCGAATACAACACCATGGAAGAAGTTGACCACATCATCGAGGTCGTGCCGAAGGTCGTTTCCTATCTGCGCAATATGTCCCCCATCTGGGAGGATCTGGAAACCGGCAAGAAGCCTCATCTGATTTGATAGATACAGGAGGAACCGAACAATGGCTCTCTACAGTGAAAAAGTAATGGACCACTTCCAGAATCCCCGCAATGTGGGCAAGATGGATGACGCATCCGGCATCGGCGTAGTCGGCAATGCCAAGTGCGGCGATATCATGAAGATGTATATCAAGGTGGAGAACGGCATCATCGTGGATGCCAAGTTCAATACCTTCGGCTGCGGCTCTGCCATCGCCACCTCCTCCATGGCTACGGAGATGATCAAGGGCAAATCCGTTGAGGAAGCTCTGACCCTGTCCAATAAGGCCGTCGTCGAGGCGCTGGACGGTCTGCCCGTCCATAAGATCCACTGCTCCGTGCTGGCGGAAGAGGCTGTCCGCGCTGCCGTCAAGGATTACTACGACAAGAACGGCATCGCCTATGACAAGGAGCAGTTCTGCGATCACGACTGCGCCCACTGCCACGAACACGATCACGAATAAGCATAGCAGAAAGCAGCAAGTCTTTGACTTGCTGCTTTTTTGCGGTGTCAAAGACTCCTTGCGTGACATTTGAGGCGCTTTTTGCTATGCTGAATGCGAGGTGAAGACCATGCGTGACATTGGAAAGAACATCAGGACCGTTCGGGAAACAAAAAACATGACGCAGGAAGCGCTGGCAGAGGCGCTGTATGTGACCCGCCAGACCGTTTCCAATTATGAAACGGGTAAAACACGGCCGGATATCGATATGCTGGTGAAGATCAGCGAGGTGCTGGAGACCGATGTGCAGGTGCTGCTCTATGGGCAGCCGATGCCGGAAAGCAGAAAAAAGGAGATCCGCAGACTGATCGTCTGCGGCAGCTGGGTGCTGGTGATGGGGATCCTGTTTGCGGTGCTGATGCCGGTTTTCAAAAGGCTGCAGTACAATCACTATATCGTGGGGCCGGTCTGGCTGATGGCAGATCTGAAATGCCTGCTTTTGATGATCCCGCTGGGCTGGTGCGCCATGCAGGCGATCTCCTTGCTCAGCGGCGCAAAACCGTGCAGGCAGCGCTGGGTGCCGCTGATACGGCGGCTTCTGCTGGGGGTGCTGATTGCTGTAGAGGTGCTGATGCTGCCTCTGCAGATCGTCTATATCATTTCCATCATCCAGCGTTTGACGCAGGACGAAGTTCATTTAAGCTTTTCCATGGGTCGGTTCCTGAATACCGTTCTCGTGGAACTGGAGCTTTTCCGGTTCCGGTATCCGTATTTCTATATTGCGCCCGGTATGGCGCTTTGGCTGCTGGGATTTCCGGCAGAGCGGCAGAAGAAAAAAGACCGGAAGCAGGATCGCGGCCAGGACTGCGCCCACTGCCACGAACACGATCACGAATAAGCGCACCGAAATAAAAAGCAGCAAGCCAACCGGCTTGCTGCTTTTTGTCGATATATTGCTTCGCAATTCGATATGTTTGCGATGCAAACTCGATATATCGCGTGGCGATACGATATGACAGAAATCCCCCTCGCACCGCAGTGCATATCGATCCGCACAGCGGAATATCGATTGCCGCAGGCAAATATCGAAAATCCCGCAAGGGATTTCTATCGATGCATTGCGCCGTTCATGGCGCAATGCTATGGTTGCCCAGCTGCCAGAAGGCCACGGCGCTGGCGGCGGCCACATTGAGGGAATCCACGCCGTGGGACATGGGAATCTTCACGGTGTAGTCGCAGCCGTCGATGGTCACATCGGCAAGGCCGTCGCCCTCGGTGCCGAGGATGATGGCCAGCTTTTCTTCCGCCATCAGGGCGGGATCGTCGATCGATACGGAATCGTCGGAAAGCGCCATGGCGGCGGTCTTAAAGCCGAGGGCATGGAGCCTTGCCATACCTGCATCGGGCCAGTCGGCGGTCTCCTCCCCAATGTAAGTCCACGGGATCTGGAAGACCGTACCCATGCTGACACGGGCGGAGCGGCGGTAGAGCGGGTTGCTGCAGCCGGGCGTCAGCAGCACGGCGTCGATGCCCAGTGCTGCGGCGGAGCGGAAAATGGCGCCCACATTGGTGGGGTTCATCACGTTTTCCAGAATGGCGATGCGGGTAGCTTTTCCGCAGATCTCCTCCACCGTGGGCAGGGCGGGACGGCGCATGGCGCAAAGCATGCCTCTCGTCAGCATAAAGCCCGTGAGCTGGGTGAGAATGTCAAATTCGGCGGTGAAGACGGGGATGTCCCCGCAGCGGGCGATCAGCTCTTTTGCCTGCGTTTCGATGTGCTGCCGCTGCACGAGGAAGGAAACGGGCTCGCAGCCCGCGTCCAGCGCCCGTTCGATGACCTTGGGGCTTTCCGCGATGAAGAGTCCCTCTTTTAAATTGTGGCGGTTTAAAAGCTGCGCCTCGGTGAGGCGGGCATAGACGTCCAGCTCCGGCGCCTGAAAATCGGTGATCTCAATGATGTTCGGCATGGTTTCCTCCATGGGGTCAGACCGCGGCGGCAACGCCCAGCGCTTCGGCAATGGCATCCACCAGATGCTCCATTTTGCGGTCGAAGCCGTCGCAGTTGTCAATGATGAAAAGGTTGGGATGACCGTGCCATGCGGTCAGCAGGCGGTCATCCAGCTCTGCCGCCTGTTCCGGTGTTTCGGTGCGGGCGGCATTGTTGCCCAGCGTGTAGAATTCCCGCATGCCCTTGGCGGCGCTGACGAGGTGGAAGACGGCATCGTAGCGGAGCAGGGCCTCCTGTTCGGTCAGCCCTTCCTCCCGAAGCACCTGCAGGAATTCCGCTCCGGTCATATAGGCAAGGTTGTCCAGCATGCCGCGGTCGCAGACGATGAGGAACTTTTCCTGCGGCATAGTCATGGCGGCCTGACGGAAGATCTTTTCCTTTTCCAGCTGCAGACGGATCTGGCAGCGCTGGTAGTCCAGATTGGTGCCGCAGGTCCACGGCGCCACACCGCCGGAGATCAGCTCCGTGGCGGTTTCCGGCACGAAGAGGACGGTATAACCCAGCCTGGAAAAGGCCTGCTGGATCCAGCCCATGGCCGTGGATTTGCCGCCGCAGGGGCCGCCTGTTACAACGATGGTTCGGATCTCTCTCATTTCTCTGTCCTCCCGATGCTTTTTTTACAAGTATACCCTCCCGAACGGCGGGATGCAACCGAAAAACGGCAAAACTTGACATTTTCCCCTGCTGTGTTAAGATAAAACCGACAGGAGGGATCACCTATGAAAAGAAAAATCGATGTTTGGGACTATGCGGGAACGATCATGAAGGCTGTGGAGACCGGTGCGCTGGTCACCGTCAAGGCCAATGGGAAAGTCAATTCCATGTCCATCGGCTGGGGCGCTCTGGGCATTGAGTGGAATACGCCGCTCTTTATCGCCTATATCCGCGAAAGCCGATTTACCCGTGAACTGCTGGATCAGAACCCCGAATTCACCGTCAATATCCCTTTGGGCGAATGCGACCCCTACATTCTGAACCTCTGCGGCACCCGCAGCGGCCGTGATACCGATAAGATCGCGGAGCTGGGGCTGACCACCGTGGAGGGCGAGACCGTTTCCGTGTCCGCGATCAAGGAGCTGCCGCTGACGCTGGAATGCAGGCTCATTTACCGCCAGCTGCAGGATGTCCCCGCCGTGGCGGAGCAGCTGCGCGCCATTCATTATCCGGAGCCTTATGACATCCATGTGGCCTATTACGGCGAGATCACCGCGGCTTATATTCTGGAGTGATCTGCTTTACTTTTCCGCGTTCTCTGCTATAATAGGCAGGAATCTATGAGTTTGCGAGGGAATTGCCATGAGAATGAGAAGAAGACCCAACTGCCGGCCCCGTATGGAGCGCTGCGATGCCGTTTGGATCCGCGAGCCGGAGCAGCTGCAGAACAAGTGGCGCAGCCTGATGCCGGAAGCAAAGGAACTGCATGTGGAGGTCGGCTGCGGCAAGGGCAAGTTCACCGTGGAAACGGCGAAGGAAAACCCCGATGTGCTGCTCATCGCCATCGAGAAGGTGCCGGATGCGCTGGTGGTGGCCATGGAGATGGCCATCCGCGAAAACGTCAAAAATGTGTTCTTCATCTCCGGCGATGCCATGAACCTCTGCGATATCTTCGGCTACGGTGAGGTCGACCGCATCTACCTCAACTTCTGCGATCCGTGGCCGAGAAAGAAAAACGCCAAGCGCCGCCTGACCTACCATACCTTCCTGCGCCGCTATGCGTGGGTGCTGAAGGAACAGGGGCAGATCCATTTCAAGACCGACAATGCCAACCTCTTCGAGTTCTCTCTGGAGGAATTTGAGGCCACGGACTATACGCTGTACCATGTCACCCGTGACCTGCACAAGGATGGCCCCGTGGGCATCATGACCGGTTATGAGGAGCGCTTCTATGAACTGGGAACGCCCATCAATCGCTGCGAGGCCGTGGTGGGTCAGCGTCCTGCCGAGGATGATATCCCGCCTGTGCCGCGGATCCCCGATGACCCCGAGGAAGACGACGGCGAAGCGGAAGAATAAAAGGCGGGCGCAGCCGATATAAACAAGGACAGAGAATGCATGGCATCCTCTGTCCTTTTTGCACTTGTGTGGAGATCTTGCGGTCAGGCCTTGATGTGGGGCAGGAAGCGGCCGGCGCTGCGGCCGGTCAGCTTGCCGTCCTGATAGACGGTGACGCCGTCCACCAGCACGCGTTCGATGCCCTCGGAGATGGCGAGGCCGTTGGTGTAGGTGGCGCAGTCCCGGATCTCATCGGCCTTGATGACGAGCAGGTCGGCATCGTAGCCCTCGGCAATGATGCCCTTGTTTGCGATGCCGAAGCGTTCGGCGGGCAGGGAGGTCATCTTGCGGATCATTTCCTCCATCGTCAGCAGCTTCTTTTCGCGGACGAAGTAGCGGATCGCCTTGGGGAAGGAGGCCATGCCGCGGGGATGGGTGGGAGCAGTCAGATTGGGAACGACGCCGTCGGTGCCGATGACGGCATTTTCGTCCAGCACGATGCGCTGCAGGTCTTCCTCGTTCATGGAGAAGAAGATGCCGGAGGCACCGTGGCCGTTTTCGATGACAAGATCGAAGAAGGCGTCATAGGGATCCTTGCCGGTCTTCTCCGCATATTCGGCGATGGTCATGCCGCGCGCTTCGGGGGTTTTGTCAGCCTTGGCGATCAGAATGCCGGCAGCGCCGCCGCAGTGGCGCCAGCGGCCGTCCATCACTTCCATCTCGGCTTTGAGTTCCGTGCGGACGGTGGGATCTTTCAGCAACTCACGCATCTTTTCCGGGCCGTGGGCAAAGAAATGGGCGGGCAGGCAGACATTGATGGCGGTCATGGAAGCGGTGTAGGGGTAGACGTCGAGGGTGACATCCACACCGCGTTCGCGGGCTTCATGCACCAGCTTCAGAGTTTCGAGGGACTTGCCCCAGTTGTCCTTGCCGCAGATCTTGTGGTGGGAGATGTCCAGCTTGCAGCCGGCGCGCTCTGCCACGGAAATGGACTCGCGGACGGAATCGAGAATGCTGCCTGCTTCGTTGCGCATATGGGTGGCGTAGAAGCCGCCGTATTCGGCCACGACCTTGCAGAGCTCCACCAGCTCGTCCTCATCGGCATAGCAGCCGGGGGAGTAGATGAGGCCGCTGCTCATGCCCTTGGAGCCGTGCTCCATGGCTTCCCGCAGCATGGATTTCATGTGTTCCATCTCTTCGGCGGTGGGCTTGCGGTTTTCAAAGCCCATGGCGGCAATGCGCAGGGCAGAGTGGCCGGTGAGCAGGGTATAGTGGCAGGTGACATACTGCTCCTCAGCCCACCGGAGATAGCCTTCCATGGTGGTGAACGGGGAGAGATCCGGCAGCGTATCCACACAGGTGGCAACGCTGTCGCCCAGCATGGTCTGCCGTTCGGGATCGGGGGAAACGGGGAAGAGGGTATCGCCGCACTGACCGCCGAATTCGGTGGTGATGCCCTGCGTGGTCTTGCAGACACGGCCGGATTCGGTGCCGAGGATCATATCACCGTGGGAATGGACATCGATAAAGCCGGGGCAGAGGGTCAGACCGGTGCCGTCCACGGTCTCCGCGGCCTCACCCGCGGGATTCATCACGATCCTGCCGTCCTTGACGGCGACATTTCCGATGCAGGCAGGCGCGCCGGTACCGTCAATGACGGAGATGTTTTTGAAAAGGATATCATACATAACAGGTTCCTCCTTGCGGAATAAAATGGTGCAGACTTTCTTTTATCATACCGTGGAAGCAGCAAAAAGTCCATACTGCCGGAACGAAAACCGCATCGGAACATGGTGGAATTGGTCAAGGCGCACTTCCGTACGGAATTGCGCCTTGAAAAGCCTGTGTGGTTATGCGGAGCGGGCAAACAGCCTCCGGCCTGTGCGGCGGAAGGATCGGATCAGAGGCTGAGCCATTCGCCGTGCTTGGGTGCGAGGAAGATGCCGTCGGGAACGAGCTTGAGGAATTCATCCCGGAAGGTCTCCACGATGGCGGGATCGTCCACCCCGCGGAAATCGTGATGGTGGGGGATCACTACCTTGCAGCCGATGGCGGCGGCAAATTCTGCCTTACGACGGATGTCTTCGGGAGCGGAGGAACGCTGAATGATGGCAATGTCAGGTTTCAGCGCCTTGCGGATGTTGACCTGCTCAATGGTGGGATCGTTGCCCCAAAGCAGCACCTTTGTGCCGTTCGGCAGGGTGAGCAGGAAATTGCGGTATTCAAGGCTGCCGATGCCCTGCAGCGCTGCAATGCCGGGGTCTGCCTGCGCGAATTCGTTCTGATGCAGACGGACGAGGAGATCATTATAGCCTTGCTTGAGGTCGGTATGGCGGCCGTAGAGCGCCTTGACCTTGACGTCACCAAAGTCCAGCTCCAGATCGGGATACATGGGATAGATGCGGGTGGGGGTGTAGTTGAGCCACTGCGCCATGGGCAGAGCGGTCTGATCGCCGCAGAGGATCAGAGGATGGAATTTGTCCACAAGGCGCGGGATGTCGGTGATGTGATCCCAGTGGGCATGGCCAAGGAGCATGATGTCGCAGCCTTCCACATTTTCCCATGTGCAGTCGGTGCCGACGCACTCGGTAATGTAGGGGTCGGATACCACGGTGGTGTTGCCGCAGCGGAATTCAAAGCTGGTCACTGCCAGCCATTTGATGTCAATGCCGTACTTACGTTCCATTGGTTGACCTCCGTTGTGATGAATAAGATACCGTTATTATATAAACGGAAAGGCGCCCTTGTCAACGAGGTTGTCCGCTCGGGTAAGAAGAATGCCGTGCTTATACGGAACCGTGCAGGATAGCGGCCTGTGCCTTCCGAAAGGCGGCGGGATCAGCGTGGGAGGTTTCGCGTTAAAGAGCAGAATGATCGTTGATAGGGACAAACCCGCCCGAAATAAATGGCCTCGGATGGAGCCAGAAAAGGATCGATCCGGTGCGGAAGTCTGCCGCCCGATATGTACGATTCGCATTAATCCTTGTTTTTGCGAAATGTTGTGGTACTATTAGCTTGAAACACAGGTTCATGCAGCATCAGCATTCGGAGACGGAACGATGCCGTCGCGGAAGAACTGCATGATCGGATCAAAATAACGAGAAAAATGAGGAGGAACGGATATGAAAAAATGGATCGCCTTGCTTCTTGTACTGTCGGTGTCTCTGTGCCTGCTGGCAGGCTGCGGCAGCAAAGATGAAGAACCTGCGGAACAACTGGCGGATAAGCTTGCAGAGAAGCCTGCGGAGCAGCCCGTGGAGGAGCCTGCGGAGGAACCTGCAGAACAGCCCGCGGAGAAGCCCGAAGATGAGACCGCGCAATCCACGCCGCAGGAAAAAGCGGTGAGTGACGGTTATTGGGTGGTGGAAAAGATGGAACTGGACGGAGCCGAGTTTTCCGGTGAGGATCTGACGGGCATTTTCGGGCCGGCAGACTCCATCATGGCGCTGGCCTTTGATCCGGAGGGAAGCTTTGACGCCATCCTGTTTGAGGATTACTTCAGGGGTACTTACAGCGGCGCACCCGATGCGCTGGAACTGGATTTTGACGGAGAAAGCGTCAAGGGCACCTGCACGGACGATACGCTGGTGCTGGAAATGCAGGACGGCTCCTTTACCCTCAAGCGTCAGGATGAGATGCCCGCTATACTTGCCGCCAACCCGTGGGCAACCTATGCGCCCGATTTTGACGCGCAGCAGACGGCTGCCATGAGCAATTTCATGGCCTATGGCTTCTATCTGATCGAAGATGAGGTGCTCTACGGCCTGACCCATTCCCAATCTCTCGATGGCGGTCTGGGCGCGACACCGTTCCGTATGAAGGGTGATTTTCCGGAGTTTGAAGAAACTGTCATTCTGGATGGAAACGGCTGTGCCAATTATCTCTGCAAGGACGGCGATACCCTTTATTACATTCTGAATTATGAAAAGATCTGCAGGATCAATACGGACGGTTCCGGTGCGGAGGTGCTTTATGAAGGCGCCTGCGACTATCTGCAGATCCACGAAGGCCGTCTGTACTTTGCGGATGAAAACTACCACTTTGTTTCCACGGATATGAACGGCGGCAATCTGCAGACGGTGGTGGACAAGGAAATCTATTACCCCTACTTTATCTGCGAGGACTGGATGGTCTTCCAGGATGACGCGGATGACGAGTCGCTGCACCTTTACAACACCACCCACGGTACCGAACGGAATATCACCTATTACCCGTCTTACAATCCCATTCTGGACGGCCACTACCTGTACTATACGGACACGACGGAAGAAGGCTGGTTCCTGTGCCGGATCGATATGAGCGACCCCGATACCTTCCTGTTTGACGGCAGCGACCTGCCCCTGCGGGAGAGTACCTTCATGATCGACGATCGGTCTTTCTACACTGCCAATAACAACAGTGTGGCCAAGGAGGAATGGAAGAAACTCACCGATGACGGCGATACGACCGAAGAGATGGAGATGCATGTCTCTGAAGATTACATCGTCTACCATTATTTTGACGGGGAAGGCCTCATCACCGATAAATATCTGATGAGCAAGGAAGAAGGCGGCGGAACTTCGTTCCGGTAATCCTGCCGGATTCACCGGCGCACCCCAATGGCACACGGCTTGCGAAAGCGTTTTGCCTCCAGGGAAAGAAACTGTGAGAAAACCCGGAAACCGATGCGGTTTCCGGGTTTTTGAAGTTCAGGCCGAAGGCTGCGCGCAGCCCTCTGTTCGACGGAGATGATCTGTCTTATGCATGTATTCTTTGAAAGACAACATGGCTGCAGCCTGCACAATATCATCCACTTAATCAAACTCAATGCCATAGTTTTGCCATTCGGCAGCAGTTATTCCGTATTCAGCATAAGAATAACCGACGCCAAGCACATGAGAAGCCATGTTGTCACCTCCTTAGACGGTTAGATTCGTTCACTCCCACTCCACTGTGGCGGGAGGCTTACTCGTAATATCGTAAACGATGCGGTTGATACCCCGTACCTCATTAACGATGCGCACAGAGATTCGATCCAGCACCTCATAGGGAATACGC
>JAFSHY010000039.1 GCA_017440065.1 Oscillospiraceae bacterium | reverse complement strand
TCCTCGCGCTGATCCGAAAGTACGGTCTGCCCACCGAAACCGAATTTACCGCAGACGAGCTTTATGCCGTCTGCTGCTCCGATAAAAAGATTGCCTCCGGAACCATCCGTCTGGTGGTTCCGGCAGCGCCCGGCGGCTGCAGGCTGCTGCCCATGCCGGTTTCCGATCTGCGGGAATGGCTTGAGAAAGGGCTGGCGGTATGACAGAAGTTTTATATCCCGCCCGTCTGGAAGGCTGCATTGCCGCCATCCCCTCCAAATCACAGGCGCACCGGCTGCTGATCTGCGCCGCACTGGCAGATACCCCCTCCGCAATCCGCTGCCCGCAGCTGTCCAAAGACATCCGCGCCACCATGGATTGCCTGAATGCCATGGGCGCCGTGATCACGCAGCGTGAGGAACTGCTGCTGGTACAGCCCATCCGTCAGAAGCCGCAAACCCTCTGCGTGCTGCCCTGCGGTGAAAGCGGTTCGACCCTTCGCTTCCTGCTGCCCGTAGTGGGCGCGCTGGGCATCTCTGCTTGTTTCCGTATGGAAGGCAGACTCCCGCAGCGACCCATGGAGCCGCTGACCGCACTTCTGCGGCAGCAGGGTATGACCATCCGTCAGGAAAACGACCTGCTCTTCTGTGAAGGGCAACTTCGCGCGGGTGAGTATGCCATTCCCGGCAACATTTCCTCCCAGTATATTTCCGGTTTGCTCTTTGCCCTGCCGCTGCTGGGCGGAGAAAGCCTTCTGAAGATCACCACAGGCATCGAATCCGCTGCCTACATTTCCATGACGCTGGATGCACTTTCTCTCTGCGGCATACATCCGCAGCAGACGGAAGACGGCTGGCGCATCACGGGTGATCAGCAGCCCCACATGGGCGAAGGCCTCTCCGTAGAGGGCGACTGGTCCAATGCCGCCTTCTTCCTCTGCGCAGGCGCCGTTTCCGCGCCTGTCACGGTGACCGGTCTGAGGACAGATTCCACCCAGGGTGACCGTGCTGTTCTCGAGGTTCTGCGCCGCTTCGGCGCCCATGTGGATGCACAGCCCGATCGTATTACCGTTTCTCCCGCGCCGCTGCGGGGCATCGAGATCGACGCGGCAGAGATCCCCGATCTGATCCCAGTCCTCTGTGCCGTGGCCTGTGCCGCCGAGGGCACGACCCGCATCGTGAATGCAGCCCGTCTTCGGCTGAAGGAATCCGACCGTCTCACCGCCACCGCCAATCTGCTGAATGCCCTGGGCGGTGATGTGACCGAGCTGCCGGACGGCCTGGTGATCCGTGGCGTCGGCCGGCTGCGGGGCGGCACGGTGGATGCCGCAGGCGATCACCGCATGGCTATGACCGCCGCCGTCTGCAGCCTCATCTGTAAAGAGCCCGTCACGATTCCCCATGCCCAATGCACCGAAAAATCCTATCCCGCCTTCTGGCAGGATTTCCGTTCTCTTCGAAAGGAGATGCCATTATGAGCAGCATTTACGGCGAGACCCTGCGCGTTTCCCTCTTCGGACAGTCCCATTCTCCCGCCGTCGGCGTGACTGTGGACGGTCTGCCTGCGGGCTTTCCCATTGATATGGAAGCGCTGCTGACCTTTCTTTCGCGCAGAGCACCGGGCAGAAGCGCCCTTGCCACTGCCCGAAAGGAAGCCGACCTTCCCGAGTTTCTCGGCGGCATCGTGGACAGCCGCACCTGCGGCGCACCGCTGACCGCCATCATCCGCAATCAGAACACCCGTTCCGGCGACTACGATCAGCTGCGGGATATCCCCCGTCCCGCCCATGCGGACTTTGCCGCGCAGATCAAGTACGGCGGCTTTCAGGACGTGGCAGGCGGCGGACACTTTTCCGCCAGGCTGACGGCGCCCCTTTGTGTGGCGGGCGGCATCTGCCTGCAGATCCTGCAGAAGATGGGCATCTCCGTGGCGGCGCACATTGCCTCCATCGGCCCCATTGACGATGCGCCGTTTGATCCCATGGCGCCCGAGACCGCAGCCGTCGGCACGGAATTCCCCGTTCTCGATGCTGCCGCGGGCGAAGCCATGAAGGAACTAATTCTTTCCTGTAAGGCAGAAGGCGATTCCGTGGGCGGCACGGTGGAATGCGCTGTGACCGGCGTCCCCGCAGGTCTGGGAGATCCCATTTTCGACGGCATTGAGAACCGCCTTGCCTCCATTCTCTTCGGTATTCCCGCCGTCAAGGGTTTGGAATTTGGCAGCGGCTTTGCCGGTTCCCGCCTCCGCGGCAGCGAAAACAATGACGGTTTCCGCATGGAAAACGGCGCTGTCCGCACCATTTCCAACCGCCACGGCGGCATCCTCGGCGGCATTACCTCCGGCATGCCCATCCTCTTCCGCCTTGCCCTGAAGCCCACGCCCTCCATCGCACGGAAGCAGCAGAGCATCAGCCTTCGCGACGGCACGGATGCGGATCTGGAGATCAAGGGCAGACACGACCCCTGCATCGTTCCGCGGGCCGTTCCCTGCGTGGAGGCAGCAGCAGCCATTGCCATTCTCGATGCGCTTTTGAGCAGTACCAAAGATCATCTTTTCCGGGAGGACTGACCTATGAATCTGGAAGAACTCAGACTGAAGATCGACAAAGCCGACGACGCGCTGATCCGTGCTTTCTGCGACAGAATGCGCGTTTCCGCCGATATCGCCGCATATAAGAAAGAACAGGGGCTGCCCATTCTGGACAGCAGCCGCGAACGCAGGAAGCTGAAGGACGTGGCCGAAAAGGCCGGAACGGAAATGGAAGACTATGCCACCGTTCTCTACGAGCTGCTCTTCGAGCTGAGCCGCGCCTATCAGGGTCATCTTTCCGAAGATACCACGGAGCTGACGCATGAAATCGAGGCCGCCATCAGCGGAACGCCTTCCCTGTTCCCGCCCAAGGCGCAGGTCGCCTGTCAGGGTGTGGAGGGTGCATATTCGCAGGCTGCCTGCGAAAAGCTGTTCCGCAGCCCTTCCATCTCCTATTTTTCCACCTTCGACGCGGTCTTCTCCGCCATTGAGAACGGTTTCTGCCAGTATGGCGTGATCCCGCTGGAAAACAGCACCGCCGGTTCTGTCAATACGGTTTACGATCTGATGATCCGCCACAATTTCTATGTGGCGCGCAGTGTCCGCATCAAGGTCGATCACAATCTGGTGGCCAAAAAAGGCACCAAGCTTGCCGACATCCGCGAGATTGTTTCCCACGAGCAGGCACTCAACCAGTGTTCCGCCTTCCTTTCCTCCCTCAAGGGCGTGAAGATCACCTCCTGCGCCAACACCGCGGAAGCTGCCAAGCTGGTGGCGGAATCCGGCCGCAGCGACCTGGCTGCTCTCTGCTCCAGAAACTGTCTGGAGCTCTACGATCTGAGCTGCCTCAAGTCTTCCGTGCAGAACCGCAACAACAACTACACCCGCTTCATCTGCATTTCCAAAAACCTGCAGATCTTCCCCGGTGCTGACCGCACCAGCATCATGATGATCCTTCCCCACCGCGCAGGCTCGCTCTACAAGGTTCTTGCCCGCTTCTATGCGATGAACATCAACCTCATTAAGCTGGAAAGCCGCCCGCTGCCGGAACGGGATTTTGAATTCATGTTCTATTTCGATCTGGAGACCTCCATCTATTCCCCCGAATTTATCCAGCTCATGGGCGAGCTGCAGACCATCAGTGAAGAATTCAAATACCTCGGAAGCTACAGTGAGGTGATCTGATGCTGCGCTGCGGTCTTTTGGGAAAAAAGCTGGGACACAGCTATTCCCCCGCCATCCACAGCCGTCTGGCAGACTACCGCTACGAACTCTTTGAAAAATCGGAAGAGGAGCTGGAAGCCTTTCTCCAAAGCGGCTGCTTTGACGGACTCAATGTGACGATCCCCTACAAAAAAGCGGTGCTGCCCTACTGCGATGAAATCTCAGACACCGTCCGCGCCATCGGCAGTGTCAACACCATCGTCCGCAGGGCGGACGGCACTCTCTACGGCGACAACACCGATGCCGCGGGCTTTTCCTACATGATCCGCGAAAGCGGCATCACCGTGGATGGTGCCAAGGCGCTGGTGCTGGGCAGCGGCGGCGCATCGCTGACCGTCTGCCATGTGCTGCGGCAGCTGGGCGCAAAAAGCGTGACCGTCATCTCCCGCAGCGGCAAGGACAACTACGAAAACCTCCACTGCCACGCGGATGCGGACATCATCGTCAACACCACGCCCGTGGGCATGTATCCCAATAACGGGCAGGCGCCCCTTTCGCTGAAGGCCTTCCCCAAATGCCGCGGCGTGCTGGATGTGGTCTACAATCCCGCGCGGACGGCACTTTGCCTCGAAGCGGAAGCGCTGGGAATTCCCTGTGCCGGCGGACTTTCCATGCTGGTGGCGCAGGCAAAACGCAGCGCGGAGCAGTTCATCGGCGCACCCATTGCCGATGAAAAGGTGGACGCGATCCGCAAAGAGCTGGCCGCTTCCATGCAGAATATCGTGCTGATCGGCATGCCCGGCAGCGGAAAGAGCAGCATCGGCGCAGCCCTTTCCGTCATGCTGGGAAGACCGCTGATCGACGCGGACGAAGCCTTCACGCAGCGGGCGGGTATGCCGCCCTCCGAATACCTTCCGCGGTACGGCGAGCCTGCCTTCCGCGATCTGGAATGCGAAGTTCTGGCAGAGCTGGGCAAGCGCTCCGGCTGCATCCTCGCCACCGGCGGCGGCTGCATCCTGCGGGAAGAAAACTATGCATCTCTGCATCAGAACGGGCAGATTTTCTGGATCAAACGGGAGCTGGCAAATCTGCCGCGGGACGGAAGACCGCTTTCGCAGGGCGCGGATCTGGCCGCCATGTACGAAACGCGCAAGCCCCGCTATCACCGTTTTGCGGACTTCGTCATCGAAAACAGCAGCAGCATCGAGGCTGCCGCCAAACAGATCGCGGATGCGCTTTAACCGATTCCATTGCCAATGAGGAACGCGGAGATTCTTCGTCGCTTCGCTCCTCTGAATGACAGAAATGAGGAATTATCATGAAATTTCTTGTGATCAACGGGCCGAATCTCAATATGCTCGGTCTGCGGGAACCTGCCATCTACGGCAGCAAAAATTATGCCGCCCTCTGCGAGCTGATCGAGCGCACCTGCGAGGAAGAACAGATCAGCGCAGAGATCTTCCAGTCCAACCACGAGGGTGTCATCGTGGACAAGATCCAGGAGGCCTACGGAAAATTTGACGGCATCGTGATCAATCCTGCCGCCTATACCCACACCAGCGTTGCCATCCTCGACGCGCTGAAGGCTGTGGCCATCCCCGCGGTGGAGGTGCATATTTCCGATGTTTCGCTCCGTGAGCCGTTCCGTCAGATCTCTTATGCCGGCATGGCCTGCCTGAAGACATGGAAGGGACTCGGCTTTGAAGGCTATGCGGAAGCCATCCGCTGGCTCAAGGCCCATTTGACGGAAAAAGCGGAAGGCTGATACCGCTGTGGCGGAAATGTTAGCTTTCGTTGCTTGTCTTTTCCGGCCGGCACGTTTATCCTGTGCCTCAAAGGAGGCTGAAGCCATGCTGCACGAAAATCTGAAAAAGTTAAGAAAAGCCAGGGGACTTTCCCAGGAGGATCTGGCGGAACAGCTCCATGTGGTTCGCCAAACCGTTTCCAAATGGGAGCAGGGTCTTTCCGTTCCCGACGCGGAGCTGCTGATCCGCCTGGCAGAAGCGCTGGGCACTACCGTGGGCGCGCTTTTGGGAGAGCCGGAAGAACCGGCACCCCTCACGGAACTGCAGGAGATCGCCATCAAACTGGAACTGCTCAACGACCGCTTCGCCCGCCAGCAGGAACGGAAACGGAAGGGTTGGCGCTGTCTCTTCATCGCTGTCATCATTGTGACCGCTGTGAGTCTGCTGCTTTCCCTGCTGCAGCCGCATATTCTCCAGCTGCACTCTTTCCCGCTGCGGGGCGATATCGGCATCATCGGCGGAGCGGACGGGCCCACCTCGATCATCGTTGCCTCCGCGAAGCCAACGGCTGCGGATTTCCTTGTTCACCTTTTGGTCATCGCCGCAGCCGTCTACGGTCTTTCCCGCACCAAGAAACCGTAAGAAAAAACGAACCGTCTATTGGATAGACGGTTCATTTTTTATTCAGAAGATCTCTGCGCTGCGGTCAAACTGTGCCTGCAGCTTTTCATAGAAAACGATATTGAAATCCAGCCGCTGCTCCCAAAGCTTCTGCGCCGTGGGAGTGCCGAATTTTTCCTGCTTGAGTTCCCGGAGGCGTTTCAGCGTGGCTGCCGCGGTTTCCTTCTTTTCCTCCAGCGAAAGTTCCCTGATGTTCTGATAGATGAGGCCTTCATGGATGCGGTAGGCATCATAGCGGTCGATATTGTCTGCATCGCCGACGGTTTCGGAGAAGGCGGTACGTTCCCAGGAAAAGTCCGCTTCATTGTCCACATGGATGGCGATGGCATAGCACATGGCGTTCACATCGTCAGAGCTGTAACCAAGCTGTTCCAAAAACGGGCGGGCAATGGCAGCGCTGCGGCGGCCGTGGTTTTTCCAATCATCCCGTGTTTTCATCTCTTCGCAGTATGCAATGTCATGCAAAAGGCCGGCAACCACCGCCTGCGTGACGTCAAAGCCTTCCGCCTCCGCAATGCCCTTGGCAATATTTGCCACACGGTAGGAATGCTCCAGCCGGTACTTCCCATCGGCGGGATTCTGCCGCAGATACGCGCTATCCGCAAACATTTCTTTCAAAAACCGCTCGGTCCGTTCGATCCGTTCCCGCTCTGTCATAACGCACCACTTCCTTTCTGTTTTCCCATCATACCGCACGGTCCATGCCCTGTCAATGTCGCCTTTTCGTTTTTCAAAATCGGAAGCTATTCGAAAAACCCGCAGGCTTCTCCACGTTCTGACAGATTTGCCTTGATATTTCCCTCCGTTCATTCTATAATGAAATGAGCTATACACGGACGCAGCCGATTTGGCCCGCTGTCCGAATTCAGATACAGATATATCGAGGATACAGCATGAAAAAGAAA
This sequence comes from Oscillospiraceae bacterium, assembly GCA_017440065.1. Classification (GTDB taxonomy): domain Bacteria; phylum Bacillota; class Clostridia; order Oscillospirales; family Oscillospiraceae; genus RGIG3159. The sequence continues at coordinate 5,353 of JAFSHY010000039.1, read as the reverse complement.
AAAATTCTGAAAGTGATCCTGCGGATCTTTTTGGTTCTGTTCACCACCGTTCTGCTGCTGGCAGGCGCTGTGGTCGGCGTTGTTTACGTCATACTGTGCGGACCTTCCCTGAGCGCCCAGGAGCTTCTGACCCGCTCGCTGAAAGAAACCAGCGCCATGGGCTTTGTTCCGGATCTCTTCCTCTCTGAAGAGCGGATCAACGAGATCATGGTCGTCAGCGAAGAGGAGCTGCCCGCGGAAGAGATCGACACCTCTCTCGTCACCATCGCTGCCACGCAGCAGGACCGCGACGAAGAAACCTCCGGCGGCACCGCCGTGGAAGAAGAGGAAGACATCGAGTTCGTGGAGATCACCGGCGCATCCTACCGCGGCATTATGATGATCGTCAAGGATCCCACCCGTCTTTTCGTCGGTACACCGGATCGGTTCGGTGATGTGGGCCTGACGCTGGAAGAAATGGTGGAAAAGTATGACGCGGTCGGCGGTGTCAACGGCGGCGGCTTCTACGACCCCAACGGCAGCGGCGAAGGCGGCATTCCCACCGGCATCGTCATCACCAACGGCGAAATGACCTACGGTAACTACGCGACCTATTCCAGCGTCATCGGCTTTGATGCCGACGGCATCCTGCATGTGGGCAACATGACCGGCGCGGAAGCGCAGGAACGGAATCTGCAGTGGGCCTGCAGCTTCGGCCCTGCCCTTGTGATCAACGGCGAAGCCTCGACGGACCCCCGTATCTCCTCCAGCGGCGTCAACCCCAGAACCGCCATCGGCCAGCGGGCTGACGGCGCGGTTCTCCTGCTGGTCGTGGACGGCCGTCAGGTCACCAGCCTTGGCGCAACCTTTGAGGACCTCATTTCCATTATGCTGGAGCACGGCGCCGTGAATGCCTCCAATCTGGACGGCGGCTCCTCCTCCCAGATGATCTACAATGACGAGACGCTGAACATCAACGCCTCCGTCATCGGACTCCGTCCTCTGCCCACCACATTCCTTGTCAGCAAGTAAGGAGGGAACGGTACTGTGAAAAAGAAAGGTAAATATCTCCAGAAAAAACCCCGGAAGACGTTCCCCTGGTTCACGCTCTGCTTCTGCATCTATCTGATTCTGATGGCTGCCGCCATCTCTTACGGATTGCTGCTGCTTTGGAACCGCATGGATGTCTACGAGCGTTCCCGCCCCCATCAGGCCATGGAGTCTATGATGGCTTCCACCACCCCGGAAGGCTGGCATGATCTGCTCTCCTCCTACGGCATCTCCGACCACTACATCGAAACGCTGGATCTGCAGGATGCTGTCTATTACAAGGACATCAACCGCTACACCGAATCTGCTCCCGCCTACGGCATCCGCTTCGGCAGCACCAGAATGCTCTACATCACGCTTCAGCCCGGTGAGACGCTGGACTTCGGCTCCTTTGCATGGGCAATAAAGTCCATTGAGCCGGTAAAGAGCGGTCTTTGCATTTACGCGCCGGCAGATGCCACCATCACGGTGGAGGGCAAGCCCATCGGTAAGGAATATATGACCGAAGAGGATGCCCTGCCGCTGACGGTAGGCCCCTTTGAAGAGGGTCGGGTGGAGATCCCCGGTCTTGCCAAATTCCGGTTGGATCATGTCTATGACAATTCCGGCATTGCCGTGACCGACGCGCAGGGCCGTCCGCTGGAGCTGAGCCATGAGACCGGCAAATCCAGCTACTATCCTCCGCTGATGGAAAACTATACCGTCACCGCTCCCTCCGATGCTACGGTATCCGTCAATGGCATTGCCCTGCCCGAAAGCGATGCCCTCGACTACGTTGCCAACGAGGACTTCAAGGATCTGGACGAATACATCCCCTATATGCCGGGTACGGTTCGGTATGAGGTCAATGACCTCCTCCTTCGTCCCGAGATCACCGCGGTGACCTCTGACGGCACGGTTCTGAACGTGACGGAGGAAGGAAACCATTTCACCTTTGCCCGCGAACACAATGAAGCGCTGGCAGCGGAACAGGAAGCCTACATTCTCGAAGCCTTTGATGCCTACATTGCCTTCAGCGGCAACCGCGACGGCGTTCTGCGGACAAACTACAGCCGATACATGTCCTATCTGGTTCCGGAATCCGAGCCTGCGCAGCGTGCCGTCGGCGCGCTGGAGTCCCTCAGCTGGATGTCCAACCGCGATGAATCGCTGAAATCCTGCGAAGTCAGTGAGGTCATCTCTTATTCGGACGATCTCTTCACTGCGCAGATCGATTTCACCATGAAGTCCGATACCACGGAAAACGCCAACAGCTATCTCTTCTTCTTCCTCCGAACGGCAGAAGAAGAATGGAAGGTCTTCCGTATTCTGAACAAAACTTCCTTCCTTGCCGGATGATCCGAAGCAGCACCCGTCCCGTACGGGTGCTGCTTTTTACCTCGCAAAAGGCGGCACGGCAGCATCGCCGTACTTGACAAATCCATTGGAATTCTGTAAAATATGCTTGTTCTTTAAGCATGGTACAGAGAGACCGGCAAGATTCCAAGCACATAGCGTTTCCGGAGGGGGAATACCGCCCTCCTTATTCGTGCAGTCTTGCGGCCTCCGCAGGGCTTTTTTTCTGCCCAAAACTCCGCGCGAAGGAGGAATTCCATGTATCAACAAAAATCGATCCTGATGGATGCCGCTGCTATGGACCGCACGCTGATGCGGATCTCCCACGAGATCCTTGAGCGCTGCGAAGGGGAATGTGTGATGCTGGGCATCCGCAGCCGCGGTCTTCCACTGGCAGAGCAGCTTTCCGCCAACATTGAACGGGTCAGCGGAACTCCGATCCCCGTGGCACCGCTGGACGTCCGCTGCTTCCGCGACGACCGTCCCGACCGCAGCAGCCCCGTTTCTGCCGAACTGGGCATCGATATTACCGGCAAGACCGTGATCCTGGTGGACGATGTGCTCTTCACCGGAAGAACCATCCGCGCCGCCATGGACGCCGTGATCGCCGCGGGAAGACCCAATGCCATCCGGCTGGCTGTTCTGATCGACCGCGGTCACCGCGAACTGCCCATCCGCCCCGATTTCGTGGGTAAAAATGTTCCGACCTCCCGCAAGGAGCGCATCGAAGTGCGTCTGCCCCATTATGACAACGCAAAGGAAGTGGCCATTCTCGGCCTCACAGAATAAGGAGAATCACCCTATGGATCTTAGCCTCAAAAATCTGCGCATGGCTGACGGCAGCCTTGTGGATCTTGAAGTCAAAAACGGTGTCATCACCGCCATCGATCCCGCGGACGAAGCTGCGTCCGTGGGCAGCACCCGTTATCTGTTTCCCGGTTTCGTGGATGTGCATGTGCATCTGCGTGAGCCGGGCTTTTCTCATAAAGAGACCATTGCCACCGGTTCGCTGGCCTGCGCCCACGGCGGCTTTACCGATGTCTGCGCCATGCCCAATCTGAAACCCGTGCCGGACAGCATCGGTACCCTCGCGATGCAGCAGGAGATCATCGACCGCGATGCGGTCATCCGCGTGCATCCCTACGGCGCCATCACCGCGGGACAGAACGGCGAAGCGCTGGCAGACCTTTCAGGCATGGCCGAACAGGGCGCCATTGCCTTCTCCGATGACGGCAGAGGCGTGCAGGACGAAGCAATGATGAAGGCCGCCATGCTGGAGGCCAAGCGGCTCGGCAAGATGATCGTGGCCCACTGCGAGGACAACAGCCTGCTCCGCGGCGGCTATATCCACGACGGCGAATATGCCAAGGCCCACGGCCACAAGGGCATCTGCTCCGAAAGCGAATGGGGCCCCATCGCCCGCGACCTGAAGCTGGCAGAGGAGACCGGCGTTTCCTATCACGTCTGCCACATATCCACCAAGGAAAGCGTGCAGGTCATCCGCGAAGCCAAGCAGAAGGGCATCGATGTGACCTGTGAGACCGGCCCCCACTACCTGCTGATGGACGATTCTATGCTGCAGGAGCACGGCCGCTTCAAGATGAATCCGCCCATCCGCGGCAAGGAAGACCGTGAAGCGCTGGTGCGGGGTCTGCTGGACGGCACCATCGATATGATCGCCACCGACCACGCGCCCCACAGCGCGGAAGAAAAGTCCAAGGGTCTGGCGGGCAGCCTCAACGGTGTGGTCGGCATCGAGACCTCCTTTGCCACCCTCTATACCGGGCTTGTCAAAACCGGCATCCTCAGCCTGCCGCGGCTGATCGAGCTGATGCACACGAATGCCGCCAGGCGGTTCGGCATCGCCGTGCCTTTGGCCGTCGGTCAGAAGGCCAACTTCACGGTATTCGAACTGGATACCGAATATCCCATCGATCCCGCTGCATTCTGCTCCATGGGCAAGGCAACGCCCTTTGAGGGCTGGAATGTTTACGGCCGCTGCCTGCTGACCGTCTGCGACGGCAAGGCCGCCTGGAAATCTCCGGAGGTGACGTTATGAAACAGTCCATCTTTACCATCAAGGAAAACAAAGCGCTGACCGATACCACATGGAAAATGATCCTCGAGGGTGATACCTCCGCTATCACCGCGTCCGGTCAGTTCGTCAACATCCAACTGGATGGTCTCTTCCTGCGCCGTCCCATCTCCGTCTGCGATTATGACGAAGCCACGCTGACCATCATCTACAAGGTCGTGGGCAAGGGCACGGAGCAGATGAGCGCCATGCAGGCAGGTCAGGAGCTGGACATTCTCACCGGTCTCGGCAACGGCTATGACCTCTCCCTCACAGGAGAGAAGCCTCTGCTGATCGGCGGCGGTGTCGGTGTTCCTCCCATGTACAACCTCGCCAAAAAGCTGCTGGCAGAGGGCAAGGAGGTCTCCGTCATCCTCGGCTTCAACACAAAGGACGAGATCTTCTACGAAGAAGAATTTAAAGCCCTCGGCTGCAAGGTCACCGTGACCACCGTGGACGGCAGCTACGGCATCAAGGGCTTCGTGACCAATGCCATGGACTGCGAATACACGCATTTCTGCGCCTGCGGCCCCGAACCCATGCTGAAGGCCATCTATAAGGCCAGCAAAACCTCCGGTCAGATGAGCTTCGAGGAACGCATGGGCTGCGGCTTCGGCGCCTGCATGGGCTGCAGCTGCAAGACCCTGACCGGCTACAAGCGCATCTGCAAGGACGGCCCCGTGATGAAGAAGGAGGAGATCTTATGGGAAGCATGAAAGTAAATCTTTGCGGCATCGAGCTGGACAATCCCGTGATCCCTGCCTCCGGTACCTTCGGCTATGGCTATGAATATGCCGAGCTTTATGATATCAACGAGCTGGGCACCTTCTCCTTCAAGGGCACCACAAAGGATGCCCGCTTCGGCAATCCCACGCCCCGAATCGCGGAATGCACCGCAGGCATGATCAATGCCGT
>JAFSHY010000038.1 GCA_017440065.1 Oscillospiraceae bacterium | reverse complement strand
CGTGCAGCTGGGTGTCATCATCCCCAAGTCTGCCGGTATGGCAAAGTTCATGAACAAGAACGTGGCCGGTGTCCATGTTCCTCAGGAAATGATCGATGCTCTTGCCGCCGACAAGGAACGCGCCAAGGCCGGTATCACCGGTGTGGAAATTGCCGCCAAGATCATCAAGGAATGCAAGCCCTATTGCCAGGGTGTGCATATCATGGCCCTGGGCTGGGAATCCAAGGTTCCCGCTCTGCTGGAAATGGCCGGTATCTGATCCTAAACATAAGAAAAGCACATCCGTTTCGGCGGATGTGCTTTTTTGCCCAGAAAAGAAGCAGGAACGGCATTGCGTTCCTGCTTTCTTATTTCAGTTATTCCGCGGAGATCAGATAGTAGTAAACGGGCTGACCGCCGTAGATGAGGGAGATTTCCGCATCGGGGCAGATCTTTTCGAAGATGGGCAGCGCCATGTTGTTGGCGTCCTTTTCGGAGATGTCTGCGCCGTAGAAGATGGTAACGAATTCTTTTTCTTCGTCGCGGACGCGTTCTGCCATACCGGTCAGGATCTTCTTGACGTCCTCGCCGTTGCCGAACAGAGCGCCGTTGTAAAGGCCAAGATATTCACCGGCCTTGATCTCGTGGCCGTCAAAATCGGAATTGCGGGCGGCATAGGTGATCTGCATGGTATCCACACCGGCGAAGGATTCCTTCAGCGTTTCGGTGAGGGCGTCTTCTTCCATCTCGGCATCGAAGGTGAGCATGGCGGTGATGCCCTGCGGCACGGTCTTGGTGGGGATGACGATGATCTTCTTTTCGGAAAGGGGAACGGCCTGCTCCGCGGCAAGAATGATGTTCTTGTTGTTGGGCAGAACGAAGACGATCTCAGCGGGAGTTGCGTTGACGGCGGAGAGGATGTCCTGCGTGGAGGGGTTCATGGTCTGGCCGCCTTCCACCATGTTGTCCACGCCGAGGTCGCGGAAGGCTTCCACAAGGCCTGCACCGGCACAGACGGAAACAACACCGTACTTCTTTTCGGGAGCGGCGATCTTGGGGCCCTTGTCGGCTTCGGTCATGACCTTCTCCGTGTGCTGCTCGCGCATGTTCTCGATCTTGACGGTGAGCAGCGCGCCGTACATCAGAGCCTGCGTCAGCACATTGCCGGGCTCGTTGGTATGCACATGCACCTTGATGATGTCATCATCGGGAACCATGACCTGGCTGTCGCCGATGCCCTGCAGGAATTCGTGCAGGATGGCGGGATCGCGGTCATTGTCGCGGGACACGATGAACTCGGTGCAGTAGGCGAACTTGATGTCTTCGGTATCGAAATCGCCGAAATCAGCGGATTCGCGGGCTTCGCTGGTGACAGCTGCGATGATATCGTTGCCCTGCAGGCTGGAAAGCATGCCTTCCAGAATCACAAGGTAGCCCTTGCCGCCTGCGTCAACAACGCCTGCCTTCTTGAGGACAGGGTTCTGGTCAATGGTCTCGGCCAATGCGGTCTCGGCAGATGCAATGGCGACCTTCAGCACAGATTCGAAGCAGTTGTTTTCCTCAGCGGCAGCAGCGGCTGCGGCAGCGGAAACGCGGGAAACGGTCAGAATGGTACCTTCGGTGGGCTTCATAATGGCGCGGTAAGCAGCTTCCACACCGTTCTGCAGCGCTTCGGCCAGCTTGACGCCGTCGGCCTCCTCAAGACCCTTCCATGCCTTGGAGAAGCCGCGGAAGAGCAGGGAAAGGATAACGCCGGAATTGCCTCTGGCGCCGCGGAGCATGGCGGATGCGGTGATGTCGGCAGCCTTGGTCAGGGTCGGCTCATCGGCCTTCCGCAGATCGTTGGCGGCGGCATTGAGCGTCATGGACATATTGGTGCCGGTATCGCCGTCGGGAACAGGGAAGACGTTGAGGTCGTTGATGGGCTGCTTGTTGTTTTCAATCGCGGCGGCAGCGCTGATCACCATGCGCCGGAATGTTGCGCCGTCAATGGTATGCCTCAAGAGAGTGCACCTCCAAATAGTATTTCTTTATGCGGACTGGGGCGCGCCCTCAGTCGACCATGATGGAATCGACATGGACCTTAACGGCCTTGACCTTGGTTCCGGTCGATTTTGTGACATTGTAGGAAACCTCGTTGATGATCGAGGAGGAGACCACGGGGATGTTCACACCGTGATCCACCATGATGTGCAGATCGATGGTGATGGTGTCATCCTCATGGAAGGTAACGGAAACGCCCTTGTTGGCGGATTCGCGGCGGAGCAGATAGATCAGGCCATCGGTTCTGGAGCGGGCAGCCATACCCTTCACGCCGAAGCAGTTGGATGCGGCAAGACCGGCGATGTTTCTGTAGACATTGCTTTCCACGGTGATGGCACCGTATTCGTTTTCCTGACGGATCATAGCGTACCTCCTTAAATGAATGGGAAATGATGGGGAATTGCGGGAAAGAAGGGATCAGATGATGGAAGCGTCCCAGCATTCGGGGGCTTCAATGCCCATCATCTTCACAACGGTAGGAGCTACGTTGGAAAGACCGTAGGCGCCATCCTTCAGCTGCCAGTCGTTATCGTTGTCATAAACGATGAAGGGAACGGGGTTCAGGGAATGGGCAGTACGGACAGAGGTCTTGCCCTTCTTGGTTTCGGTCATCTGATCGGCATTGCCGTGGTCGGCGGTGATCAGAACGGTGTAGCCGTACTTGTCGGCAGCTTCGAGGATACGGCCGAGGCCGGCATCCACATATTCCATGGCGGTGACAACAGCTTCCATCACGCCGGTATGGCCGACCATATCGCCGTTGGGGAAGTTGCAGCGCAGGAAATCATACTGCTTGGAGGCCATGGCTTCCACCATTGCGTCGGTGATCTCAACGGCCTTCATCGCGGGCTTTTCTTCGAAGGGGCAGACATCGGAGGGGATCTCCACATAGGTTTCGAGGGCCTCGTCCACCTTGCCGGAGCGGTTGCCGTTCCAGAAATAGGTCACATGGCCGTACTTCTGGGTCTCGGACAGGGCATATTCGCGGATGCCGTGCTTGCAGAGAACTTCGGTCAGCGTATTGGTGATGACGGGAGGCTGCACCAGATAGTTTTCGGGAATGTTCAGGTCGCCGTCATACTGCAGCATACCGGCAAACTGCACGCCTTCGTAGCCGGGACGGTCGAACGCGGTAAAGTCCTTGCGGTCGAAGGCAAGGGAGATCTCCTGCGCACGGTCGCCGCGGAAGTTATAGAGGACAACGCTGTCGCCGTTGGCGATCTTGCCCACGGGCTCGCCGTTTTCGGCGATCACGAAAGCGGGCAGATCCTGGTCGATGCAGCCGGTCTCCGCACGATAGGTCTCAATGGCATCCTTCGCGGTGGCAAAGCAGCGGCCTTCGCCCAGAACGTGGGTCTTCCAGCCGGCTTCGACCATGGCCCAGTTGGCCTGGTAGCGGTCCATGGTGATGGTCATACGGCCGCCGCCGGAGGCGATCTTGTAGGTGTATTCGCCGCCGTTCAGCTCAGCGAGGACATCTTCCAGTGCGCCGACATACTCGAGAGCAGAGGTGGCAGGAACGTCACGGCCGTCCAGCAGGATGTGGCAGTAAGCGGACTTAACGCCGGCTTCCTTGGCTTTGCGGAGCAGGGCGAAGAGATGGCCGATGTTGGAATGGACGTTGCCGTCAGAGAGCAGGCCGAGGAAATGGAAGGCCTTGCCGTTGTCCACGCAGTTGGCAACGAGCTTCTTCCATGTTTCGGACTCGAAGAGAGAGCCGGATGCGATGGATTCTTCCACGAGCTTGGCACCCTGAGAATAGACCTGACCGCAGCCGAGGGCGTTGTGGCCGACTTCGGAATTGCCCATATCGTCATCGGAGGGCAGACCGACAGCAGAACCGTGGGCCTTCAGCCAGGTGTAGGGGCGTTCTGCGAAAAGCTTATCGAGATTGGGGGTGTTTGCAACCTTGACGGCATCTCCGGAACCGCCGTCGCCGCGGCCTACGCCGTCCATAATGACCAGGACAATGGGTTTCTTGTTCATAATTCTTCCTCCAAATAGTTCGCTGCGAATGCGATCAGCTGCGGACAGATGGGCTTCCCGTTCTACTCCAGCAGCTCTCTGCAGATCAGCGATCCATATTTTTCTACAAATGCCTTCAAAAACTTTTGGGATTCCTCGCACGTTCGGTTGTTTTCGTCTCCGTGCTTGAGGCCGATGGCCATCAGCGCGCCGGAAACGCAGCCGCAGACTTCGCCGCGCCGCATGCCGCCTCCGAAGAATGCACCCAGGCGGTAGGCGGTTTCCTCCTCTATGCCGAACTGCTCGCAGGCGGGACAGAGGACAGCCTGACAGCAGTTGTACTTCTTTTCATCGTGAAGCAACACGGCCTTTTCGGAAAAAGACATACTGATCCCTCCATTTTATCTCATCTATTCTACAGCAAAATCGTTGCTTTTACAACTACTAATTCAATTTAATGCAGCAAAATTATCGGAAAACAGGGTGAAGATGCGCTGCGAGAGTCCGTCCGCACCGATAAATCCACCGTTTTGCTGCAGATATTCGTCCGCGGCATCCTTGGCATCGGTGAGAACAGAAAGGTCAGAGGTCAGATTCGCCATGCGGAAAACCGGAAGACCGCTCTGCCTGGATCCGAAGAAATCACCGGGGCCTCGCTGGGATAGATCCTCCTCCGCGATGACAAAGCCGTCATTGGTTTTGCAGAGGGTGCGAAGCCGCTGCAGGGTCTCCGCGTTTTTGTGAGAGGAGAACAGGACGCAATAGGACTTCGCGCTGCCCCGTCCGACCCGTCCGCGCAGCTGATGCAGCTGGGATAGTCCGAAGCGCTCCGCGTTCTCGATCACCATCAGCGTGGCATTGGGTACGTCCACACCGACCTCGATGACCGTGGTCGCCACGAGAATATCGAATTCTCCCGCGGCAAAGGCGCCCATCACCGCGTCCTTTTCCGCGCCCTTCATTTGTCCGTGCAGCAGACCCACCCGCAGATCAGGGAAGACAGCCTGCTGCAGCGTCTGCGACCAAAGCTCCACGGATTTCATGGAGTTTTCTTCGTCCTCCTGCACGGCAGGACAGACGATATAGACCTGATGTCCCTCGCTGACCTGACGGCGGATAAAGGCATTGATGCGGGCACGCATGGATTCATCCACAAGGAAGGTATCGATCTGCTGCCGTCCTGCGGGCTTTTCATGCAGGACGGATACATCCAGATCGCCGTAAAGGATCAGCGCAAGGGTGCGCGGAATGGGGGTGGCGGACATGACAAGCAGGTGGGGATTCTCGCCCTTTTCGGCCAAAGCCGCCCGCTGCGCCACACCGAAGCGGTGCTGCTCATCAGCGACCACCAGCCCAAGCCTGTGATAGCTCACATCCTGCGAGATCAGCGCGTGGGTACCGATGATGACATGGCAGCTGCCGTCCTGAATGGCCTGCTTGACTTCTCGCTTTTTGGATGCGGTCATGGAGCCTGTCAGCAGCCGGCAGCGGATCCCATGAGGCTTTAAAAAGGTGGAAAGTGTCTTGTAATGCTGCTCTGCAAGGATCTCCGTCGGAGCCATCATAGCGGATTGCAATCCGTTTTGGGCGGCGCAGTACATGGCGGCGGCTGCCACCAGCGTTTTGCCGCTGCCTACATCGCCCTGCAGAAGGCGGTTCATGGGAGCGGGTCTTCGGAAATCTGCTGCGATCTCTGCCATGGCTTTGGTCTGCGCGCCTGTGGGACGGAAGGGAAGGGAACGGACGAACGCCGTCATATCGGTGTTTGTCATGGGAGAGCGGGAAACCTGCTCCCGTCTTGCCCGCAGCATGGAAAGTCCGCAGGAAAACACAAAGAATTCTTCAAAGATCAGCCGTTTTCTCGCCAGCTCCACCTGCGCGAAGCTTTCGGGTGCGTGGATATAGCGGTAGGCGGTTTTGCAGTCGCAAAAGCCGTACCGCTTCAGAATATGGGTGGGCAGCACCTCGGGCAATTCGTCAAGGCAGCGCTCCATGGCCAGCTGCACCGCTTTGCGGATCACCTTGCTGGTCAGACCTGCCGTCTGCGGATAGACGGGCAGAATGCAGTTGGTCACCGTACCGGTCTGAGAAAGAGGTTCAAACACGGGATTGGTCATGCCCGTTCCCGTAAAGCCGCCTTCCATCGTGCCGTAGAAGAGATAGCTTTCCCCATAACGCAGATTGGCGGCAGCGAATCGCTGATTGAAGAAGGTGAGTTTCAGCCTTCCCGTCTGATCTGCTACGGTCACATGGGTGATATCCAGTCCTTTGCGGATATGGTTGGTTCTCGGGTCGGAAATGACCATGGCCTCAAAACAAGCCGGTTCGTTCGGCTCCAGATGATCAATGGTACGCAGGGCGGTGCGGTCTTCATAGGCTCTGGGAAACAGGCAGATGAGATCCCAAAGTGTCCGAACACCGAGATTTTCGAAGAGTTCTGCCTTCTTTGGACCGATACCCGGCAGCTTCAGAATGCTGTCCTGCAATGCCATAACCGCACCTCCTTCACATAATAATTCTATCTTATTATAACGCGGAAGAGCCCTGTTCACAAGCACAATCTGTTCATATCCGTCCCGCGGAAGGAATAGAGTGGGACAGGAGGTGGCGAAATGCAAATGATTTGGACAGGTCTTCTTTTGGCAATGACAGTACTCTATTCTGCCGTGATGTCGGGCGGTGTGTCATTTACTGCGCCCTGTTACGATGATTCCGTAACGGTTCGTCTGGAAGAGCGGGGCGAGGTCAGGGAGCTTTCCCTGCAGGAATATCTGACGGATGTGGTGCTGCAGGAGATGCCCGCGTCCTTTGAGGAGGAAGCGCTGAAGGCACAGTGCGTTGCAGCAAGAACGTTCACCATGCGGTGCGTGACCGAGGGAGGCAAGCATGAAAATGCCGATGTCTGCGGGGATCCTGCCTGCTGCCAATGCTATCTGGATGAAGAGGAAGGCCGCGGGATCTACGGTGCCGATTATGAAGCATGCCGTGAAAAGGTGCGAAGTGCCGTGCTTGCCACGGACGGACAGGTGCTGACGTATGACGGGGCATTGATCGAAGCCGCCTATTTTTCCAGCACAGGCGGCAGCACGGAAAGTGCGCTGGCGGTTTGGGGTGGCGATGTATCCTACCTGCGGCCCGTATCCAGCCCCGAAGAACCGCGGATTTCGGAAGTATCTCTGCCGTTTTCCGCGTTTCGGGATATGCTTCCCTTATCCGATCTGGATGGCAGCCCGTCCGCGTGGTTCGGTTCCATGACGCGTACGGAAGGCGGCGCGGTGGAAACCATGGTCATCGGCGGAAAAACCTATTCGGGAACGGAACTGCGCCGGATCTTCTCGCTGAAATCGGCGCGCTTCACAGCGGCAGTGACCGATGAGAACGGGGTGTTTGAGGTACCGTGATCGGGGCACGGCGTGGGCATGAGTCAGTACGGCGCCAATACCATGGCGCAAAACGGCAGCAGCTACCGGCAGATCCTGCTGCATTACTACAGCGGGACGGAACTGAAAGAACTCTATTGAGGAATGTAAAAAAACGGTGCGTTCCGAAGGGAACACACCGTTTTACTCACGATTGAATTACAGCAGGTTCAGAACGAAGGTCAGAACGACGAACGCAAGCGCGATCCACTTGGTCATGGAAGCAAGCTTGGCATCCCAGGACTTGGCCTTGCCCTTGCCGAGGAAGGTTTCGGAGCCGCCGCCGACAACGCTGGACAGACCGGAGTTCTTGCCGGACTGCATGGTCACGATAACGACCAGAGCGATGGCGCAGAGCATCTGAATACCCATGATAATATAAGTAAGAACAGTCATGATAAATTAACCTCCAAAAGATGCCTTTTCGGCTCTTCAATATACAACAAATGGTATTTTAGCATAATACCGCCCAAAAGGCAAGCGGTATTTTAATTTCCGCGGATTATTTTGTGACCCAGTTGCCGGTGGCGGCGCAGGTCAGATAAGCGTTGATGAAGCCGTCCAGATTGCCGTCCATGACGGAATCGATGTTGGAGGTTTCAAAGCCGGTGCGGGTGTCCTTGACAAGGGTATAGGGCATGAAAACGTAGTTGCGGATCTGGCTGCCCCACTCGATCTTCTGCTGAACGCCCTTGATGTCGGAGATCTTGTCCAGGTGTTCGCGTTCCTTGATCTCAACCAGCTTGGAACGCAGCATCTTCATACAGGCTGCGCGGTTCTGAAACTGGTCACGCTGGGTCTGGCAGGAAACCACGATGCCGGTGGGCTTGTGGATCAGACGGACGGCAGAGGAGGTCTTGTTGATGTGCTGACCGCCTGCACCGGAGGAACGGAAGACCTGCATTTCGATGTCTTCGGGGCGGATGTCTACTTCCATATCGTCATCGATCTCGGGAATGACTTCAATGGCGGCAAAGGAGGTCTGACGGCGGGCATTGGCATCAAAGGGGGAAACACGGACAAGGCGGTGGACACCGGCTTCGCCCTTCATGAAACCGAATGCGTTGGCACCTTCGATCATGATCTCGGCAGACTTGATACCGGCTTCGTCGCCGTCCTGATAGTCCAGCAGCTTGTAGGTGAAGCCGCGGCTTTCCGCCCAATGGGTGTACATGCGGTAGAGCATGGAGCACCAGTCCTGTGCCTCGGTGCCGCCGGCACCGGCATGGAAGGAAACAAGGGCATTGCTGTTGTCGTATTCACCGGTGAGGAGGGTCTCCAGACGGGCGGTCTCCATATCGGCTTCCAGACGCTCATAACCGGATACCAGCTCGTCCAGCATGGAATCGTCCTGTTCTTCCAGCGCCATTTCGATGATGGTCATCAGGTCGTCCCACAGACCTTCCATGTGATTGTATTCTTCCACGGTGTTTTCCAGGGTACGGGTCTGCTTCACGATCTTCTGGCTCTTTTCCTGGTTGTCCCAGAAGCCTTCGGATTCCTGCATGGAATGCAGACGCTCCAGTTCGTTGAGCGCGTGGTCGATATTCAGGGAAACGCGGAGGTCAGCCAGCTTGGGCTTGAGGTCGTTGAGCTTGACCTTGTATTCTTCAAAACGGATCATGATTCTTCACACTCACTATATCAATCTAAAAATTTTCCGCACCAATTATACAGGAAAACTTAAGCTCTGTAAAGAGGAAGTTTGAAATTTCGGGTAATTCAGGGATGGAATCGGTACCATCCCCGTTACTTTTCGCTCTCGCGGTATTCTTCGCCCCAAAAGATCAGCTCATCCAGATCTCCGGGCGGATACTGCAGCTCCATACCGTCACCTCCAAAACTCATATTGGACAGTATATGCAAAGCCGCAGGAAATATGTTCCTGTATTCATTCGGGATGATTCGATGTTTTTTTCTATGGAATTTTATGCGTTGTTTATGGCTTGTTAATAATTCGCTGTTATGATAGAACTAAAATAAGAATCACTTTTCATCAGAATTCAGAAGAAGACAGAAAGGAATGGCGCTATGAAGCTTCCGGCTGCGGTAGAACAGGAACTGCGTGAATTGCAATTGATGCCTCCGAAGGATGTGTCCCGGGAATGGGTCATGGAAAAATCGAGATCCTTTCTTCGGATCATGAGCTATTACCGCTGCGCGATGATGGAGATCGAAACCAAGTTCCGTGTGTTGGATCAGGAGCATATGCTGGCCTATGAGTGGAACCCGATCAGCAGCATCAAGACCCGTCTGAAATCCTTGCCCAGTATTGAGAAAAAGCTGATTAAACGCGGATTCCCGGTCACGCTGGAATCCATGGAACAGAATCTGACGGACATCGCGGGCGTCCGCGTGATCTGCCCGTTTCCGGATGATGTCTATTATCTGGCGGATGCGTTTTTAAAACAGGACGATATCGTACTGCTTGAGAAAAAGGATTATATCAAAAATCCCAAGCCCAACGGCTACCGCAGCCTGCATCTTGTGGTGGAGATCCCCATTTTCCTGACCAACGAAAAGCGGATGATGAAGGCGGAGATTCAGCTGAGAACCATTGCGATGGATTGCTGGGCGAGCCTGGAGCATCAGCTGCGGTATAAAAAAGACCTTCCGTTTGATGAACGCATGGGAAAGGAACTGCAGGAATGCGCCATGCTCAGCGCAGATCTGGACAGGCGGATGGATGCGCTGCGCCGTGATGTGCAGAAATTACAGGAGAGCTTAACATGATTCGAACCAAACGGCTGGCTGCCTGTTCCCTGACGGTGGCGCTCTGCACGGTGTGCATGCTGCTGGGCGCGCTGCTGGAGCTGGGGATTTATGCTGCTCCGATGCTTTCCTCCATTGCGCTGATCCCCATCGGCCTTAAATACGGCAAAAAATACCAGCTGACGGCATGGATCGCAGCATCTCTGCTCTGCATGATCCTCGTGCCGAATGCGGAACAGAATCTCCTGTTCTTCGGCCTGTTCGGCTGGTATCCCGCGGCAAGAACGGCTTTTCAGAAGTTGAAAAAACCGCTCCGTATCCTTGTAAAGCTTCTGCTTTTCAATGTCATCATCATTGCCGTTGAGGCGCTGGTCATGCTGGTACTTGTTCCCGAGGCCATGGGGATCGGACTGCTGGCTGCGTTTCTTCTGCTGATGAATATTCTGATGTTCTGCTTTGACCGCCTGCTGCCGCTGATGGAGCTTCTTGCGATGCGCCTTATCAAATATCTGTAAAGAAACGGATCTGATCCTATGCGAAAGATCAGATCCGTTTTTCTGTTTAATAAATCTCTTTCCGCTTTCCCGCGTATGCGCGAAGCTTTTGCAGATGAGCGGGCAACGGGGCGGTGGTGAGGACGTCATCGATTTTTTCAATGCCGCAGAGAGTGTGCATATGGCAGGTATGATAGCATCTGTCGTTGATCAGCAGAACGGAACGTTTGGACTGTTCCAGCATGATAAGGCGGATGAGATTTTCATCCACAGAGTATTCCGTCAGCTTGCCGTCGTCGGAGATTCCCGCGCAGGAAAGAAATACAAGGTCGGCATGAAAGCGCTGCAGCATTCTTCTGGCTTCGTCACCGATACTGGCACCACTGGGATCCTTGATCATACCGCCGGCGATGTAGGTCTTGACAGACATCTGCGCCAGTAAAGAGGCGGCATACAGGCTGTTGGTCAGAACGATCAGATCCTTCTTTTCTTTCAGAAACGGGATCATCAGATATACGGTGGAGGAACTGTCCAGCATGATCACATCGCCGTCCTTTACCAGAGAGGCTGCATGCTTCAGCATGCGATCCATACGCTGCCTGTCATGGCCGTGGAGCCGAAGGCTCCAGGGTACGGGCGTATCCGCTGTGCCGGTGATCAGTTCCGCACCGCCCCGAACGCGGCGGATCCGTTTTTCCTCCTGCAGGGCAATGAGATCTCTGCGGATGGTAGGCTCGCTGACATACAGCAGCTCGGATAATTCCCGAACGCTCATGCTGCCGCTGCGCTGAAGCAATTCAAGGATCTCATCTCTTCTTGACGAATGCATAATACCCCTCCACGAAAGATCTGTGATCGGTTCTGTACAAATCCTGCTTAAATCCTGATCGTATCTTCAAGCTGTGATCGAAACTTGATTGTTTCTTTTCGATAGTATATACTGGACATACCGTGTTGTAAAGAGCGTTTTTTTAATTATTTCCACGGAAAGCGGCGGGCGTCCGCATCACGGAAATCCCCGGAAGATACCGCTTTTGACCGCATCACGGACGGCGGTATTATGGCCCGGAAATGTGAGTATTACCGCAGCTTACAGAATGAAAATGATTTTTGGAGGCATTATGAATATCGATTGTATTCATCCTGCTGACCGCCTGGTCATGTATATGCAGCGAATCTATGATAAGGGGCTGACCACCACCTCCGGCGGCAACCTTTCCATCCTGGATGAAGAAGGGAATATCTGGATCACGCCGGCTGGTATCGATAAGGGGACACTGACCCGCAGGGATATCGTTTGCGTGAAAGCGGACGGAACGGCGGTCGGGATCCACAGACCCTCTTCGGAACTGCCCTTCCATAAGGCGGTTTATCAGATGCGCCCCGATATCAAGGCGGTGCTGCATGCCCATCCGCCCGGACTGGTGTCCTTCTCCATCGCACGGAAAGTTCCCAATCCGGATCTGATGCCTTCCGTACGCGATCTCTGCGGGGAGATCCGCATTGCCGCCTATGCTGTTCCCGGCAGCGAGCAGCTGGGTGAGAATATCGGAAAGTGCTTTATGGAAGGCTGCAGCACTGTGCTTTTGGAAAATCACGGAGTCTGTGTCGGCGCCAAAGATCTGCTAACTGCATTTCTGCAGTTTGAAATGCTGGAGTTTCTTTCCAAGCTTGAAATCACCGCGAAACGGATCGGCAATTTGCTTCCGGTGACCGCTGATGACCTCGAGGCCATGAAGAAATGTATGCCCCGAAAGATGGAAAGCTTTGTTCCGGAATGTCCGTCTGCGGAAGAACTGTCTGCCCGCCGCGATATGATCACGCTGATCCGACGTGGCTGCAGGCAGGGTCTGTTCGGCGCTGCCCGCGGTACCTGTTCCGTCCGTCTGGCAGACGGCAGCTTTCTGATCACACCGGACGGCACGGATCTTACCCTTCTCGAAGAGGCGGATGTGGTTCGGGTCAAAGGCGGCAGAGGCGAAAACGGGAAAAACCTGTCCCGCTCTGCGGCGCTGTTGCAGATGATCTATGAGAAGCACCCTGAGATCAGCGCCGTGCTGCTGGCACAGCCTGTGCATTCTATGGCATTTGCCGTAACGGATGCCGCATTAGATCCCAGAACCATTCCGGAAAGCTATGTTTTCCTGCGGGATGTGAAGCGTATGTCCTATCGCGAATACTATGAGGATCCGGAGCGGATCGCTGCGTATTTCTCCGAAACGCGGCCTGCCGCCATCATTGATAATTATTGTATCGTTGTCACAGGCAGCAGCCTGCTGCAGGCATTTGACCGTCTGGAGGTCTTTGAGCTGACCGCGGAATCTATCATCGATACCGCCATGATCGGTGATATCGTCCATATTTCCGATGATGAGATCGCGGATCTCAAAAAGGCATTTCATCTGAAGGATTAAAGCAAGACCACCCTTTCACAGGGTGGCCTTGTTATATATTGAGATTGCTTGACCGTTTTGTACAGTCCGTGATATAGTTTAAAAGGAGGCGATATACCATGGGTGAAGCACTGAACCGCGTAAAAGAGCGGGCTGTTGAAAGACGGCGGGAGATCGAGTCGGATCCAAACACACCGGAACGCTATTTCGAATATATGCAAGCGGCAGAGAAGTATCTTGCTCATCCGAAGGCATTTGCGGTATCAGACCCTGTTACGTCCTTAACGATCCTGAAATTTATCGGCTATCAGGGGAAAGAACTCAGTGATCTTTTCTACCGCCTTGTCTTCGAACAGTCGACCACGCCGGAATATGCAATTGTAGATCCGGATGCGGTGGAGGCTTCTTCCGCTGCAGGCGTTTCCTCACCCGCTGTCCAGACTTCTTCCTCCAATGTGGAAGAGAAGCCTGCTCCCGCCGATGAACCGGCAGCCGTTGCTCCTAAGTCTGAATGGAAAAGGACCTGCCAAAATTGCGGCACGACACTTCACGATTCCTACCGTTTCTGTCCTGTATGCGGTCAGGACAGTTCAGTTCCGATCTGCCTTTTCTGCGCTAAAAAGCTTCCTTTGAATGCGAAGTTCTGCCCTTATTGCGGAAAAAAGCAGGAAGGATTCCACAAAACCAGGTTTAAGGATGAGGTGCTGGTCACACAAACCGTGTATGACAGCCGCAGCGTTGTGCAGGAATTGCTGGAAGAAGCAAAAACGGAGAAGAAATGGGAAGAGGTGCCGGAAAAGCGCAGTACGGATCAGGATGGGCTTCTCAGACAGGTCAGAGCCCGCCTGAAATGCTTCAATGCCTTTGAATACTATGATACCGACAGATTGGGGGATCTGGGCTTCTATCTGGGCGATTATAAAAACGATCAGTATTTCTACGTTCCGGAGATCGATACCTTTTTCGCCTGTGACTATGTCGGCGGCGCCTACGACGGCGAGTCCTCCGTCAGTGAAGTCCCGCCTCAGATGGGCAAAGCCGCGCTGCTGGATACCATCCGGCATGAAAAGGAAAAAGCGCTGAAAAACGGGACGCAGCCCGACGGAAAAGCAGAAGAGCTTTATGAAAAGATCTTCGGAAATCGGGAGGAACCCGGCCCTAAAATCATCATATAGTTTGAATAAAAATCCTTCCCGATGGGGAAGGATTTTTATTGTTCGTTTTCGGCAGCTGCAAGGCGGTAAAACAGGGAACTGCTCAGTTCCCGCAAGGCGGAAAAGGGGATCTTCGTTCCGTCGGTCAGCTCGAGGACACGCAGGCAGCTGTCCACGCGGCGAACGGTGCCGCTGCGATGAGCCAGCCTGCCGCCTTCCTTGCGTTCGTCGGGGATGAAATAGGTGACATCCACCACGGGCTGCTCCTTCAGATGATCCGAAAGCTGCTGCAGCTGCTTGCCGAGGAGCAGCTTGTCCTGCTCGTCCGGTTCTGTTTCGGGGTCGGTCAGCCGTCCCGTCTCCTCGATGGCGGCATCGTAGCCCGTCAGTGCCGCGAAAGGGCTGAACTGGGCAGCACGGTCTGCGCGGGACATGGGTACATGGCGGGAGGAAACAGGGTGGGGAAGGTGAAGGATATCGTCATAAGGTCCGCTCATTTATGCCTCCTATGCCTTGTGACCGCCGATCTGATTGTTGCGGTCGATGGTAGTTGCGCCTTCTTCAAAATTCATGCCTTTGAGGATGGCGTTTTTGCCGTATTTTTTGCGGATCTCCAGAATGGCCTGCTGCCTGCACTTTTCCCGTGCGAGGGCGGCATCCTCCGCCTCCTTTTTGCGCTGCTCTGCCTCGTGGTCGGTGAAAAGATCCAGCTGCTGCGGAATGCTATCCTGCTGTGCCAGGGCTTTCTGCTCCGCGATCACGTTAAGTGCGGCGATATTTACGCGCCGTACCAGCAGAGCGGGATGGATGATGCGGTCAAAAAGGGCGATCATGGCCTCTGTGATCAGCGCGGTGGAGGAGGTCTTCCGATGCAGATGCGCCGTGCCGTGGGCGTGCTTGGGGATCCTTCTGCCGTAATGATCGGTTGTAACCGGGCCGTGGTATTGGCGGCCGATCTCAGGATTTGTAAGGCTTTCGCGGTCATAGCCGATGGTCAGCACGATCTGATCGGTCACCAGCCCTTTGTCTACCAGATCCAGCGTCAGCAGATCCGTCATCTCCCGCACGATCAGCCGCGCCTTTTCCGCGGTGTAGGGTTCGTGCAGCACCTGACCCGCGCCAAGACTGTTGGCGGACGGGCGGTAGGCCTTGATGTCCGCGATGGTGCAGGGCTCCCAGCCCCACGCGTGATCGATCAGCAGCTGGGCGTTGATACCAAACATTTTATAAAGCAGGTCTTCGTTATAAAAGTCGGTCGGTTTGCCGATGGAGCAGCGGGCAATGTCGCCCATGGTGTAAAGTCCGCGGGCTTCCAGCTTGCGGGCGTAGCCGGGGCCGACCCGCCAGAAGTCGGTCAGCGGGCGGTGCTCCCACAGGGCTTTGCGGTAGGAAATCTCATCCAGCATTGCGATGCGGACGCCGAATTTATCCGGTTCTGCTTTCTTTGCCACGATATCCATAGCGACTTTGCAGAGAAAAAGATTGGTTCCGATACCCGCGGTGGCTGTAATACCGGTGGTCTCCAGCACATCGTAGATCAGCTTTCTGGTAAACTGATGGGCGGTTAAACCCATGGGGCCGAGGTAAGGCGTCGCGTCGATAAAGACCTCGTCGATGGAATAAACATGGATATCCTCAGGCGCTACATATTTTAAATAGACCTCATAGATCTTCGTGCTGCATTCCATATAGTGCGCCATACGGGGCGGGGCAATGATGAAGTCGATCTCCAGAGAGGGATCGGCCTCCAGTTCTTTGGCGAGGAAGGATTTTCCCGTAAACGTCCGTCCCGGTGCTTTCATTCGGCGGTAGGCATTGAGTTCCTTAACCTTTTGAACAACTTCAAACAGGCGGGGCCTTCCCGGGATCCCCAACGCTTTGAGGGCGGGCGTCACGGCGAGGCAGATGGTCTTGTCCGTACGGGAAGCATCGGCGACCACAAGATTGGTCTGCAGCGGATCCAGTTCCCGTTCGATGCATTCCTGCGAAGCGTAGAAGGATTTGAGGTCAATGGCCACATAGGTTTTTTGTTTCTGCATTCCGATGCCTCCTTTCTGCTTCTATTATACGAACAAAAATTCGAAAAATCAACAGGAAGATATTTCCCTTTATGGACTTTCAACAGCGGGTGTGCTACACTGGCGGTAATAGAAGAAAGAAGGGTGATCCCATGGAAGCATACAAACTGAAAGGGCTGGAACCTGCGGCGGTATTTGGTTTCTTTGAAGCCATCGCGTCCATTCCGCACGGCTCGTGGAATACGGGAAAGCTTGCGCAGTATCTGGTCGGATTCGCGAAAGAGCGTCAGCTGCGCTGCATTCACGATACTTACGGCAATGTCATTATATTTAAGGATGCATCGGCAGGATATGAGGACCATCCTCCCGTGATCCTGCAGGGGCATCTGGATATGGTCTGCGAAAAGGATCCCGACAGCACGATCGATATGACCCGTGACGGCCTTGACCTGACTCATGACGGTGAGCGGGTTTGGGCCAAGGGAACGAGCCTCGGCGCCGATGACGGTCTTGGCATGGCCTATATCCTTGCTGTTCTGGATGATCCCACGCTTCCGCATCCTCCCATTGAAGCGGTCTTTACAAACGAGGAAGAGGTCGGCATGGGAGGTGCGCTGGGTATGGATACCTTCGGTGAAGGTACTTTTACCGTCGGTTGTGCGGGCGGCGCCAAAGCAGATATCCTTTTGAAGGCCGAAAGAACGGTCTGCGAAAGTCATTGTCTGCGCCTTGAGGCAAAGAACTTCATCGGCGGTCATTCCGGCGGTACGATCCATCTGAACCATGCCAACTGCATCAAGCAGATGGGCGAGCTGCTCCACCGCATCCGCAGGCTGACGGAATTCCGTCTGGTATCGCTGTTTGGCGGTGCGAAGCCCAATTCCATCCCCAGAGAATGCACCGCGGAGATCGCAGTCCCGCAGGAATATGAGGCAGAGATCAAAGCACTTTGCGAAGCCTTGCAGGCGGAGATCCGCGCAGCCTATGACGAGCCGCAGGCGGAGATCGCAGTATCCAGCGCAGAAGGGAAGATGGCTCTGTCTGCTGCCGATACCGATCGGATCACGAAGCTGCTTTGCGCCGTGCCGAACGGCCTGCAGAAATGGAGCGAAGAGCTGCCCGGTGTGGTGCAGACAAGTCTGAACATCGGCTGTATCCGTACGGAGGAAGAATTCCGTGCGGAATTCCAGCTGCGCAGCTCCGTGGCCGCGGAAAAGGAAGAACTGAAACAGGAACTGGCGAAAATCTCTGCCGAACTGGGCTTTGCCATCCGTTTCCACGGCGAAAACCCCGCGTGGCCGTATCGAGCCGAATCTCCGCTGCGCCTCACCATGGAAGCGCTTTGGAAAGAACGCTTCGGCAAAGCGCCGCGATCTGCCGTCCTGCATGTGGGACTGGAATGCGGCATCTTCTCGGAAAAGATCCCGGGACTGGACTGCGTTTCCACCTGCTCCAATGCCTACGATGTGCATACGAACCGCGAATCCATGTCCGTCTCCTCCGCGCAGCGCTTCTGGCCTTATCTGAAAGAACTGCTGGCTCGTTTGTAAGTGTAAATACTACACAATGAAAAAGGGTATCACGGATAAAATCCGTGATACCCTTTTTTGTCACGCCTGAAGGGATTCGGTGCATTTTCATTTTCGATGCAAATTAAGGTTGCGACCAGTTTTTGAACTGGTTGCCGCAGCAGTCCACCGGACTGGCACGGGATTTGTCAAGGATAGTTTCCTTTTGAGGGTGTAGGGGCGGCCATTGGCCGCCCGCACTTTGCCGCCGTTTTTGCCGGTGGTGAGTAAGTGCGCCCTTGTCCACCAAATGCAAATCAATTTCATGTCTAATTGGACTGCTAATACCGTAATTGTTGATAGGCGATTATTTAGTTGCTATACTGGTCTTGGATGAGCACTTACCTATCACAAAAAGAAACACTATTTTTCAGAAAACATTCTGGAAAAGTACTTGACTTTACACTAAACTATAATGATATAGTCGCGGTGGAAGGAGGTTGCAGATATGATGACCATTAAAGAATTCGCATCCCTTTGTGGCTGCAACACGCAGACACTGCGGTACTATGATAAAATTGACCTG
>JAFSHY010000037.1 GCA_017440065.1 Oscillospiraceae bacterium | reverse complement strand
TCCAGGCCGGTTTTCCGGCGGATGGTTTCTCTTGCCTTCCGGGCAGCTTCCCGGGCACGGTTAGCCATCATGGCCTTTTCCAGGATGGTTTTGGCAGTCTGGGGATGCTCTTCAAAGTAGGTAGCCAGCTGGTCGTTGACGATCTGATCCACCAGCGTACGGATGTAGGCATTGCCCAGCTTGGCCTTGGTCTGACCTTCGAACTGCGCGTCCGTCAGCTTGACGGAGATGATGGCGGTGATGCCTTCGCGGCAGTCCTCGCCGGATACCTTGTCATCGCCCTTGATGATGCCGTTCTTCGTGCCGTAGGCATTGATCACGCGGGTCAGCGCGGCCTTGAAGCCGGTCTCATGCATGCCGCCTTCGGGGGTGTTGACCTCGTTGGCGAAGGAGAGGATGAATTCATTGTAGCCGTCGTTGTACTGGATGGCGATCTCCGCGGAGGCGTCGCCCTTCATGCCGGAAAGGTAGATGACGTCGGGATGGAAGGCCGTCTTGTTGCGGTTGCACCAGGTCACGAATTCGCGGATACCGCCCTCATAGCACATGGTCTCGGAGATCTCTTCCTCACCGCGCTTATCGGCAATGGAGATGGTGAGGCCGGCCGTCAGGAAGGCCTTTTCCCGCATACGGGTGTGCAGGATCTCGTAGTCGTAGACCAGCGTATCGAACATCTCGTGGTCGGGCTTGAAGGTAACGATGGTGCCGTGACGGTCGGTCTTGCCCACAACGGTCATTTCCTGGGTAATGTGGCCGCGGGAGAACTTCATCTCATAGATGAGGCCTTCCTTGTGGACCTGAACCTCCAGCCACTCGGAGAGGGCATTGACAACGGAGGCGCCGACGCCGTGCAGGCCGCCGGATACCTTGTAGCCGCCACCGCCGAACTTGCCGCCGGCATGCAGCACAGTATAAACGACCTCCAGAGCAGGTCTGCCGGTCTGTGCCTGAATATCCACGGGGATACCGCGGCCGTTGTCGGTCACGGTGATGGTATTGCCTTCGTTGATGGTTACGGTAATATGGTCGCAGAAGCCGGCCAGCGCTTCATCGATGGCATTGTCCACGATCTCATAAACGAGATGGTGCAGGCCGGACGAAGAGGTCGAGCCGATATACATGCCGGGGCGCTTGCGGACAGCCTCAAGACCCTCCAAAACCTGAATTTGTGACGCATCATATTCGTCAATTCTCTCTTCCTGATTCACAAAATCGGACATGATGCTTCCTCCTTGTTCATTCTCTTTTCCATGGTCTGGGAACTGAACTGGGTCAGATAGACCCGTTCCATGCCGTATTCATCCGTGAGGATGAAGGACTTCGGCAGGTCATCGGCCACGGTAACGACCTGCCCGTTTTTCTCCGCCTCGCGGAGAAATGCTCTTGTATGCTTGGAGCAGCTGGAATTGTCGAGGTCAAACACCCCGATGACGGAGCTTGCCCGCACAGCCATGCTGCTGCCGATCGAAACGTACATTACAGTACCTCGCCATTCTCAATGGTGATCACCTGTCCGAGGTCGGTCAGGCGGTCTTTTTCGCAGCAGGTGATAAACACCTGCCCGCTGCGGATCTGATTGAGGACGAAATTCTGCCGTCCGGCATCCAGCTCGGAAAGCACATCGTCCAATAGCAGGATCGGTTCGTTTCCCGTATCCAGACGGAAAATTTCCCGTTCTGCCAGCTTGAGGGAGATCGCCGCCGTTCTGGTCTGTCCCTGCGAACCGTAGTTCTTGATGGAAAGACCGCCGAGGCAGGCGTTAAAATCGTCCTTATGCGGGCCGGAAAGGCATTGCCCCGATTCCAGCTCGGCGCGGTAATGGCTCTCCTGATGCTCCCGCAGCCTTCTGTAGATTTCTTCCTTTGACGCGAAGGGATCCTCCACGGAGGAGACCGTCTGATATTCGATGCTCAGTTCTTCCCTTCCGCCGGAAAATTCCGTGTGATACCGATTCGCGTGCTTCTGAAGCTCCCGCAGATATTTGGCGCGGCTCGAGATGATCACGGCGCCGCAGCGCGCCATCTGCTCGTTAAATTCCGGCAGCGGCTCCAGCAGCGAGGGAAACTCGCGGTGATCCCGCAGGATGCGGGATTTATGCTCCAGCAGCTTTCCGTATTCCGTCAGCGCCTTGTCATAGGCGGGGCGCAGCTGGCACAGGGCATTGTCCATCAGCCTGCGCCGTCCCGCGGCGCCGGTCTTGAGAATCAGAAGATCCTCGGGGCAGAACAGAACGGTGGGCATCAGCCCCTGCAGCCCCGCGGCGTTTTTCTGCTTCACACCGCCGATATAGAGCTGCCGCGGCCTTCTGCCCTGAAACATCACGGCGCGGATGGTCTGCTCGCGGTCGGGCAGAGCGATCTCCGCCTGCAGATCGCAGAAGTCATCGCCGAAGCGGATCAGCTCCTGCTCCTTGCGGGTGCGGAAGGACTTGCCGGTGGAAAGATAGGTGATGGCTTCCAGCAGGTTCGTCTTGCCCTGCGCGTTGTCACCCACGATGAGGTTCACACCCGGCACGAACTCCTGCGAAAATTCGCGGTAATTGCGGAAGCTGTAAAGCGTCAGCTTACAGAGGTTCATCAGCCGTTACCAGATAGGTGGTGCCCATGAACTCCACCTTGTCACCGGGGCGCAGCTTCTTGCCGCGCATGGTGCATACTTCGCCGTTGACCTTCACATCCTCATTCTGGATCATGTTCTTGGCCATGCCGCCGGAGCCGGCAGCGTTGCAAAGCTTCAGAAGGGATTCCAGCTTGATATATTCCGTCACAATGGGAACGGGGATCTCAGCGGCGCTTCGTTTTGTAATTCTGACTTTCATCATTTATTCTCCTGCCTTCAGGCGCACGGGAAGTACCATATAACTGTATTTGTCGCTGCCGTCGGGCGGCGTCAGCACCACGGGGCTGAGGCTGTTGGTCAGGCCGAGGTTGACTTCGGGGGTGGGAACGGCCTTCAGCGCCTCCAGCAGATAGCGGCAGTTGAAGCCGATCTCCAGCTCGCCGCCGTCGCCTGCCAGCGAGCAGACGTCGTGGGCGGAGCCGATGGTGGAAACGGTGCGGAAGTCCGCCGTGTTTTCGCCGAAGAGGCAGCGCACGGGGCTCTTGATCTTTTCGGAGATGATAAGGCCCACGCGTTCGATGGAAGAGGTGATCTCGCTGACATTGGCGGTCAGCAGGATGGGATAGGTAGTGGGAACCACTCTTCTCCAGTCGAGGAATTCGCCCTCCAGCAGACGGCAGACCAGCGTGGCGTCGCCCACGCGGAACATCAGATGCTTGGTGCCGAGGGTGAAGAGGGCTTCTTCATCGGTATCGGCCAGGATCTTTTCCACTTCCCGCAGCGCGGCGGCGGGCGCAACAAACTTCAGCTTTCTGCCGATGGGAGCTTCCGCCTTCCAGCGGCGCAGGGCGAAGCGGTAGCCGTCCACGGCAACGATGGTGATGCCTTCGTCATCCACCTCAAAGAGGCAGCCGGTGTGGATCGGTCTTGCCTGGTTTTCGCTGACGGAGAAGATGGTGCCGCCGATCATTTCCTTCAGATCTCTCTGAGGAATGGCGATGGCTTTTTCAGAGTCTACGTCGGGCAGCTCGGGATAATCCTCCGCGTCGGTGGCGGTGATGGTGAAGGAGGAGATGCCGCACTGGATGGAGACCTTGCAGTTGTCATCCACGGATACGGAGATCATATCGTCGGGCAGCTTGCGGATGATGTCAAAGAAGAGGCGGGCCGGGAAGATGAACGCGCCGGTTTCCCGGATCTCTGCGGGAACGCTGACGGTGATGCCGGTCTCCAGGTTGTAGCCGGTCAGTTCCAGATTGGCGCCGGCACGGACATGGATGCCTTCCAGCGCGGCAATGGCGCTCTTGGGAGCCACGGTACGGGATGCAACGGATACGCCTGCCACCAGCAGAGCTTTTTCACAGCAGAATTTCATAGTTTGTATGCCTCATTTCTATATCAATATAAGAAAGAAAGTATAAGAAAGTAGTAGTTTCAGTAGTGTTGGGGATGCTGTGGATAAGTGGAAAAAAGTGCGATGGCATCGGTATTTTTCCGCTCACATCAGATTGTGGAAAAACGAAAGATCGATCCACAGGTTTCGGCAGAAAATTATGTCGATCGGTTGTCCACAGTCTGTCAATCCACAATTCACAGCTTGCTGTTAATGTTTGCCTGTATGTCCGCGAGGGTCTTGGACATGGCGGCCAGCTTGGCTTCCACCCGTTTGCAGGCATGCATGATGGTGGTGTGATCCTTGCCGAATTCCTTGCCGATATCCGGGAAGCTGAGGTTGGTCATCTTGCGGATGAGGTACATGGCGATCTGTCGTGCATCGGTGGTCTTTTTGTCCTTCAGCGTACCGCGCAGCACGTTTTCCTCAATGCCGTAGAAGCTGCATACCTCCGAAATGATCAGGCTGGGCGTCGGCAGCGCGGAAGTCTTGCCCTTGTACATATCCTTGATGGCGCGGGATACGGAAGAAAGATCGATCTCCGAGCCGGTCAGATCGCGGTAGGCCATGATCTTCTTCACGGTGCCTTCGATCTGGCGGACGTTGGTGGTGATGTTTTCCGCAATGTAGGAGCAGACATCGTCCGGCAGCTGCAGACCGAGGGAGAAGGCCTTGTTCTTGATGATGGCCATTCTGGTTTCGTAGTCCGGCGGCTGGATGTCTGCCTGCAGGCCCCATTCAAAGCGGGTCTTGAGGCGGTCTTCCAGCTTGTTGATCTCATGGGGCGGACGGTCGGAGGTCAGCACGATCTGCTTGTTGGCCTCATAGAGGGAATTGAAGGTGTGGAAGAATTCTTCCTGCGTGCTTTCCTTGCCGGCGATGAACTGGATATCGTCCACGAGGAAGAGATCCGCGTTGCGGTATTTATCGCGGAATTCCACGTTTTTGCCTTTCTGCAGAGCGGAGATCAGCTCATTGGTGAACTGGTCGCCCTTGATGTAAACGATCTTGGCTTCCGGGCGCTGGCGGTGGATCTCACCGGCGATGGCATAGAGCAGATGGGTCTTGCCGAGACCGGACTGGCCATACAGGAAGAGGGGATTGTAGCCCTGCTGCACACCGTTGGCTACGGCAATGGCTGCCGCGTGGGCGAAGCGGTTGGAGGGGCCGACCACGAAGCGGTCGAAGGTGTAGTTGTCGTTGAACAGGAAGGAATTGGCGCCGCCGGAAAGATCGGCTTCTTCCTTGGTGCCGACGACCTGAACTTCCACCTCGCGTCCGAACAGCTCCTTCATAGCATCCACGATGTAGGAGGAGAAGCTTCTGGCGATCATGTCTCTGCGGATGTCCACAGGGGAGTACAGAACCAGCTTGGTATCTGTGATCTCCAGGATCTCCGCATCGTCAAAAAAGGAAGAAACGATGGTCAATGTGATGTGCTTTTCGAGGTAGGAAAGCACACGACCCCAAATATAGGAAGTGGAGTACATGACAGGGCTCCTTTCTTTGTTTTTCACCGGATCCTGTGTATAAAATCCGAAAATTCTGGTGCTTATATCATACCATAAAACGGGTGCAAAAACAAGGTATACTATATAAAAAAAGAAAACAATCCACAGGCAGATGATAACCGCATTTTTGGAAGTTCATACAGACCGAAACAGAAGCCTCTGAACGGACAGGGAAACAAGGCACCGGGAACCCTCTCAGTCACCTTCGGTGACAGCTCCCCCAAAGGGGGAGCCAAGGGGCAGAAAACGGAAGGCCGGAGATTCTTCGTCGCTATGCTCCTCAGAATGACAGATAAATGGGGTCCCCGCGAGGCCTGCTTCGCGGGGAAAAGGAAGAACGGC
>JAFSHY010000036.1 GCA_017440065.1 Oscillospiraceae bacterium | reverse complement strand
GCAAAGAGGATGAAGCTCAGTGCGTCCACCTGCTCGCCGTTGAGCAGAATATCCAGCTTCACCAGCTTGCTGGGCCGGTAGCCGGAGAGCTCATAGTCCAGAGAGCCGTAGCCGCGGGTGCGGGATTTGAGAGCGTCAAAGAAATCGTAGATGATCTCATTGAGGGGCATATCGTAGTGCAGCTCCACACGGCTCTGATCGAGGTAGGTCATATCCTTGAATTCACCGCGGCGCTGCTGGCAGAGATCCATGATGCTGCCCACATAGTCGGGCGGGGCGATGATGCTGGCCTTGACGAAGGGCTCTTCGGCATGCTCGATCTCGGCGGGATCGGGATAGTTGAGGGGCGTATAGACCTCGACCTCGGTGCCGTCGGTCTTAAAAATACGGTAGACGACGTTGGGCGCGGTGGTGATGAGATCGAGATTGTATTCGCGCTCCAGGCGTTCCATGATGATCTCCATATGCAGAAGGCCGAGGAAACCGCAGCGGAAGCCGAAGCCGAGGGCAATGGAATTTTCCTGCGTGTAGGACATGGAAGCATCGTTGAGTTTCAGCTTTTCCAGCGCGTCGCGCAGGTCGCCGTACTTGGAGCCGTCGGCGGGGTAGATGCCGGAGAAGACCATGGGCTGGACTTCCTGATAGCCGGGCAGCGGTTCCTTCGCGGGATTCTCCGTGCCGGTGATGGTATCGCCCACGCGGGTATCGGAAACGGTCTTGATGGAAGCGGTGAGATAGCCGACCTCGCCGGCGCCCAGTGCGTCCACAGGATGCATATTGCGGGGTTCCAGTGTGCCGACCTCTACCACGCGGTAGACGGCGCCGGTACCCATCATCTTGATTTCCATACCGGGGCGGATGACGCCGTTCATGACACGCAGATAGACGATGACGCCGCGGTAGGAGTCATACTGGCTGTCAAAGATCAGCGCCTGCAGGGGCGCATCGCGGTCGCCCTCGGGGGCAGGAACATCGCGCACCACCATTTCCAGCACGGAATGGATGTTGATGCCGTTCTTGGCAGAGATCTCGGGGGCATCCATGGCGGGAATGCCGATGATATCCTCGATCTCCTTCTTGACCTCCTCCGGACGGGCGGCAGGCAGGTCGATCTTGTTGACCACGGGCAGGACCTCCAGCCCTTCATCCACCGCCAGATAGGTGTTGGCAAGGGTCTGCGCCTCGATGCCCTGAGAGGCGTCCACCACGAGGATGGCGCCTTCGCAGGCAGTCAGGCTGCGGGAGACTTCGTAATTGAAGTCCACGTGACCCGGGGTATCAATGAGGTTGAGCGTATAGGTCTCGCCGTCATCGGCGGTATAGTCCAGCTTTACGGCACGGGCCTTAATGGTGATGCCGCGTTCCCGTTCCAGATCCATGGAATCGAGGATCTGATCCTCCATTTCACGGGCTTCCACGGTGTTGCATTCTTCCAGCAGACGGTCTGCCAATGTGGATTTGCCATGGTCGATATGGGCAATGATGGAAAAGTTCCTGATCTTGGAAAGTTCGGTCACGAAAATTCCCTCCGAATTTTTAGTCTAACGATTAGTATACTCAATTTTCCCCTTTTTGTAAAGAAAAACCATCTGAAAAGTTAGAGATTCTTCACATCTTTTCTGAACGTTTTTCGCCGGCGGTACAAAAAAGCACGCCCAACCTACAGCCAAAACAAACCTCGCAGATTTGTCATTCTGAGGCGCAGCCGAAGAATCTCCGACCTAACACTTTATCGATGCGCGGGAGATTCTTCACTTCGTTCAGAATGACAGCGCAGAACAAGGTTCCTCACGCTCCCTTTCCGGGAGCGACCAGTTTTCAAAAAAGCTGCCCCGGTCTGCGAACCCGCAGACCGGGGCAGGTGAAATATTACTTTGCCAGATAGAAGGCGCGCATGGCCTTCATGGTCATGTAGGCATCCAGCTTGGAGACGATCTCCAGAGGCGCATGCATGCCCAGCACGGGAACACCGGCATCGAGGGTATCGATGTTGCGGTTGGCCAGATAGGCTGCCACGGTGCCGCCGCCGCCCTGGTCGACCTTGCCCAGTTCACCGGTCTGCCAGAAGACATTCTCCTGGTTGAAGATGGTGCGGATGCGGTTGAACAGCTCGGAGGAGGCATCGGAAGCGCCGCCCTTGCCGCGGGAGCCGGTGTACTTGACGAGAGCGATGCCATAGTTCAGGCGGCTGTTATTCTGCTTGTCGCTGACCTCGGGATAGAGGGGGTCATAGGCATTGGAAACGTCGGCGGAGAGGCAGGTGGAGGCGCCGAGGCAATGGCGCAGCTTGACACCCTGCGTATCGCAGAGGTCTTCCATGAACAGTTCAAAGTATTCGCTTTCCATGCCGGAAACACCGACGGAGCCGATTTCTTCCTTGTCGGCGAGGACGCAGACGGCGGTGCGGGTGGGAGTTTCCATGGTCAGCATCGGTTCGAATTCGGCATAGACGCAGACGCGGTCGTCATGGCCGTAGGCCAACATCATGCTGCGGTCCAGACCGACTTCGCGGCACTTGCCGGCAGGAACCATGGTCAGCTCGGCGGAGAGCAGATCTTCCTCGTTAAAGCCGTACTTTTCATTCAGCAGGCTCATGACATTCTTCTTGACGCGGTCGCCCTCTTCGCCCTCCATAGGCTGGCTGCCCAGCAGGATCTTCATATTTTCGCCGGTGACGCCTTCGGCCATGGTCTTGCGCATCTGGTCGGCAGCGAGGTGGGGCAGCAGGTCGGTGACGCAGAAGACGGGATCGCTGTCATCCTCGCCGACGGTGACGGTATGTACGGCGCCGTCCTGCGTGCAGACCACGCCGTGGATGGCCAGCGGGATCATCGTCCACTGGTACTTCTTCACGCCGCCGTAGTAGTGGGTCTTGAAATAGGCCAGTTCGCTGTCCTCCATCAGAGGACTGGGCTTCAGGTCAAGGCGGGGAGAATCGGAATGGGCAGCGGTGATGTTGCAGCCCTTCTCCAAAGATTCGGTGCCGATAACGGCGAAGATGATCATCTTGCCGCGGTTGTTGGCATAAACGCGGTCGCCGGGCTGCAGCGCCATACCGGCCTTGAATTCCTTGAAGCCGTACTGCTCGGCAATGCGGATGGTCTCCGTCACGGCTTCGCGTTCGGTCTTGGCGGCGTCCATGAAGTCCATGTAGCGGCGGCAGTAGGCATGCATTTCCGCCAGTTCTTCCTTGGGCAGGCGGTCAAAGCCGTTCTTGGGGCTGAACATCAGATTCTCTTTCATATTTCTTTCTCCTTTACGAGTTTCTCAAACAAATTTCTGCACGTTTCACGGAATTCCTCCGCGGTTCCTTCATTCTTTAAAACAAATTCACAGGACGAGGCAAACGCCTCCGCGGATTTCTGGGCATCCACACGGGCTTCGGCATAGGAGCGGCTGATGCCCTCCCGCGCCATGATGCGGGTAATCTGCGCCTCCCGCGGCGCGATGACCGCCACGGTGTGATCGCAGAGCTTATGAAGGCCGCTTTCCGTCAGAGCGATGGCATCGATGACGGCAAGGCTGCCGTCCAGCTCCTTTTCGATGGCTTCCGCCACCCGCGGCTGTGTGATGGAGGAAAGGAGCTGCAGCTTTTCGGGGTCGCCGAAAACCTGCGCGCCCAGCTTCTTCCGCTGCAGCCCGCCGTTTTCCACCGTGCCGGGAAACGCCGCCCCGATGGCCGCCAGCAGCGCGCCGTCGGTGCGCAGCAGCTCATGATACACGGCATCGGCATCGAAGCAGCGGGCACCCATCTCCTGCAGCACCCGCAGAGCCGTGGTCTTACCGCAGCCCGTCCCGCCGGTCAGACCGATCACCATGGGCTACACCTCCAGAATGCGGAAGCCCGCCGCCTTCTTGAGGCGGTTCTGCACCGCATAGCCCACGCCGCCCTCTTCGGGGCAGCGGGCATAGATGGTGGCATAGCCGGCATCGTCCAGCTCCCGCAGCGCGGCAAACAGGCCGTGCGCCAGCGATTCGGGATCGTTTTCATGGCCGTAGGTCACCACGTTCATACCGCCGTACAGGGGCGCTTCCTCCTCATAGCAGAGGACGGCAACACTGCTGCTTTTCCGCGCCAAAGCATAGGCCGCGGCGGCTTCCGCCGTGCCGCGGAGGATGATGACATCGCCCTTGGGGGCGTAATGGATGTATTTCATACCGGGCGCCCGCACCACGGCATCGCCCGCGATCTGACCGATGACAGCCTTATCCACCTGCAGTTCGCCCAGCACCTCCCGCAGCTGCTCCGGGGTAATGCCGCCGGGACGCAGCAGACGCGGGACATCCTCATGCAGATCCACAATGGTGGATTCCAGACCCACGCGGCATTCGCCGCCGTCCACGATGGCAGCGATCTTACCGTCCGTGCCGTAGTCATGCAGCACATGCTGCGCCGTGGTGGTGGAGGGCGTACCGGAAAGATTGGCGGAAGGCGCCGCCACCGGCACACCGGCCATGCGGATGATGGCGCGGGTCACGGGTGTTTCAGGGCAGCGGATGGCCACCGTATTGAGGCCTGCCGTTGTGCGCTTGGGGACACAGTCCCTTACGGGCAGCACCATGGTCAGAGGCCCCGGCCAGAACCGCGCCGCCAGCTTGCGGGCAGCCTCCGGAATATCGCGGCACCAGCGGTCCAGATCTTCGGGATCGGCAATATGAATGATCAGCGGGTTATCCTGCGGACGGCCCTTGGCTTCAAAGATCTTCGCCGTGGCGGACTCGTCCAACGCGTTGGCGCCAAGGCCGTAAACCGTTTCCGTGGGGATAGCCACCAGCCTGCCTTCCAGCAGCAGCTTCGCGGCAATTTCCGGTGTCTTCGGATCTTCCGCCTGCAAACAAAGGGTTTTCATCTCAATCTTCGTCCTTTTCTCGAAGTTTTTCCGCCTGATCGGCGGTAACCAGGCCGTCGATCAGCTCATCCAGATCACCGTCCATGATGGAGAGGATCTTATACAGGGTCAGACCGATGCGGTGATCGGTCACACGCCCCTGCGGGAAATTATAGGTGCGGATGCGCTCATTGCGCATACCGGTGCCGACCTGGCTTTTTCGTTCGGCGGCATGCTCGGAGGACACCCGCTCCTGCTCGATCTCATAAAGCTTGGAGGCCAGCATCCGCATACACTTTTCGCGGTTCTGTACCTGGCTGCGCTCCTCCTGGCAGGCCACCACAATACCCGTGGGCTTGTGGATCAGACGGACGGCGGAGGAGGTCTTATTGACGTGCTGACCGCCTGCGCCGGAAGCGCGGTAGACCTGCATCTCGATATCCTCGGGACGGATCTCCACATCGACCTCTTCCATTTCCGGCAGGACAGCCACGGTGGCCGTGGAGGTATGGATGCGGCCGGAGGATTCCGTTTCGGGAACACGCTGCACACGGTGGACGCCGGATTCAAACTTCAGCCTCGACCATGCGCCGCGGCCGTTGATGATAAAGTCCGCTTCCTTGACGCCGCCCAGCTCCGTTTCGCTGTAGTTGAGCAGTTCCACCTTCCAGCGCTGCTTATCGGCATACATCTGATACATCCGAAACAGGCTGTGGGCAAAGAGGGCGCTTTCCTCGCCGCCCACACCGCCGCGGATCTCCATGATGACGCTCTTATCGTCATTGGGATCCTTGGGCAGCAGCAGGATGCGAAGCTCCTCCTTCAGCGCGGCAAGGCGCTCCTTGCCTTCGGAGAATTCCTCCTGACACATGGCCTTCATCTCGGGATCCAGACCCTCGGACATCATCTCGCGGATGTCCTCCAGCTCCCACTCCGTTCTGATATAGGCGCGGTAGGCATCGATCACAGGGCGCAGCTCTTCCAGCTCCCGCAGGATCTTCGCCGCCTGCCTGGGGTCGTTATAGAAATCCGGCCGCTGACTTCTGTCCTGCAGCTCTTCATATTTATGCTCCACCAGTTGTAATTTCTCGATCATAGAAGCTCCAATTATTGTTCCCTGCGGGCGATTCGTGAATCGCCCCTACGGTTTGGGAATCACTTTTTGTCATCCTGAGCAAAGCGAAAGATCTCCGGCCATTCATTTTTCGACGGCTTGCGCCTCTGAATGACAGACAGGTGCTTTCTTTTCGCTATTATACCACAGTGCCGTTCTTTCTGTAAACGCGGAAGCAGACCTGCGCGCGGTCGGAAAGCCGCTGCGTTTCCTGCGCCCGCTGCAGCCCCTCTTTGGTGATACGCAGATAGTGGGGCGTCATGGCCAGCAGCTGCATGACGGCATCGCTGCCCTCCAGCGTGAAATCAAATTCCAGCATCCGTTCTTCCTGCAGGGTAAAGCCCGCCAGCGCCGTCTCCGCCGCCTTTTCCTTGCGGTGGATCTCGGGATAGATGACGGATTTGAGCCCCATCAGATGGTCGGCACCTGCCGTGACCTGAAGGAAGCAGCCGCCGTCCTTCAGGACGCGGGAAAATTCCTCCGGCAGCGTCAGCGCGAACATGGAGG
The DNA here is from genome assembly GCA_017440065.1 of Oscillospiraceae bacterium. GTDB lineage: Bacteria > Bacillota > Clostridia > Oscillospirales > Oscillospiraceae > RGIG3159. The sequence continues at coordinate 10,371 of JAFSHY010000036.1, read as the reverse complement.
AGAGGACATCGAACTGTCCGTCCGCAAAGGGCAGGCGGGAGGCCGTCGCCGTCAGAAACCTTGCCCGCTTATTGCGCACTGCGGCATAGCGGACGGCATCCTTGGAGATGTCGATGCCCCAGCCCTCCAGCCGCGGCAGACGGTTCTGCACCTGCGTAAGATAATAGCCCTCGCCGCAGCCCACATCCAGCATGGCAGAGGGTTCTTCCGCCGCCGTCAGCTCTGCCAGCATATCTGCAATGGGGGCATAGACCCCGCTGTCCAGAAAGGCTTTGCGGGCCGCCACCTGTTCGCGGGTATCGCCGGGACGCAGCGAATGCTTCTGGCTGACAGGCAGTAGATTCACATAGCCCTGCCGTGCCACATCGAAGCAGTGGCCTGCCTCACAGCGCCATGTTCTGTCTTCTGTATTCAGTTTCGCACCGCAGACGGGACAAATGACCTGAACCATAGCTGCCTCCCGGAATGAAATCAAAAATTTACAGTTACAATATAATATATTTTGAACTGCAGGTCAATTCATGCTATAATGGAAACACCGGAAAATATCCCCGTATCTGTCTCAGAATCCCAAGGAGGTCCCCTATGAACTATCACAAATCCTCATCCGGCGGCAATATCAAGCGGCTGGTCCTGAAACTGCTGATCACACTGGTCTTCGCCCTCGTCTATTTTTACTTTGAGCTTCCCGCCATCAATCTGAAGGATCCCGCCTTCTACAGCTTTATCCTGATCTGCACCGTCGTGTATATCGTGCTTTCGCTGCTCTTTGCCGGCCTGCGGCAAAGACCCGATCCCCGGGAGCTTCTCGCCCACCTCAAGGCGCACTGCGTTGTGCCGCTGATCCTGGTGGCGGCCCTGCTGCTGGCGGCCGTGGTGGGCTGGGTCATCTCCGTTCCTCTCTTCCGCGCAAGAGATTATGCCACTCTGCTGGATCCCGCCGACTCCAGCTTCACCGAGGATGTCTCCGAGATTTCCTACGACCAGATCCCCATGCTGGACAGCAAGTCCGCCCAGATGTTGGGCAACCGCAAGCTGGGTGAGCTGAGCGACATGGTTTCCCAGTTTGAGATCTCCACCGCCTATGCCCAGATCAACTATCAGGGTCGGCCCGTCCGCGTCACCTACCTGCAGTACGGCGATTTCTTCAAGTGGCTCAACAACCGCAAAGAGGGTCTGCCCGCCTATCTGACCGTCGATATGGTGACGCAGGAGGCCAGCGTTGTCCGTCTGGAAAACGGCATGCGCTACTCCCCCTCCGAGCTGTTCTTCCGCAATCTGCAGCGCCATCTGCGCATCCAGTATCCCACCTTTATCTTTGACGATGTCAACTTTGAGATCGATGAGAACGGTGATCCCTGGTGGGTGGCCTCGGTGCTGACGAAGCGCATCGGCCTCTTCGGCGGTGTGGATGTGAAGGGCGCCGTCCTCTGCAATGCCATTACCGGTGAATGCACCTACTACGATATGCGCTCCGTTCCCAAGTGGGTGGATCGTGTGGCCACCGCCGAGCTGATCATCCAGCAGTATAACTACCACGGCCTCTATCAGGGCGGCTTCTGGAATTCTCTCTTCGGTCAGAAAAACGTGACCGGCACCACCCAGGGCTATAACTATATTGCCATGGACGATGATGTCTGGGTCTATACCGGCATCACCTCCGTCACCGGCGATGAGAGCAACATCGGCTTCATCCTCGTCAACCAGCGCACCAAGGAGTCCCGCTACTATGCCATCCCCGGCGCCGAGGAATACTCCGCCATGGACTCCGCCGCCGGCGTTGTGCAGGACCTCAAATACAGCGCCACCTTCCCCCTGCTGCTGAATATCTCCGGCGAACCCACCTATTTCATGGCACTGAAGGACTCCTCCAACCTCGTCAAGATGTATGCCATGGTCAATGTCCGCCAGTATCAGATCGTGGCAACGGGTCAGACCGTGGCCGAATGCCAGAAGAACTATGAGCAGCAGCTCATCACCTACAATGTGGTGGAGGAAGAGATCGTCACCGTGGAGACCGGCACCGCCACCGGTGAGATCGCCGACATCCGCACCGCGGTCATCAACGGCAACACCGTCTACTTCCTGCAGCTGAAGGATGAGGTCACCTACTACCGCATTGCCGCCAAGGATGCGGAGGAAACCGTCCTTCTGGATGTGGGCGACACCGTCACCGTCACCTTTGAGGTCTCCGCGGGCGCCATCGTGGATGCCGTTTCCGTGGTACGCAGCTGAGAAATCTGTGTGATTGCTTCCATAAATCAGCACGGGCAGAGAACAGAAACCGTTCTCTGCCCGTTTTCTTCGTTTTGGGCCGTGTTTCCCGCAGGGGCGGGTTTCGACATTCTGATGCGTGGAAGATTCTTCGCATTCGCTCAGAATGTTGACAATCCCTCCGGTTCGCTGCGCGAACCACCTCCCTTTACACAAGGGAGGCTTTTGTGTGACATCCCGTTCCTTGGTTCCCGTAGGGGGTGACCCTTGCGGCCGCCCGATCCGTTTGCGGGCATTTCGGAGATGCTTGTTCCCGCGGGGTTTGTGTGCTATACTGGAGGCGCAAAGGAGGCAGCCCCATGAAAAAAACGATCACGATTCTTTTGGCCTTACTTATGGCCCTTTCCATACTGACTTCCTGCGGCACCGTGCCGCTTACACCGGATCCGCAGCCCGCGCCTCCCGCGGAGCAGGCGCCCGACACCCCTGCCCCGTCCGAACCGCAGCCGGAGCCGAAACCCGAGCCCGAGCCCGCTCCCGAACCCGAATACCTTCTTTTGGAGCAGGCGGAACCGCTGGACGGCGCCGGGATCCTTTGGCGCGTTCCCTGCGATACGCAGGAGGAACTGCAGTTCCGGGAAATGGGTCTGTGGCAGGACTTTTTGGTGCTTTCCGGCCCGCTTCTTCCCGCAGACCCCGCTGCGGCAGACGCTTCCGTTTCGCTGCAGCTGGCATTATTGGATCTGCATACCGGTGATCTGCTGTACAAGACCGCGCTGGAAGGCGTAACGGATTATCAGATCTGGTACTGCGAAGATACCATCGCTGTGACAGACTGGGTCGGCCAGACGATCTATCTGCTGGACGAAACACTGACCGTCACGCAGAAATACAACGAAGAAATGCGCTATTTCGGTTCGTATCTCAGCAAGGATGCTTCCACCCTCTTCTCCATGACGGAGGAAGGTTTCCTTCGCAAGGATCTTGCCACGGGGCAGACCGAAGTGCTTCAGCCCCGGCTGCGAAATGTCTTAGTCTCCGGTACCTGCGGCGATACCGTCGCCTTCTCCGGTATTGATCCGGACTCCCTGATGGCTGTCCGCGGCGCATTGGATCTTGCCGCAATGGAGATCCGTCTTCTTCCCTTTGACAACGCCTGTTATTCCCTCTCTGCCTGTGAGGAATACTGGCTTGGCAGTGTGGCTGACATGGACAATGTCTACCGCATCGGCACGGAAGCGGACAGCCTCTGCCTGCAGCTGGACAGCGGCTCTGCCGACCTGCTGCCCTGCGGCGACAGGATGCGCGTTCTGACCCGCCGCGGCAACGCTGACGGCGATCTTTTCCTTTCCGTCTATGATACGGATGGCACGTTTGTTTCCTCCGCTGCCCATCCCATGTTCCGCTTCGCCTATATCGGCACCCCGCTCTACTGCGAAGCCTACAACGGCTGCTTCTTTCCCGTAATGGACTATGACGGCAATACCGTTCCGGTCTTTTGGGATCTTTCCGTTCCCATGCTGGGCGAGGATCTGCCCGCTGCAGAGCTTCCTCCCGCCATACCGCTTCCCGGTACCGCTGTGTCCGCAGAGCTTTACGAAGAGGCAGCCGTGCTATCCGAACGTTTCGGGATCAGCATCCGCATTGCTGACCAATGCGATACGGACTATTACGGCTACACCGCAGCGCCGATCCTTGACGGAGAGATGATCCGGACGGGTCTTGCGCTGCTGGAGGACACGCTTTCCCGGTACCCCGAGGGATTCTTCTCTCAGCTGTGTTATGATAATTACCGAAAGATCGAGATCAATCTGATGGGATCGCTGACCCCCAAGGATCTCCCCGAGGATGCCAACGGCTTTACCAGCTTTGTGGCCTTTGTGGAACACCATGACAGCAAATCCGTGATGGTGCTGGATCTCACCTACGGACTTTCCCTCAAGCAGCACATCTACCACGAGTTTTCCCATATGATCGATGGACGTCTGCAGTTTGAGGCAAACCTTCGCGAAGACGCGCTCTATTCCGAAGAGGCATGGGCAGCCATGAATCCCGAGGGCTTCGACTACCAGTGGGATTACCACACAGTGGATGACAGCATCTGGTGGGACGGCTATGACGCATGGTTCATCGATGCCTATTCCCGCACGTTCCCCAAGGAAGACCGCGCCCGCATTCTGGAATACGCCATGTTCGGCCACCACTATCCTTTCACGGAAGGAAGTCCGCTGCGGGATAAGCTTGCCTACTATTCCGCCTGCATCCGCGACAGCTTTGATACCACAGGCTGGCCGGAAGTGACCCTTTGGGAAGAACCGCTCTATCAGTAAGGAGGAAACACGATGACCTTTGAAGAAGTAAGAAAGCTGGCCTCTGCGCGGCTGGGCGACAAATGCAAGGCCTGCCCCGTCTGCAACGGCATGGCCTGCCGCAATGTGATGCCCGGCCCCGGTGCCAAGGGCGATATCGCCGTGCGCAACTATGACGCATGGCAGAAGATCCATGTGAACATGGACACCATTTACGAAGGCGGGGACATCGACCTCTCCTGTACGCTCTTCGGCAGAACGCTGAAGGCGCCCATTCTGGCAGGCCCCGTGGGCGCGGTACGGCTGCACTACGGCGAGCTTCTGAACGACGCGGGCTACAACGAGCTGCTGGTTCGCGGCTGCCGCGAAGCGGGCATCTGCGCCATGACCGGTGACGGCACCGACCCCACCGTGATGCAGGCCGCCGTGGAAAGCATCCGCGCCGCGGAAGGCTTCGGCATCCCCACGGTGAAGCCGTGGGACATCCACACGCTGGAAGAAAAGTTTGCCCTTGTGTCCTCCTCCGGCTGCTTTGCCGCCGCCATGGACATCGACGCCGCCGGTCTGCCCTTCCTCAAGGGTCTGAATCCGCCCGCGGGCAGCAAGACCGTGGCAGAACTTTCCGAAATTATCCGCGCCGCGGGGAAGCCCTTCCTTGTGAAGGGCATCATGACCGTAAAGGGCGCGCTGAAAGCCAAAGAGGCAGGCGCCTCCGGCATCGTGGTCTCCAACCACGGCGGCCGTGTGCTGGCAGGCACCCCTGCCACCGCCGAAGTGCTGCCGGAGATCGTGCAGGCGCTGCAGGGCAGCGGCATGACCGTGCTGGTGGACGGCGGTCTGCGAAACGGCAATGACATCTTTAAAGCGCTGGCGCTGGGCGCCGATGCGGTCATCCTTGCCCGACCCTATGTGACGGCGGTCTACGGCGCGGGAACGGAAGGCGTCCGTGCGCTGACCGAAACGCTGATGGCAGAACTGGAAGACACCATGCGGATGTGCGGCGCCCGCTCCCTTGCGGAGATCACGCCCGATATGGTACGCCTGCCCTAACATGCAAAGTGTCCCTCAAAGGACACTTTGCGTCGATATTCGCCTGCGGCGATCGATATGCACTTCGTGCCCGATATGTCCTTGCGGACTCGATATGTGCTTCGCACGAGCTCTTCAGGCGAATATCATATCGAAACCGACGGCAGGAAGGTTATATCGAATTTGCAGGATGCAAATATATCGTGCAGCGCGAAGCGATGCATATCGACAGATTCCTTTTGCGCTTACTTTCACAAAAACCTTACTGAACAAAGCCAGAGAGCGCAGTGCGTTTTCTGGCTTTGCTTTGCGGATCGCCCGGGAGAGCGGATCCTGCGGCATTGCAGCCGCAAACCGTCCGCACAAAAAACGGAGCGTATCGGCACAGATACACTCCGTTGGCTGCTGTTTGTTATTCTTCGGGGAGAATCGGCTTTTGACGGGAGCAGACAGTCATCCGTTCGCCGGTCAGCGGATGGGGAAAGGACAGGCGGACGGCGCAGAGCTGCTGCCCTGTCAGACCGCGTTCCAGCGACCATGCCTGCGACTGCTCCGTGCCGTACTGGGGATCACCCAGAATCGGGCAGCCCAGATGGCTCAGATGCACCCGCAGCTGATGCGTTCTGCCCGTGCGCGGATGCAGCCCCACCAATGAGCAGCGTTCCGTCTGCCGCAGCACGCGGTAATCCGTCTGCGAGGGCTGACCGTCCTCGCGGACGCCCCGCAGCAGGCCCATGGGATCAAGGCGGGCAATGGGCAGGTCGATGCGGCCTTCCGTCTGCGGAAGGCTGCCCCACACCGCCGCCTCATAGGTCTTTTCGATCTCTTTGGCATCGTGCGCCATGCACATAAGCGCATGGATATGGGCATTTTTCGCCAGCAGCACCACACCGAAGGTATCCCGATCCAGTCGGCTGACGGGATGGACGGCGCACTTCTGTCCCGTCACTTTATAATAGTAATGCAGGCGGTTGGCCAAAGTGCCGGTATTGCGGGTGCGGGAAGGATGGATCAGCAGATCCGCGGGCTTATCGATGGCGATGAGCGCCTCATCCTCATAGAGGATCTCCAGCGGCCCGTCCTCGGCAGGGTAAATGGGTTCCTCCTCCTCGATGCGGACGGATACCACATCCCCAAATGCCACCGGATAATCCGCATGGACAGCATGACCGTTGACGAACATGGCATTTTGCGCCTTGAGGCGGTTGATCAGCGTGCCGGAAAGCCGCAGCTCCCGCCGCAGAAAGCTGCCCAGCTTGCCGTTTCGCTCCGCAGTATGCTCCAGAACCAATCTTCCCACCTCCTTTTTGGGCTATCATACCACAAACGGACGCGGATTGCTAGGCGAACAGTTCCTCCGGAGAGAGGAAGCGGTAACCCTGCTCCTCCCAGTCCGTCAGCAGCTGATCCAGGATCTGCGCGTTGGTTTCGGAGGTGGAATGCAGCAGCACCACCGCGCCGGGATGCAGGCGGCTGTTGAGCTTCGCGATGGCCTCCTGCGGATCGGGCTGATTCCCGTTGTCCCAATCGGCATAGGCCAGACTCCAGAACACCGTTTTGTAGCCCAGCTCCTGCGCCCACTGCAGGTTTTCCTCCGAATAAGATCCCTCGGGCGGGCGGTAAAACTTCGGCAGTTCCTCCCCTGTGACATTGCGGTACAGATCTTCCACCGCCGTCAGCTCCGCGGCAAAGTCCTCTTTTTCCGTGATCTGCGCCATATCGCGGTGGTGGTAGGTATGATTGCCCACGGTATGTCCTTCCGCTGCCATGCGCCGCACCAGTTCGGGGTTGCGTTCCAGATAGTTGCCCACAAGGAAAAAGACAGCGGGACAGTTGTGCTTTTTTAGGACATCCAGGATCTGCGCCGTATATCCGTTTTCATAGCCGGCATCAAAGGTCAGCACCAACTCCTTTTCCTCCGTATTTCCGATGTACTTTGCGCCGTACGGCTCCAGTGCTTCACGGCTGACATCTGCCCTTGGTTCGCCGCCTTCCTTCGGGAAGGACAGCCCCCATGCCGCTGCGGGCAGCGGGCGGGGCGCCAGCATGGCTGCCGCCGCCAGAAACAGCACAAGGCACAGGGAGAGCATCGCCGTGACACGGGTCTTCGTTTTTCTCAAAGGAATCACCTCATTGCAGCGTATGGCTGTCCCGCCTCCGATATACCTGCCTTTTCAAACAGGAGAATCTGTGGTATACTGGTAAAAACGCAACAGAAATCAGGGTGATCCTATGTTCCATGCAGCGCAGCCCGTGGCCTTTTTCGATTCCGGCCTCGGCGGTATCAGCGTGCTGCGGGCAGCCGTTCGGGCGCTGCCCCATGAAAACTTCATCTATTACGGCGATTCCGCCAACGCGCCCTACGGCACCAAGACGCAGGAGGAGATCCTGCGTCTCTCCCGCAGCGTGATGGAAAAGGTGCTGGCCATGGGCGCCAAGGCCGTGGTCATCGCCTGCAACACCGCCACCGGCATGGCGGTGGAGCCGCTGCGCCGGCAGTATCCCGATCTGACCATCATCGGTGTGGAGCCTGCGGTCAAGCCCGCGGCGGAAGCCTATCCCGGGGGACGGATCCTTGTGCTGGCCACCCCCATGTGCCTGCAGGGCGCCCGCTACCGTGAACTGCAGGGCCGCTTCTCCGATGCCGCGCAGATCCATCCCGTCCCCTGCGGCGGGCTGATGGAATTCGTGGAACGGGGCGAGCTGCAGGGCGAACATCTCCGCGCCTATCTGGAAGAGAAATTGCAGCCCTTCCTCGGTCAGCGGGTGGATGCCGCCGTGCTGGGCTGCACCCACTATCCCTTCCTCCGCGGCGCCATCGCAGAGGTGCTCGGCCCGCAGACCGCCATCATCGACGGCAACGCCGGCATCACCGCCCAGTTGCGTCGGCGTCTGGAAGAACAGGGATTACTGAATCCCTCCCGCGAAGCCGGCACGGTGACCTTCTACAACTCTTTGGAAGATGATGCCATCCTCCTCCGCAGCAAAGCGCTGCTGGAGCTTCCCGAATGATCAAAAAACAGCGGACGGTCACAGGCCGTCCGCTGTTTTCTGTTATCCAAAGCAGATTTTCCGCAGAAGTTCCAGGGCGGCATCCCGCCAGCTGAGCCGTTCCACCGCTTCTTCTGCCACCAGCGGCAGCTGCGCCAGCACCGTTTCGCCCGATTTTACCGTCAGCGTTCCCAGCTGCTGCCCCGCGGAGATCGGCGCCTCCACCGTTTCCGGCAGATCGATGAGGCGCTCCACCGAAGCGGCTGCCCCTTTTTCCGTCAGAATGCCGCCGCTTTGCCGCAGCACAGGCCGCACCTCCGCGGCTTTTCCCAGCGTCACCGCCACCGGAGGCAGCGGCTCCTGCGGCGCGGGATCTGCCAGCGCGAAATTGGCAAAGCCGTAATCCAGCAGCGCCTTGGCAGAAGAAAACCGCTGATCGGAGGTCTCGCAGTGCATGACCACGGCAATGAACTGCACCCCGTCCCGCTCCGCGGAGGCGGAAAGGCAATAGCCCGCCGAAGAGGTGAAGCCGGTTTTCAGCCCCGTGGCGCCGGGATAAAACCGCACCAGCTTATTCGTATTGGAAAGGCCGAATTTCCCCTCCCGCACCGAATCCATCCAGATGGTGGTATACCGCAGGATCTCTTCATGGTTCAGCAGCTCGCGGGACATCAGCGCGATGTCATGGCAGGAGGTCTTGTGATCGGCAGCCTCCGGACTGTCATCCAGACCGGTACAGTTGACGAAGCAGGTATCGTTCATGCCCAGCTCCTTCGCCCGTTCGTTCATCATGACCACGAAGGCCTCCTCGCTGCCCGCAATATGCTCCGCCAAAGCCGCGGCGCAGTCGTTGGCGGAGGACACCGCCACGGATTTGAGCATCTCGTCGATGCTCATCTGTTCGCCGGCCTCCAGATAGACCTGACTGCCGCCCTTGGCGGCAGCGGCTTCCGAAGCCGTGACGGTATCGTCCCAGCCGATCCTGCCCTCGTCCAGCGCTTCCATGCAGAGCAGAAGCGTCATGACCTTGGTGACGCTGGCAGGCGGCAGCGCTTCATGGGCATTCTTTTCATAGAGCACCGTCCCTGTGGACTGTTCGATGAGGATGGCGGCGGGGGCATCCACCTCCGGCATGGGCGGGGCTGCCTTCACGTGCGGCAGCGGCAGCAGTGCCGTCAGCAGCGCAAGGGCGGCGGCGATCAGACGTTTTTTCATCACAGTTCTCCTTCCTCGGCAGGTCTTTGTACGAGCCTATGCAGGAATGGAGCAGGCAAGAACCCGCATGATCCGGAAAAGAGAACGCTTATACTTCCCTAATGTGTCATTCTGAGCGAAGCGAAGAATCTCCGGGGCAGCAAATATCGGAAGGACGGAGATTCTTCGTCACTTCGTTCCCCGGAATGACAATGCGACAGGAAGAAAGCGCAGAAAAAGACCGGTACACCGCGGGGTGTACCGGTCTTTTTATCGGTGATAAGAGATCCTGTTCGGAGGCTTAGGCCTTGCCGGCGCAGCCCAGAACGTTGATCAGCTTGTGGCGAACCAGTTCCTTGATGTTGGCACGGGCGGGCTTCAGATACTCGCGGGGGTCAAACTTGGAAGGCTGCTCGTCGAAGAACTGACGGATGGTGCCGGTCATGGCAAGACGCAGGTCGGAGTCGATGTTGATCTTGCAGACGGACAGGGCAGCGGCCTTGCGGAGCTGCTCTTCGGGAACGCCGATGGCATTGGGCATCTTGCCGCCGTGGGCGTTGACCATGGCAACGTAGTTCTGGGGAACGGAGGAAGAACCGTGCAGAACGATGGGGAAGCCGGGCAGACGGCGGGT
>JAFSHY010000035.1 GCA_017440065.1 Oscillospiraceae bacterium | reverse complement strand
GCCTTCTTGCCTTCAGCCTGCTTGATGCTCTCCAGAATATCGGGATAGATGGTACCCTGTGCAAGGAAGGAAATACCTTCCAGCTTGCGGGCTTCATCCGCGAACACGGTGATGAATTCCTTGCCGATGATCTTGCGCTTACGCTCGGGATCGGCAACACCGGCCAGCAGACCGAGGAAATGATCGGTGGCATCGACATAGATCAGATTGGCATCAAGACCGTCCTTAAACATCTTGATGACGCCTTCGGACTCATCCTTACGCATAAGACCATGGTTAACATGGACACAGACCAGCTGTTTGCCGATGGCCTTGATGAGAAGAGCAGCAACGACAGAAGAGTCGACACCGCCGGACAGCGCCAGCAGAACCTTCTTATCGCCAACCTGAGCGCGGATCTCTTCGATCTGCTCGGCAATGAACTGTTCAGCCAGTTCAAAGGTGGTGATTCGCTGCATGGATTCGGGACGAACGTTGGTGGACATAAGGATTACCTCCCGCAAAATAGATGGCAGCGGAACGGCCGTTCCGCCGCAAAACAACAAGTATCTCTGTAAAAAAGATACCACAAACATGGCTTTATTACAAGAATTTTCTGCGTGGGAGCAGCCCTGCGGTTCACAAAATTATGGGCCTCCGCAATGCATTTTTCTTTGCATTCTGCCGAAACTACGGGATCAGACTGTACAGAACAGCCACGACAATGGCAGGAAGCAGATTGGCTGCCCGAAACTTCTTTTCCCAGATCAGATTCGCACCGACACAGAAAATCAGCACAGAACCGGTCAGCGAAAGGTTGGAAAGTGCCTGTTCCGTCATAATCGGCTCGAGCCATACAGCAATCAGCGTGATGAGTCCCTGCAGTATCGCCACAGGCAGCGCAGAAAACAGGCAGCCCTTTCCCATGGAGGCAGCCATGACCGCAATAATGATCATATCCAACACCGCCTTGGCCAGCAGCACGGAATAATCGCCGGATAGACCATCTTCAATGGCACCGACTACAGCCATGGCGCCGATACAGACCGTCATCGAAGCTGTGACAAAGCCGCTGACAAACGACGCATCGTCTTCCGAACCGCTTTTTCTTTTTAAATATGCGCCGAAGCGCTCGATCTTATCCTCCAGATCCAGCCATTCGCCCAACAGCGCACCGATGGCAAAGGAGGCAATCATCATCATGGTTCCACCGCTTTGCAGACCATCCTGCGTAACGGCAAACATTTCCTCCATGCAGCCCGCGATACCCAAAAACATGACGCAGATGCCCACCGCCTGCAAAAGCGTCTTTTGCATTTGGGGGCGAACCCGTTTGCCAAACAGCACGCCTACCGTACCGCCCAGAAGGATCCCTGCCACATTCAAAATCGTTCCGAGTCCTCTCATCGTTCTTCCCTCTCAAAACGGCCATGCCAGATTGCCCCGCAGCGTATCCACGATCAGCGTGCAGAATTCGCGCGCCATGAAATGGGGCAGCAGCGGATAAAGATACGGAGCGGAAACGCCCTCAAATTCACATTCGATACCCAGCTCCTCCGAGATCTTTTCCGCGATGCACAGGGAGCGGAACACATGGAAATTATTGGTAACAACGCCGACCGTGGCCGTCCCCTGCTCCATCAGCGGCAGACCGAAGCGGAAATTTTCTGCCGTACTGGTGGAGGCATCCTCCATGATGATCCGATTCTCCTCGACGCCGCGTTCCACCAGCCACTGTTTCATGCAGAGCGCCTCCGTCATATCTTCACCGGCACCCTGTCCGCCCGTAACGATGGCGGTCAGACCGTCATCCTCTTCCAGCAGTTCCAGCGTGGTTTCCAGCCGCATCCGCAGCGAGGCAGACGGTACAGATCCGTTGAGTCCCGCACCCAGCACCAGCAGGCAGTCCGGTTCCTTTTGGGGCTTCTGCGCCATGCCGCAGACGATGAGCCCTTCCACCGCTACAAACAGGGCAAGGCAGACACAGAACACGGCATCGGCGGCGATCAGCAGCGGGCGCGGCAAATGCAGCTGCGGCAAAAAGCCCCAGAGCAGCAGCACCGCCGCGATCATCAGCCAAAGATACTGCTGGGAGATACGGAAACCGGTATTATAGAAAAAGATACCGATATAATACAGAATACAAAGCACCGCGAGAATGATGCAGACGGTTTTGCGCATGGGATCCCTCCGTACGGATTTCGATTTCATTTTCCCATTATACTCCCGCGGCAGGCAGGTGTAAAGCATGCAAACGGCAGAAAAACCGCAGGGTCGGTTTGACCCTGCGGTAAAAGCTTTTGATAAGACTGCTTACTTCTGCTCTTCGTACAGAGCGGCGGCTTCCTCCATGATCTTCGGCACTTCCAGATGCTGGGGGCAAACACCCTCGCACTGACCGCAGCCGATGCATGCGGAGGCAGGAGAACCTGCTTCTGCCAGCTGTGCGTACTTTTTCTTCATATCGCCGCTTCTGCCATAGACCTTCGTATGGTTGAGGCAGCGGATGATGTCGGGGATCTGAATGCTCATGGGGCAGTCGTCCACGCAGTAGCGGCAGGCAGTGCAGGGGATCATCTTCAGCTCCACCAGCTTGTCCGTGGCCTGCTGCAGCACGGCATATTCCGCCTCGTTCAGCGGCACAAAGTCCTTCATGGTGGCGACGTTGTCCTCGATCTGCTCCTGATTGGACATACCGCTCAGCACCGTCATGACATTGGGCAGAGAAGCGGCATAGCGGATCGCCCACGAGGCAAGAGAGGCATCGGGCGCATGGGACTTCAGGATCTCAGCGGCAGCTTCGGGCATGGTGGCGAGGGTACCGCCCTTGACAGGCTCCATGACCACCACGGGAACGCCGTGCTTCGTGGCCACCTCATAGCAGCCGCGGGACTGCACCGCTTCATTCTCCCAGTCCAGATAGTTGATCTGCAGCTGAACAAAGTCCACCTCGTGTTTGGAGAGCAGCTCATCCAGCATTTCGGGAGTATCATGGAAGGAGAAACCGAACCAGCGGATCTTGCCCGCGGCCTTCAGGCCGAGACCCCAGTTCCAGCAGTCAAAGGAATCGTACTTTTCGATATTGCCGCGGTTGACGGAATGGAGCAGATAATGGTCAAAGTAGCCCGCTCCGGTCTTTTCCAGCTGCTCGTCAAAAAGCTGCTGTGCAGACACGGTTTCCGAAAGCAGCCAGCCGGGAAGCTTGGTGGCAAGGGTATAGCTTTCGCGGGGATGACGCTCCACCAGCACCTTGCGGACAGCGGATTCGGATGCGCCGCCATGATAGGGATAAGCGGTATCAAAATAGGTAAAGCCTGCTTCCAGAAGGGCATCCACCATGGGGCAGACGGCTTCCAGATCGATGGACTTATCTTCCAGCACAGGCAGGCGCATCAGGCCAAAGCCCAGCTTCTTTTCCGGTTTCAGATTCATAGGGGTTCCTCCTTATTCTCCATTGCCGCACAGGGCTTCCGCCCCGCGGCCTTATTCCTTCGCTTCTTCCTGTTCTGTCTGCCGCAGCTGGGCAAAAGTCAGATCCAGGCAGATCTTATGCACCGCGGTGACGATTACTTCCCGCAGCAGCAGTTTTTCTCCGCTGCCTTCCTCGCCAACAGTCTCCAACTCGTCCTTGCAGCCGACCGTATGCTGCAGCACATTCACAAATTCCCGACGGAAGTATTCATAGGCCCGCTCCGCCGTATAGGTCTGCTTCTGCAGCGCCAGCAGCTGCCCGATGGATTCCATGCTCATCACGCTTTTCGCCAGCGCGATAAACAGCAGATACGCGATCTGTTCGCGGGAATACTGCTTTTTGACGGGATTCGCCACAAGACCCTTTTTCACATAATTGCTGATCATGGATGTGGTGATGCCGCCATCCTGCAGCGGCGCCAGATATTCGGAAATATACTTGGCCGTCTGCTCCAGATAAAGGCCCACATTGGGTATCTCATGATACGTCGGAAGTCCAAAACCCGCTGCGGTTTCCCGCAGGGATTCCTTGATTCTAGGATACATCTGCATCCCTCCCCATTCTGATTATACAACGGCAGAGAACGAAGAGTCAATAAACTTATGAAAAGTTTTTCAAAAACTCTTGACGGGTTCCGCATCTTGTTTTATAATACCTTTCGATAAGTTTTTTGAAAACCGATGATAAGTTTCCGCTATTGTGGAATCCTGTTTCTGTATCCTGCTGTTTTGACGTATTTTAAGGAGGTTTCCATGCAGATGTCTTCCCGCTTTGTTCCCAAGGATCCCGGCAGCGCCGTCACCCATATGATCGGTTTTGTGGGCGCTGTCTTTCTGACCGTTCCGCTGCTGACGGAGGCCGTCCGTCAGGGACGCGATGCTGCCGCCGTGCTGGCCCTCGGCATCTTTATGCTGAGCATGGAGCTGCTCTATGCCGCCAGCACCCTCTACCACACCATCGACGGCACACCGAAGGTGAACCGCTTTCTCAAGCGCTTTGACCATATGATGATCTACCTGCTCATTGCGGGAACCTACACGCCCATCTGCGTCATCGCCCTGCCCGACACGGTCGGAGTCAATCTGCTGCGGCTGGTCTGGGGCATTGCCGCCGTGGGTCTGACGGTATCCGCCATCTGGGTCAACTGTCCCCGCTGGTTCTCCGCCGCGGTGTATATCTGCATGGGCTGGGTCTGCCTTACCGCCCTGCCCCAGATCATCGCCGCTCTGTCTTCCGGCGGCTTCCTGTGGCTGCTGGCAGGCGGTATCTTCTATACCGTGGGCGGCATCATCTACGCGCTGAAGCTCAGGCTGCTGAACGAACGATTCCCCAACTTCGGCTCCCATGAAATCTTCCATCTCTTCGTGCTGGCGGGAAGTCTCTGCCACTTCGTTGTGATGTACGAATTTCTTCCGATATAAACAAAAAACTCCTCTGTTTCTAGGAAACAGAGGAGTTTTTCTTACAGTTTTCGGAGCAGGCGGACGTAGAATTCCACGGTTTTGATCAGCTTATCCAGCGGGATGCGCTCGTTGTTGCCATGGATCATGGCGCGTTCTTCCTTGCTCAGATGCATGGCGGAGAAGCGGTAGACCTTATCCGTGATGCGGCAGTAATGGCGGGAATCGGAACAGGCCATCATCAGATAGGGCGAAACGATGGCTTCGGGCCACGTTTCATGGACGGCGGCCTTCAGCTTATCCCAGCCCTCGCATTCCATGGAGGAGCAGATGGAAGGGTTCATGCCCTCCGTGACGGAAAGGCTGATCTTCTCATTGCCGATGACCTTCTTGAGATATTCGGTGGCGGATTCCACGGTATCCTCCCCCAGCAGGCGCATATTGGCGCCGAAGCTGGCTCTGGGCGGCATGACATTAAAGGCCTTGCTGCCCTCCATCTTCGTGAAGGCCACGGTGGTGCGCATCATGGCATTCAGCTCGCCGCCGGACTTTTTGCAGATCAGATCCAGCACCGGCGCGAAGCACCAGAGGTTGGCAAAGATCATGCGGTAGAGGAAGGTGGAATGTCTGCCCAGGGTATCGAACATACCCGCCACAGGTCTTGTGATCTGGCGGTGGAAGGGTTTCTTTTCCAGCTTCAGAATGGCCTCGGCCAGCTGCACAATGGTGGCGCGGGCAGGGGGTGTGGACGCATGGCCGCCCTGCGATTCCATGCTGAACTTGACGTTCATAAAGCCCTTTTCGGCGATACCGATCAGCGCGCACTGCTGCGGCACACCGGGGAACACATGGTCGACCACGGCGCCGCCTTCATCGACGACGATGGCGGGCTTGACCCCGCGGCTTTCCAGCAGAGAAACGATCTCCACGCAGTCAGGGCCGGAGATCTCCTCCTGGCCGGAGAAGGCGAGGTACAGGTCATTTTCCGGCACATAGCCGTCCTGCAGCAGATACTCCAGCGCTTCCACCACGCCCAGCAGCGTGCCCTTGGTATCCAGGGTGCCGCGGCCCCAAAGGACGCCGTCCTCGATGACGGCATCAAAGGCGGGCTTGACCCAGCCATCTTCCTCAATGGGAACCACGTCATAATGCGCCATGCAGACGGAAGGATTTCCCGAAGACTTGCCGGGCAGGCGGTACAGGAGACCGGTCTTGCCCACCTGCTCCAGCGTACAGGCCTTGTGCAGATTGGGCAGCCGCTCCTGGAGCAGCCTGCGGAATTTTTCAAACTCCGCGTAGTCGATCAGCGATTCATCGTTATAGGACACCGTGCGGCAGCGGATCATATCCGCCATATCGTCCACGATCTTTTCCCGATCCAGCGGGATGGGCGCTTCCTGCACAGGCTCTGCCGCAGGAGGCTGAAAACGGAGCGTACGGATGACGATCACGGCAAGGAAGGCGGCAATCGCCGCGAGAAGGATCCATCCCATACTCATACCCATCCTTTCTTGTACATCACGCGGGCAGCGCCCAAGGCCACCAGCACACCCACCGGTACCAGCACGCCGACAGAGCTTGCCAGCGACGGCACCGCAAGGAACAGCGCCACCATAAACACCAGCGGCACGATGGCCAGCTTCCAGTTCTTGCTGACGTAGACCACCGCCAGACCGCCGAAGAGGGCAGGCAGGATATTGTCAAAGGCAGGTGCCAGCACGGGAGAATTGAGGATGGGCGTGATCATGGCCAGCACGCAGACGCCCGCCACCAGCACCAGTGTGGTAACGATGGAGCTGACGGCAATGGCGATGGTGGAGATGACCTCGCCCTCTTCCGTGCCGGGCTTGACATCGGCATTCTCCATGGCGGTCAGCGCGCTGGGCGCCTTCAGGCTGGTCAGATTGCCGGTCACAAAGGCCAGATAGGTACCGCCCACACCCAGCATGGGCGTGTACGTAATGACTTCGATGGCGCCTACCGTCCAGTAAATGGGCGCAACGCCCAGCAGCCCCTTCAGCACACCGGAAAGCTCCGGCCATGCATTGTAGCGCAGACAAATGACCACGGGAACCATCATGATGATGACGGCTGCCGTCCAGATCCAGATCTTGCCGAGGCGGTCGGTTTCTTTCATGTAGTTACTGTTCATGCAGCGCACCTCCTCAGGACAGCACCGGCGTGATCAGCACGGCGAACACCATGGCGGCGACCATGCTGATGGACATAGCATAGGTCTCCAGCCACTTGAGATTGCATTTTTTGATCAGAATGCCGCAGATGCCCATGGTGGCAGCGGAAACCAGCATGACGAAAATGGGGATCCAGCCGGCAATGCCGATGCGGATATCGGCAAAGACCATGCCGAGGAAGGCGGAGATCATGCCGAGGAACATGGAGGTCATGAAGAGATCTCCCCACTTGCTGTCCTTGTTCTTGATCTTTACCACACCGCCCTGGATCTTCTTCATCAGAATGGGCGTCAGAATAATACTGGGCATGATGCCGAGGGTCATGACCCACGCGATAGCGGTATAGACCTTCGGATCCCGAATGCTCTCGGAGAGGGAAATACCGAGGGCATTGGCCGTGGAGGTGGCGGCGGGCAGCTCATAGGTGATGGCGCCGATGACGCTCATGCGGATCCACGGCAGCGGAATGCCGAGGAACTTGGAGAGGGTCACGATACCAATCAAGATCGAGATCGCCGGCGCGATGGTGAAGACGGCGGTGGAGAGAACGGTCTTCTTCAGCTTGGCCGTTTCAATGCCCAGCTCCTTGCCGCGCTTCCACGCGCGGAGCAGGAAGAACATCGACTGCGCCAGCACGAAGAGGATCACGACGACCGCAACACCGTAGAGGAACAGACTGTTGGTACTGAATTCCAAGGGAATACGCTTCCTTTCTATGCTAATATTTCATGTTCCATTATACCGAAAGAATCGGGCGGTGTAAAGCGCCGCAAAAAAGCAAGGGCGGCGAAAGCCGCCCTTGCAGGGGTGATTTACAGCATGGCAGAACCGCCGGTGACGATCCAGCAGGCCAGCGTGGCCACCGTCAGCGCGCCGGGATAGACCGTGCCGGTGCGGCGGTAGCAATAGGTGCAGATAAGGCTGAAGCCCAATACCTGCGGCGCAAAGAGGATCAGCAGCGACATGAAGGGGCCGCCGAAGGTAGAGCCGAACAGAACGTCCGCGCCGGGACCGATGCCCATAAAGAAGGGGACATATTCCAGCAGGATGACGATGAGCGTGCCGCCCAGCATCACCAGCAGATACCGCAGCCAGCAGGACAGGAAACCCTTTGCGCCGGGCTGATAGGTGGCCTCCGTGCGAAGGCCCGCAAAGATCTTGCTGTTATTGAGGATATAGAACAGGGCAAAGAACGGGATGTACACGAAGAACTGGCCAAAGCGCGTGAGGTTGAAGGTCTTGAAGAACGGCCAGATAAAGCGGAAGTCCAGCTTAAAGAGCAGCTCGCACCACAGTACCAGCACATAGACCAGCAGGATCATGAAGAAGACCAGCAGCAGGGATCTGCCGAAGATGCCCCAGCCGATCTTGGAGGGCTTTTCTTCCGTACCGAGACCCATGGCATGGCGGCTCGGCACCTTGCCCTTCTTTTTGGACTTGCGGGCAGCCACCAGATTTGTGCCCAGCATAATGAGGATCAGAATGCCGTACCACGAAACGAAGCCGTTGCCCACCGTCATGCGGAAGACGCCTTCCGGCAGCGGCAGCAGACCGTGACCCAGCTGCGTCATAAAGGGATAGGTGACGGCGGCAATGAGGACTGTGATGACCGCACCCTTCCACCATGCGCCCTTCTTCTTGATACTGCTCTTGGAGGGCAGCGGCTGGATGATGGCGGCAAAGAACGGCAGACCCAGCAGCAGATCCATCAGCGGCAGCGTGGCAGCCACGGCGCAGAGCATGGCGAAGAGCACCAGTACCTCCTTGCCCATGGCGATCTGATCGGCAGGATCCAGATCCGTGGGCAGATCCATGGCAGAATCCAGCCACGAAATGGCTGCGGCAAGACCGCCGCCATGGTGCGTGGTCAGACGGTGGTTGGTCTGCAGCAGCTCGATGCGGCGGGCAGAGCCGTCCGCAAAGGATCCGTAGGTGGTGTTCCACGCAGCATCCTCCGCGGTGCAGCCGAGGAATTCGGTACGCAGATCGCTCTTCAGCAGGTCCTCCGTGACATTCAGCTGATAATCGCGGAAGTAGCTGAATTCTTCATATTTTGCCTGCAGCAGCAGCACATTTTGGAAGGAGATCCGATCGCTGTCGTAGACCGTATCGCGGAACAGTTCGCCGCACTGCAGGACTGTAGCCTTCGGCTCGATGCTGGTGCCGGCATAGGCTGCCGCCACGCTCCACGAGGCCCATGTGCCCATGGAATGGCCGCTGACCGCCATGCGGTGCTCGTCAACCTGCGGAATATCCGCCAGCACAAGGTAGGCCGCGATGCCGCCCATGGAGGAATCCTTCACGGAGTTGCCGTCCGCGTCCTTGGAATATTTCTCATCGAAGAAGGAGAGGTTGGAGAAGTTCATCATCAGGCGGAAACGGGTGGCGCCGCCCACGGAAACGAAGGTGCTTTCATCCTCTTCGCCGAAGTTGACCTTGACTCTATGGTTCACATAACCTCTCTCGATCATGCCCGGTTCGGTTTTGCCGTGGCCGTACTCATCGATGGCCATGACCACCGCGCCGCGGCGCGCCAGCTCAATGGCATAGGCCGCGCAGGTCTCATGGTCATTCTGATAGCCGTGCAGCAGCAGAACACCGGGAGCGGGGTTTTCTTCCGTGGCCGAATCCGGCGTATAGAGCTTATAGGCCAGATCACCCACATCGGTTTCGATGATGCCTTCGGTGACCTCCACCGCGCCGAAGTTCGTCTGGATCCTGTCCGCAAAGAACATGCAGACAAACACCGCCGCGATCAGCAGCACCAGCGCGATCAGAGAACGTTTCTGCGTCTTTTTCATAGGGCTCTCTCCTTTTCTGTTTCGTTGCAGCTTCATTATACCATGGGATGTTTCACCTTACAACATCGTCGAAAAAAATATGCACCCCGCTCACGTGGGGTGCTAAAACCGATTGTCATCGGGAATATGTTCCATAATATCTTCTACACGGCAGCCAAGAATATTGCACAGCTTGTCGATGGTGCTGACTTCCACGTTCTTATTCTTTCTGAGCCGATCCAGCTGAGAGCGGTTTACGTTATGGAAGGTATAGAGGTCATACTGCGTGATCCCGCGTTCTTTCATGGTTTTCCACAGTTTGTTGTACAGAATCATCGAACCGCCCTCCATTTCCTTGACTTTCTCTCATTATCCCCTTAAAATACAAATCAGAATAGTGTTCGTATAAGCACACCATCCAAGGAGGATCCATGAGATGGATCGTATTTCAGAAATGGTTTATGAATCGCTTCTCGGCGAACGGCTTTCACCCGTACCGGGCATTGCGAACGAATTTGCGCCGGGCAGTATTTGTGATCAGCTCTATGAAAATGTGCAGAAAGCCTATCAGCGGCTGCGGATCAAGTTGGGAATTGAAAACGAGGACAGAGATATCGAGATCATGCTTCAGGAACTTTCCTCCATCCAGCGGATCCTTTGTCTCAAAATGTATCACTATGGCGCCATGAGTCAGCAGGAAGATCTGCTGCAGCAAAAAGCCTCCTTCTGACGAAGGAGACTTTTCTTTCTCGTTATTCCAGAATACGGGCGGCGGATTCTTCGGCAAACTGCTTGCTGTAGAGCTCATGGTAATAGCCCTTTTTGCGCAGCAGTTCCTCATGCCTGCCCTGCTCCACGATCCTGCCGTCGCGGACGACGAGGATCATATCCGCCTTGCGGATGGTGGAAAGGCGGTGGGCAATGAGGAAGGAGGTTCTGTCCTCCAGCAGATGGTCGATGGCGTTCTGGATCAGCTGCTCCGTCTTGGTATCGATGGAGGAGGTGGCTTCGTCCAGCACGAAAATGCGCGGGTCAGCCAGCACAGCACGGGCAAAGGAGATCAGCTGCTTTTCGCCGGTGGAGAGGCGGTCGCCGCCTTCACCCACATCGCTGTCCCAGCCGTTTTCCAGCTTGGAGACCACCGTATCGGCAGAAACCGCCCTCGCGGCAGCCTCCACCTCCGCATCGGTGGCGTCCAGCTTGCCGTAGCGGATATTCTCCCGCACGCTGCCGGAGAAGAGATGGGGACTTTGCAGCACATAGCCGATATTGGAATGCAGCCAGAGCTGACTTCTTTCGCGGTAATCTCTGCCGTCGATCAGCACCTGACCTTCCACCGGCTCAAAGAAACGGCAGGCCAGATTGACCAGCGTGCTTTTGCCCGCTCCCGTTTCGCCCACGATGGCAACGGTGGTGCCCTGCGGGATATGGAGGGAGAAATGCTCCAGCACGTTTTCGCCGCCGTCGGGATAGCGGAAGGTGACGTCACGGAATTCGATCTCGCCCCGCAGCGGCTCCCAGTTTTCCGTTTTGGGATGGAAGGCATCGCCGTAGCGGGCTTCCACCTCGGGGGTATCCTGTACCTGCGGCACCTCATCCAGCAGCCCCGTCACACGTTCGATACAGGCCTGCAGGGAGATAAACTCCGCAATATTGCCCGCGATGGACTGGATCGGCTCAAAGATGCCGATGGCATAGGTGAAGAAGGTGGAAAGGATGGCCAGCTGCAGCAGGTCTTCCATGACCATCTGTCCGCCGCGCCAAAGCACGATGGCCACCGCCAGCGTACTGACGAAAAGCACCAGCGGCACAAACACGGCATTGAGTCTGCCTGCCCGAATGCTGACCTCCTGCATATCCGCGGTCAGCTTTCGGAATTCGTCGCTCATCTGCTCCTCCGTGCCGAGGGTCTTGGTGGTCTTCGCGCCGGCAATGCCCTCGTTGAAGGCGCCCGTGATGCGGGAATTATACTTGCGCACCTTACGGTTCCAGTGCAGGATCTTATTCTGGAAATAGCCCGTGAGGATCGCCATGGCAGGCACGATCAGAATGACGATCAGCGCCAGCTTCCAGTTGAGCAGCAGCATGGCGGCGAACGTACCCAGCACATAGAAGAGCGACCACAGGATATCCGTGAAGTTCCACGCGATCATACCGGCGATGCGGTTGGTATCGCTCATGACACGGGTCAGCAGATAGCCCACGGGCGTGACATTGTAGAACGAGAAGGACAGCCGCTGCAGGTGGTGGAACAGAGTCTTCCGCATATCTCTGCCCAGGTACATTTCGATGTGCATGGAGTTCAGGCCGAAGGCCACCACGGACAGGGCAGAAACCAGGATCGCGCCGAGATAGACAAGGATGTATCCGCCCAATCCCTGCAGCGTATCCTTTTCGATAAAGTTCACGATGGCATACTGCTGCAGCAGCGGCAGAACGATATCCACCACGGCAGCCACCAGGTTGAACACGAGCATTCCCGCAAAGGCGAGGCGATAGTTTTTGAGGAACGGCCCCAGCCGTTTCCAGATCTTCAGGTCAAAGGATTTGGTATAATCCTGTTCATCAAAGGCAGCCATCAGTCCTCGCCTCCTTCCAGGATCAGCGCACGGTCATCATTGTGCATCTGGATCTCATAAATATCACGGTAGACACCGGGACGGCTGATCAGCTCCGCGTGGGTTCCCACATCGGCCACACGGCCGCCTTCCAGCACCAGAATGCGGTCCGCCTGCATCAGCGTGGTGATGCGGTGGGAGATGAGGATCACGGTGGCATCCTGCAGCGTATCGCGCAGGGCATGGCGGATCTTCGCATCCGTTTCCGCGTCCACGGCGGAGAGAGAATCGTCAAACACCAGAATGGGCGCCTGCTGCATCAGCATTCTCGCGATGGCAACGCGCTGCTTCTGTCCGCCGGAGAGGGTCACGCCCCGTTCGCCCACCACGGTCTCCTAGCCGTCCGAGAAGGTATTGATAGCCTCATCCACACAGGCGATGGACGCAGCACGGCGCATTTCCGTCTTCGTGGCTTCCGGCCTTGTGGCACAGATGTTTTCGCCCACGGTGCGGGAGAACAGGAAGGGCTCCTGCAGCACAAGACCCACATTGCGGCGCAGCGTACCCCGCTGCATCCCGCGGATATCCACACCGCCGATGGAGATGCTGCCGCCGTCCTGCGGCAGGTCATACAGTCTGTCCAGCAGATGCACCAGCGTGCTTTTGCCGCTGCCCGTTCCGCCGAGGATGGCAAAGGTCTCCCCTTCCCGCACGGTGAAGGATACATCCTTCAGCACGTCCAGCCCCTCATAGGCAAAGGTCACATGATCAAATACGATATCACCGGTGACGGCAGGCACAGCCTCCGCGTCATCCCGCTCCTCTTCGGCCTGCAGGATGTAGCCCACGCGGTCCATGGAAACGCCCGCCTTGCTCATATCCGCCAGCACACGTCCCAGCGCACGCACCGGCCATGCCAGCGCGCTGTTATAGGAAACGAACACGAGGAAGTCGCCCAGCGTCAGCGTGCCGTTCACCGCTTCCACGGCGCCCGCCACCACGATGACCATGACCTGCAGGCAGGTCAGCAGTGTGCCGGATGCCCAGTAGACGGAGAGCAGCTTGCCGAGTTTGATCCACAGGGCGGAAAAATACTCGTTCTTTTCGCCGAACTTTTCTTCCTCATGCCGCTCACGGCCAAAGGCGCGGACAACACGCACACCGGTCAGATTCTCCTGCGCGCAGGTGGTCAAAGCGCCTTCTGCCTCATCGGCAGCCTGGAATCGTTTGGAGATCATGCCGTAAAACGCGAAGGACGAAACGGTGACGATGGGAATAAACAGCAGGGCGATGGTGGCCAGCCGCAGATGCATCGTGAACATGATGGTCATATACAGGATGATCAGGAATACCGTGCGGATGACCTCCGTCAGCTGCATGCAGACGAAATTGCGGATCACATCCACATCCGAGGTGCAGCGCTGGATGATATCGCCCGTGGGATTCTGCTTATGCCACGCAAAGGGCAGATACTGAATATGGCGATAAAGATCGTCACGGATGGACTTGAGATAATGCTGCGTACCCTTGGTCAGCTGGATGCGCTGCCCGTAGCTGAATAGTCCCCGCAGCACCGCCACGGCCAGAACCGCCGCGGCGGTAAGCATCAAAGCCCGCATCGGGTCGGCCTTCAGCGCCTCCCAGCCCAGCAGCCGCTGCGCAAAGGCAGGCAGCGCGGGCGGCTCCGAACCGAGGATCGAGTCCACGGTAATGCGGATGATCTGCGGTGTGACGGCGCCCAGCAGCGATGCCACGCAGTTGCAAAGCAGTCCCGTGACAAACAGTCCCCAGCAGCCCCGCAGATAACGCAGCACGAGCGAGGTCTTCTCTCTGCCGGAGAGCTTGAATACCGGTTCCATTGTTTCTTTTCCCTCCTTATCGTATAGAAAAAACGCGTTTTCCGGACAGGCGGAAAACGCGCATAGATACAATCAGCAGGCGGGATTTATCCCCGCTTCTTCGTGCGCAGCTCCGCAGCCGGATATTCCATTTCGGTATTTCTGACGTTGATCATTCCGCGCACTTCCTTTCGTAAATCTTCGGTGGATACCTAAAAATCAGTATACAGACAGTTATTTCCTTTGTCAAGCACCCGTTGCGCAGAACTCCCGCTTCTGCTATACTGGCTTTATCCGCCGCGAATTCGAGGTGATCATATGCAGCGCCCGTTCAAAACGCCCCTTCGGGTGATCTTTCTTCTTTATACCATTCTGATGCTGTGGCTGCTGTTCGGTCAGCGCATCGGCCGTCTGACGGTCTGGGATTATCGGGAGCAGCTTGCGCGCAATCTGAATCTGATCCCCTTTGCCACCATAGGACGCTATCTTCACTTCCTGCAGGTGCAGCAAGGCGCTCTGCTCCGTCATGCCGTCATCAATCTGGCGGGAAATATCGTCATGTTTGTGCCGTTGGGCTTCTTCCTGCCCTGCTTCTTTCCGAAGCTGCGGGCCTTCCTACGGCTGCTGCCCGCTTCCGTATGCCTGATCCTGAGCAT
>JAFSHY010000034.1 GCA_017440065.1 Oscillospiraceae bacterium | reverse complement strand
TACATATTGGCGGCATACATAAAGGTGGAGGATTCCGCCAGCATGCCGGGGATATTCTTGATGCCCTCGATGATGACGCCGTGCTTGACATCGCGGACACCGGGCGTGGTGATGGCGCAGTTGCCGCCCTGGTCGATGGCGATATCCACGATGACAGAGCCGGGCTTCATGGTCTTGACCATGTCTTCGGTGATCAGAATGGGAGCCAGACGGCCGGGAACCAGCGCGGAGAGGAAGACGATATCCATATCCGGCAGCACCTTGGCGATCTTTTCCCGCTCCGCAGCCAGCACATCCTCGGGAAGCGCCAGCGCGTAGCCGCCCTGACCGATGGCCAGCTCGGGAGCAACGCCGGAATCCACCGGCTTGGCACCCAGAGAGGTAGCCTGTTCCGCGGCGGAAGGACGGATGTCGATGGCATAGGTCTTGGCGCCCAGACGCTTGGCGGTGGCCAGCGCCTGCAGACCGGCAACGCCGACACCGGCAACCATCACGTTGCAGGGCTTGATCATGCCGGCAGCGGTGGGCATCATGGGGATGAACTTGGTGAGGTCGGAGGCAGCCATCAGAATGCCCTTGTAGCCGGCGCAGGTACTCATGGAGGTCAGCGCGTCCATGGACTGGGCGCGGGAAATACGGGGCACACCTTCGATGGCCATGCTGATGATGCCGGCTTCCGCCATATGCTTGACCATTTCATGGTTCACGGGAGCGGCAGGATGGATGAAGGTGATCAGATACTGACCCTTGTGCATCATATCCACTTCGTGCTTGCCGGTATCCTCATTGAAGAGAGGCTCCTTGACCTTCAGGATCAGTTCGGCCTCGTCATAGACCTGCTGAGCCGTATCGCACATGACGGCACCTGCGGCGGCATAGGCTTCATCGGCATGAAGCGCACCGACGCCGGCACCCTTTTCTACCAGTACCTTATGACCGTCGGCCACATATTTCTTTACGGAATCGGGTGTTGCTGCTACGCGGGCTTCATCGTGCATAATTTCTTTGGGGACACCGATAATCATAAGAATACCTCCTGTTAATAGCGAAAAATGTTTGTTTATCAGAAGCGGCTTTTGCCGCCTGCTCACAGGACGCGGGGGATCAGAGAGGTGCTTTCCTTGATGTTGTCCAGCACCACATAGGTACGGGTCAGCGAAACGCCGGGGATCTGCTTGATATCGTTGAGGGCCTTGGTCAGTTCTTCCGTGGAGGAAACGCCGATGCGGGCGATGTAGTCAAAGTCGCCTGTGATGTAGAAGCATTCCATCACGCAGCGGAGGCTGCACATCTGGCGGTTGAATTCCGCGTTGTACTTGGGATGCTCCAGGCGGATGGAGATCATCGCCTGCACATGGAAGCCCGCCATCTTTTCATCGATCCGCGCGGTATAGCCGCGGATCAGTCCCGAGGCCTCCATCTTCTTCATCCGCTCGATCACGGCGGAAACGGAGAGATTGACTTTTTGACTAATCATGGATGCGTTCATCCGCGCATCTTTGGTCAAACAGCCGAGAATTTTTGCATCAATATGGTCCATAGGGAGTCCTTTCCATACAGAAGCTTTTTCTGTATTATATCAGTTTCCTCGTTATTTTATCAATATTTTACAAAATAGTCGATAATCTTTTCTGTAAATACATATTTTTTGTAAAATATTTTCTGTATTATATTTCGTTTTTCTGTCCTCGCAGGAATAATTCTGCTCCGTTCCGCCGCGTCAGCCAATCTGTGCGGCAGATCCCGCCCTTTCCGGACAAAAAAACCGCCGAAGCGCCGTGACAATTCACGGGCTTCGGCAGCTTGATTCCGGTCGTTTTTCAATGTTTTTGCACTCTGCAGATCACACACCCAGCACATAGGCCAGCAGCAGGCGAACCGTGTTCTCAATGCCTGTCCTGTGCGCCCGCTCCACACCGTGGCTGGAATAGACGCCCATGCCGAAGGTGGCGGCGCGGACATTGTTGCCGCCCTTGATGGCCTGGCTGGCATCGGAGCCGTAGCGGAAATAGAGATCCACGGCATAATCGCAGCCGCTGCGCTGCGCCGCGTCAATGAGTCTGCCCGTCAGGTCGTAGTCATAGGGCATGCTGGCATCCTTGGCGCAGATGGAAACCTTCTCCTCACTGCCTTCCGCATCGGGACCGAGGACGGCAATATCGATGGCCACGTATTCCGAGATCTCCGGAGGCACCACGATGCCGCCGAAGCCGATCTCCTCATAGAACGGGAAAGCAAAGACCGTGTTGTACTGCGGCGTCAGACCGTTCTCCTTCATATGCTTGAGGGCATAGAACGAGCAGGCCATGGCAGCCTTATCGTCGAGGAAGCGGGATTTGAGATAGCCGCTTTCCGTCACGGTCAGACGGGGATCGATGGAGATATAGTCGCCGTTCAGAATACCCAGCGCGCGGACATCCTCGGGCTTCCTGACCGGCTCATCCAGCAGCACGAAGACGGTGTTTTCGTTCCGCTCCATGGTTCTGGCATCCTCAAAGGCATGGGGAGAATGATGGGCGCAGACCAGCATACCGCTGTAGGTCTTGCCGCCGCGGGTATGGACGGTGACGTTTTCACCCTCCACATTGGGATAGACCAGGCCGCCCAGCGGACGGGTACGGATCGTGCCGTCCGCATTGATGCCGCGCACCATCAGACCGATGGTATCCGCATGGCAGCCGACGCACACCGTTTTGGAGGGATCCTTGCCCGGCACGGTGATGTAGGCCGTATCGCGGTTATCGTAGGTCACGATATAGCCCAGCTCCGCTGCCAGTTCTTCGATGACGGGCTTCATTTTGACATAGTAGCCGGTGGGACTGGGGGTCTCCAACAGCCGCTTCAGCACATCCATCCAGTAAGTCAGATCCATTTTGCTTCTGCCTCCTTGTTCTCTTGCGGATCATGAGATCGCTTTATTTGGTTATATTATATCAAACGGCGCGGTAAATGCAACGGCAGCAAACGATCCGCTTCCCTGTATCTCCGATACTTCCGTTCCGCGCAAGATAAATAGCCCCATTTCTCCGCCGGAATTCTCCTTAATATTATCAGAAATCACAATTTACCTTTCCTGTGGAATCGATTATAATGAGTTTTGTATAAGCCGATCTATACGGCAAGCGTGAAATATCCCAAAAGAATCATCCAATTCAACGGTAAGGAGTACGTTTGATATGAAACTTTCCCCTCTGCAGATTGCAAGATATCAGTACAATCCCAAGCTGCCCGGCATCCTCAGAAACGGCATTTCTGAGATCTGCGTGAAGAACGGCGGCGCCACCGAAAGCGTTGCGGATCAGGAAAAGATCCAGGCGCTCTTCCCCAACACCTACGGCAAGAACGAGATCACCTTCCAGAAGGGTCAGAACACCGCGGAAGAAAAGAAGCAGGTCGTCGGCGTCATCCTCTCCGGCGGTCAGGCTCCCGGCGGTCACAACGTCATTTGCGGCCTCTACGACGCACTGAAGGCCACCAACAAGGACAACGTCCTCTACGGCTTCAAGGGCGGCCCCAGCGGTCTGATCGAAGACGATTATCTGATCTTTGATGACGAATATATCAACCAGTACCGCAATACCGGCGGCTTCGATATCATCGGCTCCGGCAGAACCAAGCTGGAAACCGAGGAGCAGTT
>JAFSHY010000033.1 GCA_017440065.1 Oscillospiraceae bacterium | reverse complement strand
TGATACAGCTCATCGACCTGACCGGTGGCAAGGCCGATCTGGTTGCCGTAGGAGGAATAGCCTGCGGCGGCGGTGGTGACCAGCTTCTTCTGCGGCAGCTTACCGGGCAGGGTCTCTTCGAGGGGACGCAGCGGGTCTGCCGCGCCGGTGACGCGCATGGCGCCGTAAACATAGGAACGGCCGGACAGCGGATCGCGGATGGCGCCGCCGATGCAGGTAGCCGCGCCGCCGAAGGGCTCGATTTCGGTGGGATGGTTGTGGGTCTCATTCTTGAAGAGAAGGAGCCAGGGTTCCTTGCCGTCTTCCGTTTCCACTTCCATCTTGACGGTGCAGGCATTGATCTCCTCGGACTCATCCAGCTTCTGCAGCTTTCCGGTAGCCTTGAGATAACGGGCGCCGATTGTGCCGAGATCCATCAGATTGATGGGCTTGGTGCGGCCGATCTCCTTGCGGACGGCAATGTACTCGTCATAGGTCTTCTGCAGCAGCGGATCCTCGAAAGAAACGCTGTCGATGGTGGTGAGGAAGGTGGTATGACGGCAGTGATCCGACCAGTAGGTATCGATCATGCGGATCTCAGTAATGGTAGGATCGCGATCCTCAGAACGGAAATAATTCTGGCAGAACTTAAGATCATCCAGATCCATGGCAAGACCCTTTTCCTTCAGGAAGGCAGCCAGCGCGGTCTCATCCATCGCGATGAAGCCGTCGAGGGTCTCCACGGTTTCGGGGATCTCATAGGAAATGGCGAGGGTCTCGGGCTTTTGGAGGGAGGCTTCGCGGCTCTCCACGGGGTTGATGACATGGTGCTTGATTTTGGCAATTTCTTCTTCCGTCAGCTCGCCTTCCAGCAGATAGACCTTGGCGGTGCGGACGGTGGGACGTTCGCCCTGCGAGATGATCTGAATGCACTGGGCGGCGGAGTCGGCACGCTGGTCATACTGACCGGGCAGCGGCTCCACGGCAAAGACGGTCAGACCGTCCGCCTGCAGTTCAGCGGAAATATCATCCAGCTGCGGCTCGGAGAACACGGTCTTGCAGGCATAGTCAAACAGCGCTTCCTCGATATTTTCCACATCATAGCGGTTCACAATGCGCACGCTTTTGAGGGCCGTGATGCCCAAAAAGGTTTTGAGTTCCTGACAAAGCGCCTTGGCGTCATTGGCCAGCGCGGACTTTTTTTCAACAAATACGCGATAAACCAAAGCTGCACCTCTCACTTCTCTGCTGCCAGGGCTCGCTGACCGATGTCCCGGCGGCAGTAGGCATTTTCAAAATGGATGCGGTCTGCCAGCGCGTAAGCGCTCTTGATGGCAGCCTGCAGGGTATCTTCCGTGGCAACGGCGCCCAGCACACGGCCGCCGGCATTGACCAGCACGCCGTCCTTCTTTTTGGCACCGGCAATATAGATCTCTTCGTTTTCCGCCAGCTGTTCCGGCAGCGTGATGGGATAGCCGCTTTCATACTTGACAGGGTAGCCATCGGAGGCCAGAACCACGCAGCAGGCATGCTTTTCAGCAAATCTGACTTCCGTTTCCGCCAGCTTGCCTTCGGCTGTGGCCTTCATGACGGTGAAAAGATCACTTTCCAGCAGCGGCAGGACGACCTGCGTTTCGGGATCGCCGAAGCGGCAGTTGTACTCGATGACCTTGGGACCATCCTTCGTGAGCATCAGGCCGAAGTAGAGGCAGCCGCGGAAGGTTCTGCCTTCTGCGTTCATGGCCTTCACGGTGGGCAGGAAGATCTGTTCCATGCAGGCATCGGCGATCTCGTTCGTATAGTAGGGGTTGGGGGCAACGGTGCCCATACCGCCGGTATTGAGGCCTTCGTCGTTGTCATGGGCTCTCTTGTGATCCATGGAGGAGACCATGGGCTTTACCACGTTGCCGTCCGTAAAGGCAAGGACGGAAACCTCCGGACCTTCGAGGAATTCTTCCACGACGACATTGCTGCCGCTTTCGCCGAAGATCTTATCGGACATCATGGAGCGGACGGCATCTTCAGCCTCTTCGTTGGTCTGCGCGATGATGACGCCCTTACCCAATGCCAGACCGTCGGCCTTGATGACCACGGGAGCCTTGCAGGTGCGGACATAGGAGAGGGCGGCATCCATCTCGCTGAAGGTCTCATACGCAGCTGTGGGAATACCGTATTTCTTCATGAGGTTTTTGGAGAAGACCTTGCTGCCCTCGATGATAGCAGCCTTGGCCTCCGGGCCGAAGCAGGGAATGCCGATGGCATTCAACCGATCCACGCAGCCCAGCACCAGCGGGTCATCGGGCGCGACGACGGCAAAATCGATCTTCTGCTCCGCGGCAAACTTCACGATGCCGTCCAGATCCTTGGCGCCGATGGGAACGCAGGTGGCATCCTGCTCCATGCCGCCATTGCCGGGCAGGGCAAAGATCTCGGTGATTTCTTTATTTTCTTTGAGCTTTTTGATGATGGCGTGTTCGCGGCCGCCGCCGCCGACTACCAGAATTTTCATCTTATGCCCTCCTGAATCTTAGTGGTGGAACAGACGCATGCCGGTGAAGGCCATAACGATGCCTTTCTTATTGCACTCTTCAATGACGAGATCATCGCGGATGGAGCCGCCGGGCTGTGCAATATACTTGACACCGGAAGCAGCGCCGCGCTTAACGGAATCGGGGAACGGGAAGAACGCATCGGAACCCAGAGCGACGGCATCGCGGGAATCCAGCCATGCGCGCTTTTCTTCGGCAGTCAGAGGTTCGGGCTGAACGGTGAAGTAGTTCTGCCAAATGCCGTCGGCGCAGACATCTTCTTCGTTGCC
>JAFSHY010000032.1 GCA_017440065.1 Oscillospiraceae bacterium | reverse complement strand
GAGGCCCTCCCCTACATTTTGATCTGTTTCGTTTGTGTTCGCAGGGGCGGGCGTCCTTGCCCACCCGTGGGGTTTCGGCATTCCGACACGAGGGAGATTCTTCGCTGCGCTCAGAATGACAAAAACCGAGCCGCGGATCAGCCGCGGCTCGGTTTCCAATTAATTTGTCCGGGATGCGAGATGCTCCGCTTCTGTCCGCCGCACCATCTTCAGCATGGAGAGAATGATGGGCACGGCCAGCACCAGCGTCAGCACATCAGCGATGGCCTGTACGGAGGCAAGACCGTAGGCACCCCAAAGGGATGCCAGCGGGAAGAGGATGGGCAGCATGCAGGTGCCCTGCCGCGCTGTGGCCAGCAGGAAGGCGCCGCGGGCATTGCCGAGGCCGGCGCAGAACATATTGACCACCGCGACCCATGCATGGATGGGCAGGGCATAGGACTGCAGACGGATGGCCAGCGCGCCGATCTCGCGCATTTCCGGATCGGTGCCGGCAAACAGCACGATGATAGGATCGGCAAAGATGGCGATGAGACCTGCCATGACCGCGCCGCCGATAAGCGCGACCCAGCCGGAGAAGCGGAAGCTCTGCCGCACGCGGTCATACCGCTTGGCGCCCCAGTTGAAGCCTGCCACGGGCTGGAAGCCGTTGCCGAAGCCGAGGACGATGCCGAAGGGGAACATCATGACCTTGGTGCAGACGCCGATACCGGCAAGGACGGAGTCGGAGATATTGCCGGCCAGATCGTTGAGGAGAATGCCGGAAACGACGCCGAGACCGGTACGGAACATGGAGGAAGAGCCCACGCTGACGATCTTGCCGATGATATCGCGGGTGAAATGGAAATTGCGGATGGAAAGGTGCAGCAGGCTGCGGCGGGTCAGATAGGGGAAGATCAGAATGGCGAAGGAGACCAGCTTGGAAATGGCAGTAGCGGCGGAAGCACCGGCAACACCCATATCAAGGCCGAAGATGAAGATGGGATCCAGCACGCAATTCAGGATGCCGCCGAAGCCCATGCCGATCATGGAAAGGGTGGCGCTGCCCTCTGAGCGCAGGCATTGGTTCATGACGAAGTTGGCGGCCATAAAGGGCGCCGCTATCAGCACATAGGAGGCATAATCCACGGAGTATTTTTCACAGGTGGGGGTGGCGCCCAGCATCCGCACCATGGGGGTCATAAAGATGCTGCCGAAGACCAGCAGGACGACGCCGAGACCAAAGGCCAGAATAAAGGCCGTGGACAGAACCTGGCTGGCCTTTTTATCGTTGTTGGCGCCCAGCAGGCGGGCGATATAGCTGTTGGCGCCCACGGCCAGCATGGAGCCGCACATCATGATCAGCTGATCCAGCGAGGCATTGACGCTGACGGCAGCCGTGGCATTGGTGCCGAGGGAGCTGACGAAATACGTATCCGCCAGACTGTAGATGGAGTTGATCAGAAACGCGATGATGGTGGGAACGGCCATCTTGGGAATGACCCGGGAGAGCGGCTCGTTCAGCATCATCAGTCTGCGCTGCTCCTGACTTTGCGGTCCTTTCTTCATGGGATATGTGCCTCCGTAATTGGTTTCTTTGTTCAACTAACATCATAACATATGCGGCGAAAGAATGGCAAGCCCAAAAGCCGCTTCGTTGACAGCGCTTCGGAAAAATGATACGATATTTTTACAAAGAAACCGATGGAGGAGTGGTAGTATGATCAGTCAGAAAATCAGAGCCCTCGCCCCGGAGCAGGATCCTCTGCGTATGGGCATGGGGTGGACCGTGGAAGACCTCAGCAAGCCTCAGATCATGGTGGAAAGCACCTTTGGCGACAGCCATCCCGGCAGCGCCCACCTGTTCCGTCTGGTGGAGAAGACCGTGGACGCGGTGGCGGAAAGCGGCGGCAAGGCTGCCCGCTATTTTGCCACGGATATCTGCGACGGCATGGCGCAGGGGCATGACGGCATCAACTATTCCCTCGTCAGCCGCGATACCATCGCGAACCTCATTGAGATCCATGCCAATGCCACGCCCTTTGACGGCGGTGTGTTCGTTTCCAGCTGCGATAAGGCAGTTCCCGCCCATCTGATGGCCATCGGCAGAGTCAATATTCCGTCCATTCTGGTCACGGGCGGCGTCATGGACGCAGGCCCCGACCTGCTGACGCTGGAGCAGATCGGTATCTATTCCGCACAGTGCGCCCGCGGCGAGATCACGGAGGACAAGCTGACCTGGTACAAGCAGCATGCCTGCCCGTCCTGCGGCGCCTGCTCCTTCATGGGAACGGCCTCCACCATGCAGATCATGGGCGAGGCGCTGGGGCTGATGCTGCCCGGTTCCGCTCTGATGCCCGCCATGTGCGCGGATCTGGACGAGGTGGCGGCGGAGGCAGGCCGTCAGGTCATGCATCTGGCAAAGCTGGGGCTGAAGCCCCGCGATATCGTCACGCGGGAATCCTTTGAAAACGCGGTTATGGTGCATGCCGCCATTTCCGGCTCCACCAATTCGCTGCTCCATATTCCCGCCATTGCCCATGAATTCGGCATTGAATTCGATGCCGAGATGTTCGACCGCCTGCATCGCGGCGCCCACTATCTGCTGGATATCCGTCCCGCGGGACGCTGGCCTGCCCAGTATTTCTATTATGCCGGCGGTGTGCCCCGCATCATGGAGGAGATTCGCTCCATGCTCCATCTGGACGTCATGACCGTCACGGGCAGGACGCTGGGCGAAAATCTCGATGAACTGAAGAAGAACGGCTTCTATGACAAGTGTGAGGCCTACTGCGCGCAGGTGGGACTCAAGTGGCAGGATATCATCCGCCCCTTTGACAAGGCCATCGGCACGGACGGCGCCATCGCCATCCTCCGCGGCAACCTCGCGCCGGACGGTGCCGTCATCAAGCATACCGCCTGTCCGAAGGAGATGTTCCGCGCGGTGCTGAATGCCCGCCCCTTTGACAGCGAAGAAGAGGCCATCCACGCCATTCTGACCCATGAGATCCGTCCCGGCGACGCGGTGTTCATCCGCTATGAAGGCCCGCGGGGCTCCGGTATGCCGGAAATGTTCTATACCTCGGAGGCCATCTCCTCTGACAAGGAACTGGGCAGGACCATCGCGCTGATCACGGACGGCCGGTTCTCCGGCGCGTCCACGGGCCCTGTCATCGGCCATGTATCTCCCGAAGCGGCAGACGGCGGCCCCATCGCGCTGGTGGAGGAGGGCGACCTCATCCGTATCGACGTCCCCGAACGGAAGCTGGAGATCATCGGTGTGGGCGGTGAAGAGAAAACGGCGGAAGAGATGGCGGCCATCCTTGCGCAGCGGAAGGCGGCATGGAAGCCCAAGGCGGCCAAGTATCCCGACGGCGTTCTCCATATCTTCTCCCAGCATGCTGTTTCTCCCATGGAAGGCGGCTATATGAAATAAGAGCAAACCGGCCTGTGACCGCGGTCACAGGCCGGTTTTTCGGCTTTCGGTCGATTCAAACGCGGACAAGACCGCTCAGTTCATGCTCGAAGACGGTCTGCTCCTGCAGATTCAGCAGGCTGCCCGCATCGGCAGCTTCGGCGCGGCGGAACATCTTTTCCGCGATGGCAATGTCCACATAGGAAAGGCCTGCAGCGGAGAAAACGATGAATTCATCGTCATTGTCCCGCTTGACCTTGCCTTTCAGCAGGTCGATGAGGTCGCCCGTGATGTCATTATCTGTGATAAGCCCTTCGTTGTAGACTCTGGTGATGGTGGAAAGGCGGTGCCTGACCACGCTCCAGTCATCGCAGACCAGCTTGTCTGCCATGGTGATCACGCCATAATCGCACTCCCAGCCGCCGATGTGACTATAGAACGCGCCCTTTTTGACCCATTCGGGCTTCAGCAGCGGCGCCTGGGCGCTGGTGGCGGTGACGATGATGTCGCTTTCCCGAATGGCGTCCTCCAGCACGGTGCCGCAGGCAATAAACTCCATATCGGGGAAAATGGGCTGCAGCGCGCGGATGAAACCCTCCTCCTCATGGGCATATTTGGCGGCCACGCGGCAGACTTTCAGACCGGGGCGGACGGCCTTCATGCCCAGGAGGTGCATCCTGGCCTGTTCGCCCGCACCGATGAAGCCGATGGACTCTGCGTCCTCGCGGGCAAGATATTGGGCGGCGGTGGCGCCGATGGCAGCCACGCGCATATTGGAGCAGAGCGTGCCGTCCATGACGCAGACGGGATAGCCCTTTTCGATGTGGGAGAGGACAATGATGGCGGAAAGGTTCTGCGTGCCGAAGCGCTGCGGATTCCGCGGGAAGACGGAGACCCACTTCATGCCGCAAATCTGTTTGTCGAGCAGCGTGGCGGGCAGGCAGTTGATGCGATCCTTGTAGACCTCGTCAAATTCCTGCACGATCTTTTCGGGGAAGAGGATACGGCCGTCGTCATAAAGACGGATGCTGTCCTGCGCGGCTTTAATGGCCATGGGCAGATCAAAGGCGCCGCAGCGGATCAGATCCTCCTGAGAGAGATAACGAAAGGGAATGGCAGACATGAATAACACTCCTTACCGGTAAGATGCCCTCAGTATAGAACCGAAAAATTAAAAAGGCAAGCCGATAGCTCGGCAATGAAATATAAAATATTTTGATATTCACCCTTGTGCGCCGCATCGCGCTGTGGTAGAATCACCGCAGGGGGTGGCAGAATGAACCTGTCCAATATTCAGACCTTTCTGAGCGTGGCCAACCATCAGAGCCTTTCCGTGGCGGCTTCCATGCTCTATCTTTCGCAGCCCACGGTCAGCGCCCGCCTCCGGCAGCTGGAGGAAGAGCTGGGCGTTACACTGATCGTGCGAAAAAAGGGTGTCCGCACCGTGGAACTGACGCCGCAGGGGCTGGCGTTCATTCCGCTGGCGGAGCGCTGGATGGCACTGGAAGCGGAAACGGCGGGCTTCGCCAAGGAGCAGTATCTGGCGCCGCTGACCATCGCCTGTCCCGACAGTTTAAATAATTATCTCTTCCCCGAATTGTACCGCCGCCTGCCGCGGCCGGAACAGAATCTGGCGCTGCGCATCCGCACCCAGCAGTCTCCGGAGATCTTCCGTCTGGTGGAAAACCGCGAGGCGGATGTGGGCTTCGTGTTTTATCTTTCCCGCTCCAGCAATGTGCGCTGCGAGCCGATCCTCTCCGAACCGATGGTGCTGCTCTGCGGCAGAGATACCGACCTGCCGGAAGGAGCGGTATCGCCCAAGCAGCTGGATCCGCGAAAGG
The DNA here is from genome assembly GCA_017440065.1 of Oscillospiraceae bacterium. GTDB lineage: Bacteria > Bacillota > Clostridia > Oscillospirales > Oscillospiraceae > RGIG3159. Next base: position 6,925 of record JAFSHY010000032.1, on the reverse strand, counting down.
AGCTGTATCTGCCGTGGAGCCAGGATATTCAGATCTGGCACGATTCGTGGTGGAGCCCTTCGGTGCGTCCCTTTGTGTATGTGGACAATGTGGCACTGCTGACGATCTATCTGGATGAGCCGGGGACGTGGGCCTTCTGTCCTGCATCCGTGGCGGATGCCTTCGCGCGGGAGGGAAGAGCCGTTGCCGTCCGCCCGCTGAAGGACGGCCCGCCCAACCGCATCTGCTATATGCTGACGGAGCGTATGCCCCGCAGCGCCGCTGCAGCGGCGGCGGTGGATCGGTTCCGCAGGGAACTCAAGGCCTATCTTTCGGAGCGGATGGAAGGATTTACGCTTTCGGCAGAATGAAAGAAAAGGTTGCAAAAATCCGTCTGCCGGTATTATACTGAACCTGTAGAATCCTGTACCCGGAGGTGTTCCGAATTTGAAACTGGAATGGAAAACCTGTCTGAAGGTGGGGGTGAGCATCTTTGTGCTCTATCTGTGCATCCACTACTGGCAGCCTGTTATGGCCGTCGTTGCGGAAGCGCTGGGCGCCGCCTCGCCCCTGCTGATCGGCTGTGTTATCGCCTATCCCATCAATATTCTGATGAGCTTCTATGAGCGGAAGTTCTTTCCCCGTGCCACGCAGAAGGGCATCGTGGCGGTGCGCCGTCCCATCTGCATGCTGCTGGCCATCATCACGCTGGTGGCCGTGATCGCGCTCATTATGGTTTTGATCGTGCCGCAGCTGATCTCCTGTGTGCAGGTCATTTTTGCCGAACTGCCCGGCGCTATCACAGATCTGGTGGCATGGCTGGATAAGCATAACTTCCTGCCCGATAATATTCTGGACAAGCTGATGGAGGTGGACTGGAATTCCCGTATCGGTCAGATCATCGAGGTGCTGACCTCCGGCATCGGCAGCGTGGTCGAGGTGGTCATCAATGCCGTCACCTCCGTCTTCTCCGGCATCGTAACGGCGCTGATCAGCCTCATCTTTGCCGTCTATCTGCTGGCCTCCAAGGAAAAGCTGAAGCGCCAGTCCAAGGCGCTGCTGGAGCGCTATATCGGCCACACATGGCGCGTGCGCATCCTCTATGTGCTTTCCGTGCTGGATGACTGCTTCCACCGCTATATCGTCGGCCAGTGCATCGAGGCCGTCATCCTCGGCGTCCTCTGCGCCATCGGCATGGCCATCCTGCGCCTGCCCTATGCCACCATGATCGGCGCGCTGATCGCCTTCACGGCGCTGATCCCCATCGCGGGCGCCTACATCGGCGCGGCAGTGGGCGCGTTCATGATCCTGACGGTCTCGCCCATGAAGGCGCTGATCTTCCTCATCTTCCTCGTCATCCTGCAGCAGCTGGAGGGCAATATCATCTATCCCCGTGTGGTGGGCTCCTCCATGGGTCTGCCCGGCATCTGGGTGCTGGCGGCCGTCACCGTCGGCGGCGGTATGATGGGCGTGGCCGGTATGCTGCTCGGCGTGCCGCTGGCAGCCGCCGTCTACCGTCTGGTGCGGGAGGATGTGCGCCGCGGCAAGGAAGCGGAAAAGATCCTCGAGGAGCCGGACGAGCCTGTCCCGCCTCCGCTTCCCAAGAAGGACGTCAAGCCGAAGGAAAAAACCGTCCGTAAGCTGACGATCCCGCTGAAGAAAACCAAACCTGAAAAATAAACAAAAGCACCCGAAATTCCTTTTCGGGTGCTGTTTTCTGTTCTTGTGTTAATCCTGATGGTTTTCCGCCACGGCGCCGGAGCGGAAGGCCTCCAGCAGCTGCAGCAGGTCGTCCACCTGTGCCTGCAGGGCAATGCCCTCGTCGGTGGCTGCCACCTTCATGCGCGGCTCCATCCGCTCCACCACATGGTCATTGTTGGCAATGTCGTGGTTTTCATGGATGGCGCGGTATTTGCCCGCGAAGGGCTGATGGGATACGATACGCAGGAAGCGGGAGGTAAAGATCAGTGTGTAGCCCGCGATGCCGCTGGTGGACTGGTAGGCCTTGCTGAAGCCGCCGTCGATGACCAGCAGCTTGCCGCCGCCCTTGATGGGGCTTTCGCCCTTTTTGACCTTGACCGGCACATGGCCGTTGACGATATGGCAGTGCCTGCCCTCCAGGCCGAATTCCCGCAGCAGCATCTCGCAGACAGCGGCATTCTGATAGTGGGTGTAGTAGGGGTTCTTCGGCTCGGTCCATGTGCTTTCGTCGCGGATGAAGCGGCGCTCAAAGGTGGTCATGCGGTCGCGGCCGAAGATGGGGCTGTTTCTGCCCGCCCAGAGCCACCAGAGGAAGTCCTGCCCGAACTGCCGTTCCGGTGTGCCGAGTTTGTCGTAGTAGGCGCGGCGGGTGATCCGCTCGGCATAGTCCAGGAAAGCCTTGCCGGAACGCTCCTTGCCGCCGATGGTAAAGGTCATCAGCGAGCCGTCTTCCTGCATGGGGATGCAGCCGTGGAACAGGAGATTGCCGTTGTGGATCTTGTAAAGGCCGCCCTTGGAATAGAGGAAGCGGACGTGCCGCTGCAGCTTTTCGCTGTGGCGGAAGGAATCCGTCAGCTGGGCGATGACCTGCGCTTCCTCTGCCGTCAGCGCATAGGGGTCTGCGGGATCGACGGTGGGGAAGTCGCAGTCCTCCATCGGGTACTTCCTGCCGTTCAGCAGGATGGTCTTCTTGTCATAGTCGATCTTGTCCAGCAGCAGGCGGTCTGCCATGTTGAATTCGGGCCTGCGCAGGATCTTCTGCCCTTCCAGCTTGAAGAGGATGATGGTAATGGCCTTGTACATCCGCGCGGAGAGCAGCTTGTCCTTTTCGGTGTACTGATCGGCGTCGGCGCCGGTCAGCTTCACGCGGAAGCAGGAGGTATCGCAGTTCTGATAGACCTCGTTGGCGAAGATGCTGAGGGGACGCAGAGAGATGCCGTAGCCGGTCTCGATGACGTCCAGATTGTTGTAGCGGATGGAATTGGAAAGCACGGTGGCCACCAGCGTGCGGGAGCCGGAAGCGGCGCCCATCCAGAGCACATCGTGGTTGCCCCATTGGATGTCCACGCTGTGGCAGGAAAGCAGGCTGTCCATGACGATGTCCGCTCTGGGGCCTCGGTCGAAGATGTCACCCACGATGTGCAGATGATCCACGCACATCCGCTTGATCAGCTTGCACATATCCTCGATGACCTCGGCGGCCTGCCCGATCTCGACGATGGTGCGCACGATGTTGTCCACATGATCCTGCTTCCGTTCGCCCTCGGTACGGGTGTGCAGCAGCTCGTCAATGATGTTCTGATAGCGCTGCGGAGTGGAGGCGCGGACAATGGCGCGGGTATGCTTCACGGTGACAAAGATGCAAAGATCCATGAGGCGGTAGATGGTCTGATAGTACCAGCCGTCCAGATCGGCGGCGGTATCCGCCACCAGCGCCAGCTTGGCGGAGGGATAGTAGATCAGCGTGGCCAGATCGTCCATCTCTTCTTTGGAAAGAAGACCGCCGAACAGACCCTTGAGCTGCTCCTTGACCTCGCCGGAGCAGGAATTGAGGATGTGCAGGAAGGCGTCATATTCGCCGTGGATGTCGGACATAAAATGCTCCGTTCCCTTCGGCAGGTTCAGGATCGCCCGCAGCCGCATGATCTCGGTGGCGGCGTCCTGCACGGTGGGAAACCGCTCCGCCAGCAGGCGGAGATAACGCAGTTCTTCCGCGGTAAAGGTTCTTTTTTCGTTCATAAAGCCCCTCCATCCCAAAAAATCAGTTCCTTATGATATTATAATCGCAACAGAAGCCCTATGCAAGGGAAGAACGGGAAAAACAGCAAAGGTACCTGAAATGAAAAGGTTGAAAAATCACCATCTTTGCGGTATGATGGTGTCATAATTTGGCGGTTGTTTCGATTCCGTTTAGAGTTCTGCGGTATTCTGAGAGATACAACCGGGAAAGAGAGTGAACAGAATGGGAAGAAAACTGGGCGACAGAAGAGACGGCAAAAAGCTCCGTACCATCCATGCCATGCACGCGGTCATGCCGCTGATGTACCCCAATCGCTGCGATAACGAGGCGTTCATCTCCGAGCGCATCGATCTGACCAACGTGAACGCGTATCTGGAAAAGAAAAACGCGGAAAATCCCGAATACCGCTATAACCTGTTTCAGGTCATCGTCACGGCGGTGCTGAAAACGCTGACCCTGCGGCCGAAGATGAACCGCTTCATTGCCAATAAGACCATGTATCTGCGCAATGAGGTCTCCGCCGCCTTCACCGTGAAGAAGATCTTCTCCGATAACGGCGCCGAGGCGCTGGCACAGGTGCGCACCAAGGGTCATGAGACCATCGACGACATCCATGATGAGATCTACCGTCAGGTCTCCTTCTGCCGCAGTGACGAGCTGGATTCCGGCACGAAGAGCATGGACTTTGTGGCGGCCATTCCCGGCTTTCTGATGCAGCTGGTGGGCGCGGGCGCCCGCTTCCTCGACCGCCACGGCTGGATGCCCAAGGCTGTTTCGGACGGCGACCCCTATTACTGCACCGTGGTGCTGAGCAATCTCGGCTCCATCAAGCTCCACGCCGGCTATCACCATCTGACCAACTGGGGCACCTGCTCCGTCTTCGTGGCCATCGGCGAAGCCAAGAAGCGTCCCTTCTACGATGACGACGGCACCGTCCATATGAAGGACAGCGTGGACATCGGTCTGACCATCGATGAACGTCTGGCCGACGGCTATTATTATTCCCGCACCGTGCAGCTGCTCAAAAAGCTGTTGGAGAACCCCGAACTGCTGGAAAGACCCTTGAATGAAGAGGTAGCGTACTGATGGTTACTGCAAAAACCCCGTGGAAGGATCAGATGGGCGATCTGCCCATGCATCTCGATTATTTTGAAGGCTCCATGTATGAAGCCGTGGCGGAGATCGCCCGCAAATATCCCCGCAATGTGGCCTTTGACTTTATGGGCAAGTCCACCACCTATCAGGAACTGCTGCAGCAGATCGAAACCTGCGCCAAGGCGCTGAAGACCGTCGGCATCCGCGAGGGCGACAAGGTCACCATCGCCATGCCCAACTGTCCGCAGGCCATCTATCTGTTCTATGCCATCAATCTGGTGGGCGGCATTGCCAATATGATCCATCCGCTTTCTGCCGAGAAGGAGATCGAATTCTATCTCAATGAGTCCGGCAGCGTCACCGCCATCACGCTGGATCAGTTCTATCATAAGTTCGAGCGGGTGCGGAAGAATACCAAGGTGGTCAATATCATCATCGCCAGCATTGCCGATGCCCTTGCCCAGCCCATCAAGGCCGGCTATATGCTCACGGCGGGCAGAAAGATCGAAAAGATCCCGGAGGACGCCCCTGTCATCCGCTGGAAGGAATTCATGAAGCTGAGCAAGTGCTGCTTCTACAATTATAAGGTGGAGCGCACCGGCAGCGATCCCGCCGTCATCCTCTATTCCGGCGGCACCACCGGCACCACCAAGGGCATCGTGCTTTCCAACCGCAATTTTAACGCGCTGGGTCAGCAGGTCATTGCTGCCAACCCCATGTTCCGCCCCGGGGATAAGATGCTGGCCGCCATGCCCATTTTCCATGGCTTCGGCCTCGGTGTCTGCATCCACACCATGCTCTCGCAGGGCGGCCGCTGTATCCTCGTGCCGCGGTTTACTCCCAAGAGTTATGCCAAGGATCTGGTCAAGAACCGCTGCAATTTCATTGCCGGTGTTCCCACCCTGTATGAAGCGCTGCTGCGCCTGTCCGATATGGACGGCAAGGATCTGAGCTGCCTCAAGGGCGTCTTCAGCGGCGGCGATTCCCTGTCCATCGAACTGAAGAAGAAGCTGGATAAATTCCTCTATGACCATAACGCATCCATTCAGGTGCGGGAAGGCTACGGCACCACGGAGACCGTCACCGCCTGCTGCCTGACGCCTGCCCATATGTTCAAGGAAGGCTCCATCGGCCTGCCCTTCCCCGATACGTATATCAAGATCGTTGAGCCGGACACGGAGAAGGAGCTGCCCTACGGCGAAGAGGGCGAGATCCTGCTGGCAGGCCCCACGGTCATGCAGGAATATATGCACCATCCCGAGGAGACTGCCCGTACCCTGCGCAGGCATGAAGACGGTCTGACGTGGGTCTATACCGGCGACCTCGGCACCATGGACGAGCAGGGCTTTGTCTACTTCAAAGGCAGAGCCAAGCGCATGATCGTCACCTCCGGCTATAATGTCTATCCCGCCCAGATGGAGAACATTCTGGATGCGCTGGACTGCGTGCAGATGAGCTGCGTCATCGGTGTGCCGGATCCCTATAAGATGCAGAAGGTCAAGGCCTTCGTCAAGCTGGCTGCGGGTGTGGAACCCAACGAAGCCACGAAGCAGCTGATCCTGGAGCATTGCAGAAAGCATGTGGCCAAGTATGCCATGCCCTACGATGTGGAATTCCGCGAGGAAATGCCCAAAACGCTGGTGGGTAAGGTAGCCTACCGCGTGCTGGAAGAGGAAGAGCTGGCGAAGATCGCCGCCGCGAAATAAAACGAAAAAGCCCGCAAACCAAACGGGAGGCGAAACGCCTTCCCGACGAGAGCCACGGAACGAAGAAGAAAAAAAGGAAACCCCGCGAAGCCTGCTTCGCGGGGATCTTTTTTGCTTGGAATGCGGCTTACTGCCGGGTCTGCACGATGTTGCGGGCCACATGGATGCCGCTGGCGGAGGCATGGGAGAGGGAATGGGTGATGCCGCTGCCGTCGCCGATGATGTAGAGACCCTTGTGGCGGGATTCGAGCTTTTCGTCCACTTCCACTTCCATGTTGTAGAACTTGACTTCCACACCGTAGAGCAGGGTATCGTCGTTGGCGGTGCCGGGCGCGACCTTGTCGAGGGCATAGATCATTTCGATGATGCCGTCCAGAATGCGCTTGGGCAGCACCAGGCTCAGGTCGCCGGGGGTGGCGTTGAG
>JAFSHY010000031.1 GCA_017440065.1 Oscillospiraceae bacterium | reverse complement strand
TTCAGACGAATATACAAGAACAGGCACAGCAGTATGGTCCGCTGTGCCTGTTAACTGTTTTACGAGCACCGCCTTTTTCACCGGGAGTTCTTCACATGCGGGCATATCCCGATGTTTCTTGCGTAATACGTAAACGCATCATGCGATCTGTCCGCTGCGTAAAGGCCCCCTTGTGTAAAGGGGGCTGGCAAAAATCTTTGATTTTTGTCTGGGGGATTGTTTTGCAACGTTGCTGCAGCAGAAATGCTTCTTGATTCCTGCTATGCGCAGCAAATCCCGGATTCCACCGAACCACGCGTTTAACGCGTAGTTTTCCTTTCCCAATCAAGCAGCTGCCATTTGTCCCCTGCCGGTTGACCAAAACCGTCCGCATCCATGCTATCCTAAGAACATCTCAAGGACAAAGGAGGTTTCCGCCATGCATGAGGATCTGCTGGATATCGTATTTGAAGAAGATGAGGTCATATTCAGTGACCGGCTCGGGTTCCGCCTGGGCGAACGGCGCAAACAGACAAACATCCGCGGCACAGAGCGGAGTGTGGACTATTTTGACCGCTTCGGCCATGTGATCGGCACTGCCAGAGAGATCCCTTCCCTCTTTGGTTCGACGCCCTATGTGGAATTCCGCGATAAGAACGGAAGGGTGACAGGCAAAGCCTATGTAAACACCAAGATAAACGGTCAGAGGGAGATCATTTATACCACCAAGGACGGAAAGCCGATCCGTTCACGGATCGCGGATGAAAAAAAGATCCTTTCCGCCAACGCGCTGAGCATGGAATCCGCCGAATCGGTGGAGCGGAACCCCGGCAACAACGGCGGCGGCGCCATCGTCACTTCCTCTTTGGATGACCGCTCCCTTATCCCGATGACGCTCTGCGTCTTCCTGTTCATTGAACTGATCATCTACGCCCTGTTTGCAGCCTTCCGTTCACATGTGGACACCATCCTGCGTTATTCCGGCATTCTCTGCGTCTATGCCTCCTGCCCCGTGATGGTGGCGGCTTATCTGCTCTGCTGCCGCATTACCGGAAAGGCCACGGCAGCGCTGCGAATCTTCCATCTGGGCCATCTGATCGCGTTTGCCGTCTGCTTCGCGTTTCAGGCCTTTCTGAATTCGGCGATGTATTTCGATCCGGAGCCTGTGATGCGGCTCTTTTCCCGTGCTGATTCCTCCATTGTGGTGCCGTATCTGCTGCTTTGCTTCTCTCCCATCCCCGCATACGGTCTGTTTTCGGGCATCTGGACGCTGCTGGTCAAAAAGCAGCCCTACGGCAACGCGGCGGTGCAGCTCTCCCGCGGCTCCGTCCGGCTGCTGACCGTAGGCTGTATGTTCTTCAACATTCTGACGCAGGCGGTCACGATCACTTCCGAATCCTTCGGTTCGGGCGGGATCAGCGGATTTATGCTGACCATCGCGTCGCTGGCGCTCTACGCCCTGCTGGTGCTTTTGATCTACGGGATCTTCCACCTGCCCTACGCAGCGCTTTCCAGGCACTTCTGATGCCCTTTCCGCTTAAAATTCAATATTTCTACCAGGGAGCTTTTTGTGCTGTCCGTACAATCTGGGGCAGTCCAGTTTTGGCGGAAAGCGGAAGGGCGCTTCCTTTTGGAAGCGCCCCATTGGAACGATACAATTACTTGTGCGCCCCGCCCTCCACGGCGGCGGTCTTGGCGGACAGATCCTCGCACAGGTTCAGCTTGGCAAACTCCTCGTTCTGCGGCAGGATGATCTCATAGGCATCCAGCCGGTTGAGCTTGAACGCCAGAGAGGCTGTGCTCAGTCCCAAAATG
>JAFSHY010000030.1 GCA_017440065.1 Oscillospiraceae bacterium | reverse complement strand
GTCTTCATCGGAGATGCCCAGCGCCTGGAAGGCCTTTTCCTGCATTTCGGGGGTGTTGATACGGATGGAGCCGCCGCCCAGCTCGGTGCCGTTGAGGACGATATCGTAGGCTCTGGCACGGCAGTTTGCCTTATCGGTGAGGATCTTATCCTCATCCTCCACCATGGGAGCGGTGAAGGGATGGTGCATGGCCTGATAGCGGCCTTCTTCCTCGGAATACTCGAACATGGGGAATTCGGTGACCCACAGGAACTTGAAGACCTTGGGATCCACGAGACCCATCTGCTTGGCGATCTCGCAGCGCAGTGCGCCCAGAGCTGCCCAGACCACATCGTTCTTGGCATCGCCGACGATCAGAACCAGGTCGCCGTCCTTGGCGCCGGCCCGCTCCAGAATGGCGGCGTTCTCTTCCTCGGTGAGGAACTTGGCATAGGAAGAGGTCATGCTGCCTTCATGCAGGCGGGCCCAGGCCAGACCCTTGGCATGGTAGGTCTTGGCAAAGTCGCCCAGCTTGTCGATCTTCTTTCTGGGGAAGGCAGCGGCGCCGCCTTCGATGTTGATGAGGCGGACGGAACCGCCCTTGGCCACGGGGCCGGAGAAGACGCCGAAGCCGCAGTCCTTGACGAGGTCGGAGATATCCTTCAGCTCAAAGCCGAAGCGGAGGTCGGGCTTATCGGAACCGAAGCGGTTCATCGCTTCCTTCCAGGGCATTCTCTGGAACGGAGTCTGCACATCCACATCGAGGATCTCCTTGAAGACGCGCTTCAGGAAGCCTTCCTGGATGCTCATGACGTCATCTTCGTTGACGAAGGACATTTCCAGGTCGATCTGGGTGAATTCGGGCTGACGGTCGGCACGCAGGTCTTCATCGCGGAAGCAGCGGGCGATCTGGAAATAGCGGTCAAAGCCGGAGAGCATCAGCAGCTGCTTGTACTGCTGGGGAGACTGGGGCAGAGCATAGAACTTGCCGGGATGCACACGGGAAGGCACGAGATAGTCGCGGGCGCCTTCGGGGGTGGACTTGGTGAGGATGGGGGTCTCGATCTCGAGGAAGCCGTTCTCATCGAAATAGTCGCGGCAGACCTTGACGATCTTATGACGGGTAGCGATGGCATGCTGCATTTCCGGTCTTCTCAGGTCGAGATAGCGGTACTTGAGGCGCAGCATATCGTTGGCATTGGAATTTTCCACGATCTCAAAGGGAGGCGTTTCCGCCTTGGCCAGCAGACGCAGCTCGGTGACATAGATCTCGATGTCGCCGGTGGCGATCTTCTTGGTCTTGCTCTCACGCTCGCGGACAAGGCCGGTGACGGCGATGACATATTCGCTGCGCAGGGAGGCTGCCTTTTCAAAGATCTCTTTCTCGGTGCTGTCGTCGAAGGAGAGCTGGATGAGACCGGTGCGGTCGCGCAGATCCACAAAGATCAGGCCGCCGAGGTCACGCTGACGCTGCACCCAGCCGCAGAGGCGGACGGTCTTGCCGGCATCGGCAGCGCGCAGTTCGCCGCAATAGTTGGTGCGGGAGAAATTCTGAAGGTTATCCATAATTATTCACTCCAATTTATATAGTATCTTGGTTATCTTTTGGGGTTATCCGGGCATAGGCAAAAACATTCGCGTGGGAGATTCTTCGCTTCGCTCAGAATGACAAATCTGTTTTCTGTCATTCTGAGGAGCATAGCGACGAAGAATCTCCTCCGTTCTCTTTCTGCAGATCCCTCGAAAATACGATTCGGTCAGCCGAGGATGACGGCGCCCTTTTCCCGTTCGGCAAGGCCTGCCTTGATGCGGGCAACGGTATCCTCTGCGGAGAGGGTGGTCTGCTCGCCGGTAGACATATCCTTGCAGGCCACGACGCCGGCATTGATCTCATCTTCGCCGAGGAAGACCACATAGGGGATGCCGAGGTTGTTGGCATAGGTCATCTTGGCCTTAAACTTCTTCTGTTCGGTATAGATCTGGGTGCGCAGGCCGCTCTCACGCAGGCGGGTAGCCAGTGCGATGACGGCAGAGAGATCGTCCGTCATGGGCAGCAGCAGCACATCGGCAGGTGCGGTGGGCAGTTCGGGATTCAGAAGGCCCTGCTCGCCGAGGACATAGAACAGGCGGGTCAGACCGATGGAGATGCCGACGCCGGGCAGCTGCTTCTCGATGTAATACTCCGCCAGATTGTCATAGCGGCCGCCGGAGCAGATGGAACCGATCTCGGGATGATCCAGCATAGTGGTCTCATAGACGGTGCCGGTGTAGTAATCAAGGCCGCGGGCGATGGTCAGATCCACCGCGAAGTTCTCCTCGGGAACACCGAAGGCAGCCAGATACTTCGTGACGGCAGCCAGCTCGCTGAGGCCGGTATCGAACATTTCGTTTCTGCCGCGGTAGGCTTCCAACTGTTCCAGCACTTCGGCATTGGAGCCGGTGATGGAGATGAAGCGCAGGATCTCGGCAGCCTGCTCCTCGGTCAGACCGCAGTCTTCCACCAGCAGCAGGGAGACCTTTTCCGCACCGATCTTATCCAGCTTGTCCACGGTACGCATGATGTCGCCGGCCTTTTCCGTCAGCTCCTGCATGGCATAGAAGCCATTGAGGATCTTGCGGTTGTTGACGCGGATCTGGAAGCGCTTCAGACCCATGGTGGAGAAGGTCTTGTAGATGACAGCGGGGATCTCCGCTTCGTTCATGATATCCAGCTTGCCGTCACCGATGATGTCGATATCCGCCTGATAGAATTCGCGGAAGCGGCCTCTCTGGGCACGTTCGCCGCGGTAGACCTTGCCGATCTGATAGCGGCGGAAGGGGAAGGACAGCTCACCGTAGTGGATTGCCACATACTTGGCGAGGGGAACGGTCAGGTCGAAACGCAGCGCCAGATCGGAATCGCCCTTCTGGAAGCGGTAGATCTGCTTTTCGGTCTCGCCGCCGCCCTTGGCCAGCAGCACCTCGCTGGATTCGATGGCGGGGGTATCCAGCGGCGTGAAGCCGTAGAGGGAGTAGGTCTTGCGCAGGATCTCCATCATGCGCTCCATCTGCATCTGCGGTGCGGGGAGCAGCTCCATGAAGCCGGAGAGCGTGCGGGGTTTCATCATAGCCATATGTTCAAATTCCTTTCAGAATAGAATTTACATCATTAGGGAAACGCATGTATGTAACCGTTTTTCTTATTGCAATCCCTCAGTCTGCTTCGCAGACAGCCTGCGGCCCAGGTCGCAAGCACAGCTTGCTCCCCGCTTTGGCTAAAAACATGCCACTGGCATGTTTTTTAACGCGTCGCGCCCTTTACACAAG
>JAFSHY010000029.1 GCA_017440065.1 Oscillospiraceae bacterium | reverse complement strand
GTAAGCGAACGATTTCACTAAAACCGAACGATTCTGCAGGAGTTCGAATTCATACGCAAAAACGGTGAAAATTTCTTTTTTAGTTGGTATGGGTATTTGTGAAGGTGGATTCGAATGGTCCAGACCACCTTCTCTTGCCGCGTCGCGGCAATTCACCTTGAGGCGGCTCTTAGCGAGTGTCCGGTGGACACTCGCAACCGCCGTGGCTTTTCCGCAGAAAAGCGAATCCACCTTCCCCCACCAAAAATCGCCGATCTTCGACAGAAGATCGGCGATTTTTACTTTTCCCCCGGCTCCTGGTCACGTTATTAAATTTAGGACATTTGCGTTGGAGAATTTTCGCATCTTTCATGAAATCAAGCTTAACCCCAAATGCATTATTTTCCAAACAGTAGCCATAATTCCAAATCCATGCTAAAATAACAACAAAGATTGCAAAGGAAGATGAAAACGGAAAGGGGTATGCGCTGTTGATTATTCAAAATTGTAATGTGATTGATTGTACCGGTCGTCCCCCGTTCAAGGCGGATGTGCAAATTGAAAACGGTGTCATCATGAAGATTGGTGAGCAGCTATGCGGGGATGAGATCTTTGACGCTCAGGGCGGTTACTTGATTCCCGGTCTGGTCAACCTGCATGTACACGTTAATCGCAGGAATCTATCCAGAGGAAACGGTGTCTTTCGGCAGGGGGCTCCGGCGATTGAAAACAGTTCGGATTCTCAACGCATCCTGTACGCAGCCCGAAATGCCTGGTATGAGCTTGCGCAGGGTATTACTACCATGCGGGATCTATGTTCTGTCGGTCGAACAGCAACAGAACTGAAACGCGCCATTTGTTCAGATATCATTCGCGGGCCGCGAATGTTTGTGTGCGGCATGGGGATCGCAGCGACAGGCGGTCATGAGACTCACCGCTATGCCGGTGCCGTCGAAGTGGACGGTGCGGATGAGGTCATGAAAGCCGTCAGACGCGAAATCAAACTGGGCGCCGACTTTATCAAGGTAATGGCCAGCGGTGGTCTGGGCGGTATGCCCGAGCATGAACATCCCGGCTGGTCTGAATTTACTGTAGAAGAGATACAGGCTGCCTGCATTGCGGCGCACAGCCATAATCGCAGCGTTACGGTTCATGCAATGGGTGAACTGCCTGTGATGAACGCCCTGTTGGGCGGTGTTGACGGCATTGAGCATGGCGCTGTTCTGACAAAACAGGCTCTTGAAATTATGGTTGAGCGCAATGTCTACTATGTTCCCACCGCCAGCGGCATCACTGCTGTGGCAGAGAAAGAGAGCCGAACCGGCAGTGCAGATCTTGCCAATATGATGCGCGAACTCGTGGTACATCCTCAACGGGAGAGCATCAGAAAGGCGCATGAAGCCGGTATTTTGATTGGCGCAGGTTCAGACACATTGGGCAGCGTTCCGGAAGAACTTCTTATGATGCATGAATGTGGTCTTTCTGCGTATGAAGCCTTGCAGACAGCAACGATCAATGCCGCAAAAATCCTGAAAAACGAGGATTCTTTCGGAACCGTAGAGTGTGGGAAAATTGCAGACCTGGTTCTTCTCAGGAGCAACCCGCTGGAAGACCTGCGAAATATTACACAGGTGCAAAGCGTATTTCTTGGCGGTGAAGTGATCAACGAGAAGTGGATGTGCAATTTGCGGTGAGAATCAATCTCAGAAATACCAAATAGCATCTATGCTCACGTTCTGCTTATAAGACTTGCTTTTCATTCTGATTTGAGTCTCATCACAGTTTCAGAGATTCCTTTCAGCCAGCCTTGAGAAAAATCGCCAATCTTCCTACGAAGATTGGCGATTTTAAAAAGAATCAGGTATCGTGAACGGGGAAAATGAGTATCCCGTTGACAAGAGAACCGGAGATATCGGCTGGAAATTCAGCCGCCGACGGAGATCCACATGGCGGGACGGTAGCCTACATTGTTGTGGCCAACATCGCAGCCATAGGTATCCGCGACACCGGCTCCGCCGTGAACATACATGGCATTGTATCGGCCTCTGCCGGGGGTACGAAGCCAGTAGTACAGACCCGGGGTGCCGTATTCCAGAGGAATGTTTTCCGCATAGGTACTGTAGTTGGCCATCCGGTCCTCGTTGGTGGGCAGGTAAGCGTCCAGCTCATCGTGACTCAGGAAGAACACATAGTCCTCCGAGTCCGGGCCGCCGTCAATGGCATAGACGTGGTTTTCGTGATTGACATTGGTGGTCAGCAGGATCCGTTCCTTCTCTTCATCGGAGAAGGCACCATTGTAGAAGGTGTCATTGCACCAGAATCTGGCGTGCAGATAGAACAAATCGGTTTCGGGACCGCGCTCGCCAAACCATTCCAAAGGAACAGAATCCTCTGTCAGACCGGTCATCAGTCGGGAAGGATCCTCCGGCATACTGCCCCAATAGTTGAAGTCTCTGATGGCAACAATGCAGGAATTGTTCCAGTAGGTGTATTTGTACTTGATCCATTCGGGGTTGAAATAGGAGCCTTTGTCCAGAATATCCTGGGAAACAACGAAGGCCTTTCCGTCTTCGACGGTAAGGATCTTCCATGCAATGGGCTCTGTGGCGGTGGGATCGTCGTCCTGCTCATAATGGCCCATGATCAGCTGCTCCGCAACGGGAACGGCCTCGCAGGTGCGGGAGTCTTCGGTCAGCTCGTTGCTCATCTGCACAGTGGCGGAATAGGCACCGCCTTCCGTGGGGGTGTAGCTGAAGCTCTGTTCCGAAGTGGGCTCGGAGGTGAATACCGCTTCGTCGTTCAGGAACACGGTATACACGAATTCGCTTTCAATCTCCTGACCGGGCATCACATCAACGGCAGTCCACGTAATGGGCAGACCGACGCAGCCGTTGTTGACCGTGTCGCACTGAACAGAAAATGCATCGTAATAAATGCAGGCAAAGCCCTGCTCTCTGGCGAAGAGATCGATCGCGCTGTTCAGATAGCAGTGGAACACAACGTTTTCGCTGCCGGTGAACGCACCCTCATGGATGGTGAGCTCTGTGGTCGTGCAATAGAAGTCTGTGAGGTTTTTGCAGTTGGCGAAGGCGCCTTCCTCGATGGTTTTTACGATCTCATCCAGCGTATACTCCGCGAAATCGCTGCCGTTATAGGTGTCTTTCGCGATGACGGTTTCATCGGGCTCCGGGATTTCGGGCTCGGGAGGAGCTTCGGGAGCGGGGGCGGGCGGGGCTTCAGGCGTGGCTTCGGGGAGCATGTCGGGCGCGGACTTGGCAGTGCCGCAGCCGCTCAGCAGGGTGAACACAAGCAGCATGCAAAACAGGCATACCGCAGTACATTTGGAAAACTTCATTGAATACCTCCAAGATGATATAGCTGCGGTTATCCGCAGCGGTCAGGCAGAACAAAGCAGCGCCTGCCGCGATCCAGTTTTCCGTCGGAATGGCGGAGAATTTGACAGATAACCTTGCGTTGATTCTACCATAAAAACAGGAAATAGCCAATAGATATTTTCCTCCGGAAATATTTTCTTCGGCTGTCTTAAAAACGTCCCGTCCGCACGGAACGCCCCTTTGTTGACAGCGTTCTTTCCGCTATAGTATAATAAAGCCATCCAAAGATCCGCCGGCAAAAGCAAAGGAGACCGCCATGACACCCTACCGCCATACCGTTCAGTACTACGAAACAGACAAGATGGGCATTACCCATCATTCCAATTACATCCGCTTTATGGAAGAGGCGCGGATCGATTTTCTGCGCCGGATCGGCTGGCCCTTTGACGAAATGGAGCAGCAGGGCGTCATCTCTCCTGTGGTGGACGTCAGCTGCGCCTATAAGAAAACCACGACCTTTGCCGATGAGATCGAGATCACCGTCCGTGTGGCGGAGGTCACAAAGGTCAGATTCGCCATGGAGTATACGATGACGGTGCGGGATACCGTGGTCTGCACGGCGAAGAGCAGCCATTGCTTTACTTCCGCGGGCGGAAGACCGGTCAGCATCGAAAAACAATGTCCCGGGTTCTATGCGGCGCTGCGGGAGCAGTGCTGCTGACCCGATGGGAGGTGGAAGCCGTGAAACAGAATCACAGCCTTGGAAGACAACTCCTTGTATCCCTTCTTTTGATCGCGTGCCTGCTGCAGCTGACGGCCTGCGGTACGCTGGAACCGCTGGAGCCGCTGCCGCAGACGGAACAGAAGCCCTCTGTCCCGATCGAAATACCGGATGAGCTTCCCGATATCCCGGATCTTCCCGCAGAACCGGAAGCGCCCGCAGAACCGGAAGCGCCCGAAGAATCGGAAGTTCCCGAAGAACCGGAAGATCCCGAAGAGCCGGAAGTTCCCGAAGAGCCGGAAGCACCCGAGGAACCGGAAGCGCCCGAGGAACCGGAAGCACCCGAGGAACCGGAAGCACCCGAAGAGCCGGAAGCGCCCGAAGAGCCGGAAGCACCCGAAGAACCGGAAGCGCCCGAAGAACCGGAACACAGTTCGCTCTATCTTCCCGGCATTTCCGTGGAGGATGTGATCCTGTGGTTTAACGAGGTCTGCCTCAGCGCGGAATTCGTGATGGGCGGCGACCCCAGTTTTTTGCAGCGCTGGGAATCTCCCATTTATTATGTCCTGAACGGCGAAGCCACGGAAGCCGACCTGCAGGTGCTTAACCGCTTTGTGGATTGGCTCAATACGGTGGAAGGCTTCCCCGGCATGTATGAGACCGAAAACGAATACGATGCCAATCTCGACATCTATTTCTGCACGGAGCAGGAGCTGCTGGACCGCATGGGAGATCAGTTCTACAACACGGACGGAGCGGTGACCTTCTGGTATGATTACAACGTGATCTACGACGCCACCATCTGCTACCGCACGGAGATCGAACAGAACACGCGGAATTCCGTCATTCTGGAAGAGATCTATAACGGCCTCGGCCCGATCCAGGATACCTCCATGCGGGCGGACAGCATCATCTATTCCGGATTTTCCACACCGCAGCAGCTGACCGCGGTCGACGAGCTGATCCTGCGGCTGCTGTACCATCCCGATATGCGCTGCGGCATGAACGCGGAAGAATGCGAAGCCGTCATCCGCAGCCTGTATTATTAAGAAACGAACCGATATCCCGTCCATAGGGGATATCGGTTTTCTTTGCATATCGGTCATTGCAATCCGCGGGAATCTGTACTAAACTGAAAAAAATGGTGCGGAGGTGTTTTATGGACATAGAACAGATCATAAAATCGCTCTCTCTGGAAGAAAAGGCCGCGCTGCTGCAGGGCGCGGGGCAATGGGTCTCCATGGGGATCCCCGAAAAGCAGATCCCTGCTCTGTTTCTGGCAGACGGGCCTCACGGCCTTTGCCGTCAGATGAAGACGGAAACGCTCCTCTGGCGCAACGGCACTGTCCCTGCCACCTGTTTTCCCACGGCATCGGCCATGGCCAACAGCTGGGATCCGGAGCTGGCGGAGGAGATGGGCAAGGCCATGGGACGGGAAGCTGCGGCGGCGGACGTCCATGTGCTGCTGGGGCCGGGACTCAATATGAAGCGCTCTCCGCTCTGCGGGCGGAATTTTGAATACTATGCCGAAGACCCGTATCTGGCTGGCAAGCTGGCGGCAGCCTGCATCCGCGGCATCCAGTCCCGGGGGACGGCGGCCTGCGCCAAGCACTTCGCCGTCAATTCGCGGGAATGGCAGCGGATGACCATGAACGCGGCGGTGGACGAACGCACCATGCGGGAACTCTATCTGACTGCCTTTGAGATCGCGGTGAAGGAAGGCGGCGTCAAATCCGTGATGTCTGCCTATAACCGCGTGAACGGCACCTATGCCAACGAAAACCGCCATCTGCTGACGGACATCCTGCGGGAGGAATGGGGCTTTGACGGCTTTGTGGTGACGGACTGGGGCGCGGACAACGACCATGTGGAAGGCGTCCGCAGCGGCTGCAATCTGGTCATGCCGACACCGGGCATGGAGGAGGCCATGGGCCTTGTGAAGGCGGTGCGGGAAGGCAGGCTCGCGGAATCTGTACCGGATGACCGCGTGCGGGAGCTGCTCCGTGTGGCGCTGCCCGCGGCAGAGGCGGTGAAGCACGCGCCCAAGACCTTTGACCGGGAGGCACATCACGAACTGGCCAAACGCTGCGCCGCGGGATCCATAGTCCTTTTGGAAAATGACGGCATCCTGCCGCTGCAGACCGGCGGCCTTGTGGCGGTCATCGGTGATTTCGCGAAAACGCCCCGCTATCAGGGCGCGGGCTCTTCGCTGGTCAACCCCACAAAGCTGGAAAACCTGTGGAGCTGTCTGCAGACCTGCGGGCTGAATAACCTTGCGTGGGCGCAGGGCTTCCGCCGCAATGACAGCGGCGTGAATGAGGCGCTTTTGCGGGAAGCCGCGGAGCTGGCGGCACGGGCGGATACGGTGCTGCTCTGCGTGGGGCTGGATGAAACGCTGGAATCCGAGGGCATGGACAGAAAGAGCCTTGCCCTTTCCGAGGGGCAGAATGCGCTGATCGAGGCCGTCTGCCGCTGCAATGAGAACGTGGTGCTGGTGCTCTGCGGCGGCGCGCCGTTCCTGCTGCCGGAGGTACCGCGGCGCGCGGTGATCCATGGCTATCTGGGCGGACAGGCTGGGGCGGCAGCCATGGCCGATGTCCTTTTGGGAAGACAGACGCCCTGCGGAAAGCTGGCGGAAACATGGCCGATGCAGCTTTCCGATACGCCTGCCTATGAATGGTACGATACCTGCGATGCAGCTTCCTGCCATCGGGAGGGGCTTCTGATCGGTTACCGCCATTATGACACAAAGGAGATCCCCGTGCGTTATCCCTTCGGTCACGGCCTCTCCTATACGGAATTTGAATATCGGGATCTGCTGGCAGACCGCCATGCGGTATCCTTTACGGTGAAGAATACGGGCAGCCGTGACGGCGCGGAGATCGCGCAGGTCTATATTTCCTGCCCCGAAGGGAAGGTCTTCCGTCCGCGGAAGGAGCTGAAGGGCTTCCGAAAGGTATGGCTGCGCGCAGGAGAGGAAGCCCGCGTGACCGTGCCGCTGGATGACAAAGCCTTCCGCTATTACAACACGGAGACCGCCTCGTGGGAAACGGAAACGGCGGAATATGAGATCCTGGTCGGCAGCAGCGCGGAAAAGATCCTGCTTCGTCAGCGGATCTCTGTGACGGGCAGCGATGCGCCGATCCCTGCGGGCATGCCTGTCTGCCCCGATGTGGACACGGAAGAAGGGCAGCCCCGTCCCTTGGGGATGAACGATCCGCTGTGCTGCCTGCGCCATTCCCGCAGGATCCCCGCGCGGATGATCTTCGGCCTTCTGAACGGCTGGAAGCGGCGGGGCGAGCGGAAATGTCCGCCGGATCTCAATGCCATGTTCGTCTATCAGATGCCGCTGCGGGCCGTCAGCAAGCTGACGGGCGGGGCGGTCAGCGGCAGAATGGCAGAGGATCTGCGCCTGCTGCTGGACGGACATTTCTTCCGCGGCGCGGGAAAGTTCCTTGCCGACGCGGTGCGCGGAAAGCGGGAAGTCAAACAGTTTCACAAGCTGCTGGAGCAGCATAAACTCATAGATTTTTCAAAAGAAAAGGAGTCTGTGTAACATGAGCAATCTGAAGATCGGCTGGGCGGAAACGAGCATCACGCCCGATAAGAAGATCTCCCTCTACGGCCAGTTTGCCGAACGTATCTCCGAATATGTGGAAAAGCCGCTGACGGCTACGGCGCTCGTCATTGAAAACGGCGAGGATCAGGTCATCTTCTGCAGCTGCGACCTGGCGGAGACCACGTGGAACCTCGTCCTCGCGGTGCGGGAAAAGCTGAAGGACAACGGCCTCGGTCTGGATCCCGATAAGATTATTCTGAATGCCATCCATACCCACACAGGCCCAAGCTATCCCGGCAAGCAGCGCTCCGAGCAGGATGACGGCAGAAAGCCCTTTGACCACCTGCGCGCGTTGCTGGAATCCTTCCTCGTGCCCGGACAGCGCTATGAGGAGAAAGCGAATATCAGCAACAATCCGGAGATCGCCACAGAGCAGGAGATCTGGGATCTGCTGATGGAGCGGCTGCCCGCCGTCATCCTCGAGGCATGGCGCAATCGCCGTCCCGGCAGCTTCTGCAATGGCTTCGGCCGTGCCGTCGTGGGTCATTGCCGCCGCGCCGCCTATTCGGACGGCAGCGCCCAGATGTGGGGCGAGACCAATACCGCCGTCTTTGAGACCGTCGAGGGCGGCAATGACAGCGGTGTGGAACTGCTCTATCTGCTGGATGAGGCAGGGGAACTGACGGGCATCGTCTGCAATGTGGCCTGTCCCGCCCAGTGCGTGCAGCACCGCATGTTCGTTTCGCCCGATTTCTGGGGCGAGGTCAAGCTGCGCTTGCGCAAGCATTTCGGCGAGCATATCTTCCTGCTGCCCCAGTGCGCCGCGGCGGGCGACCAGTGTCCCGTGGATCTGGTTCGCTGGGTGCAGCCGGAAAGCGATCTGAACGATCCCAACTGCACCCGCAGCGATCCTCCCAGGCGCAAGGCCGATCCCTCCATGTTTGACCTGGCGGGTATGTATAAGGTCGGCAAGCGTCTGTCGAATGAGATCATCGAGGTGTGGAACGAAGGGCTGGATGCCCCGCAGACCGATGCTCCTCTGCAGCATGCGGTGCTGGAGGTGCAGCTGCCGCTGCGCCGCGCCACGCTGACGGATGTGCGTAATGCCCGCGCTGCGATCAAGGATTATCTGCAGAACAAGGAAGGCAATGTGAACTATATCGACCTTGCCAATCTGCAGGTGCATCTGGGCGTGCTGCGCCGCTTCGACCTGCAGGAGCAGGTGGATGCCATGGATACGGAGCTGCACATCATCCGCCTCGGCACCGTGGCCTTTGCCACCAGCCCCTTTGAGCTCTTCCTCGATTTTGGCAATCAGATCCGTGCCCGTTCTCTCGCGGAGCAGACCTTTACCGTCCAGCTGGCCAACGGCTCCGAGGGCTATCTGCCCACGGAAAAGGCGGAAAAGGGCGGCCACTACAGCGCCTTTATCTCCAGCGGTCAGATCGGCCATGTGGGCGGCGACCTGCTGGTGCGCCACACGCTGAAGCAGATCAACAAAATGTTCCCGTAAAAAAGAACAAAACCCCTCCGCTCAAAAGTGAGCGGAGGGGTTTTGATTTGTCAGCGGA
Source organism: Oscillospiraceae bacterium (assembly GCA_017440065.1). GTDB lineage: Bacteria > Bacillota > Clostridia > Oscillospirales > Oscillospiraceae > RGIG3159. The sequence continues at coordinate 10,701 of JAFSHY010000029.1, read as the reverse complement.
TCATCAGCGCCAGCGGAACGGGACGTTCCGTTTCCGTGCCGTCTTCCCCGCGGTCGGAGATCTGTAAGCTGCGGCGGTTTCTCAGCAGCAGCTGGGCAGAGCCGCCGCCGTCCAGATTGACGGCGTTGACCATACCGGCTTCCCGGCAGAGCATGGTCATGTCCGAAAGGCTGGCGCCGCGGCTGTCTGTTCCCTTTTGATAGCCGATCTTGGCTGCGCCTTCCGCCCAAAGCAGCATGGGTCTGCCGTCGCAGTCGGCGCCGAGGGCGATACGGGCGGCGCGGGCATGGCAGAAATCAAGAGGATAGAGGCTGGGCGGAAACGGCACCGGCTGTAGCGCGCGGATGTTATAAAAGCGGGAAAGGAAGCGGTCGGTGGGGATGCCGCTCCGCAGAATGCTGTTACCCACCTGAATGCCGAAGACGACATCCTCCTGCCCGTCAACGCGCAGCATATCGCCCGGCTGCACGGCGCAGGCCTCCTTCGGGCAAATCACAAAGCCCGAGGCGGGAATGGGAACGCTGCCGCCCTGTTTCACCGCGGCGATCCGATTGCCGCTGACCACCAGCCGCAGACCCTTGCCGAAGGGCGTTCTGCCGCGCTGCGGACGGGTATAGACGGTGCAGTTTTCTCCGTGGCGGAAGGTATGGCTGCCGATGCGCAGCGTCAGCTCCTTCGGGTCAAGGGCGGTGATGCGGATGCTGCCGTCCCGTTTGACGAGGAGCGCCTCTCGGCCGTAGAGCGGCGGCAGCTCCGCGATGCCGTCTTTGACGCAAAGACCGAAGGGCGTCCCCACCTGATCGTAGACGGTGGCGCAGTCAAAGCGGTCCATGATGAAGAAGGAGGCATTCACCTTCACGGCGGCATCGGGTTCGCATTCCGTCAGAAAACCGGCTTTCTCCGCCACGGGGATAAATGCGGTGGTGGGCAGCCTGCCGCAGACGATGCGGATGCAGTCCTGCACCTCCAGCGCCTGCCAGAGCCTGCGGGAGAGGTCGGAGCGGAAGCGGGGTTTTCCCCGGTGGAGCGTCACATCGCGGCGCAGCAGCGCGGCAGCGGCCGTCAGACGGTCTGCCACCGTGCCGTAACGCCCGGACTCCATGGGCAGCGGCAGGTCTATATGCTCGGGAAGACGGAACAGTACCATCTGCCCGAAGAGCCACGGACAGGCGGGAACGAGGAACTTCCGGTAGATCCGCGCAAAGGAGGAAAGGGCAGCGGGTGAGGGATCGGGACGGAGGAAGCGAAGCGACTCCCAGCCGTCAAGATGGACGGTATGCACCCGCTGGATGCTGCCGTCGGGAAAGGTGTGGGTGCGGACTTCGGAGGTCATGATTTGCCTCCTTCGGAGCGGAAGCGGCCTTCCAGCAGCCTGTCCGCCTCTTCGCGGGTGATCTCGCCGTTGTTGCAGCGGCTCATGATCTGCACGTCCTTGGTGCGCAGCTTGTAGAAGAGCAGCAGGATGACCAGCGCCACGGCAAAGCCTGCCGCGGGGAACAGGCAGAACAGCGCCCAGACACCGTCGGCAACGCCCGCGGGCTGGACGGCGCCTTCGCCCTCCACAAAGCCCACGGAGGAGAGGCTGAACAGCACCAGCGAGCCGATGAGGCTGTTTTTCAGCTTGGCCACAAAGGTCTGCAGGCTGAAGGAGATGCCCGCGGCTCTGGTGCCGGTGCGGTAGGTGCCGTATTCCACGGTGTCCGCTACCAGCATATAGATGACCACCGACCAGAAGCCCAGACCGGAGCATTTGAGCATCGTCATGATAAGCGCCACGATCAGATTGTCATAGCCTGCAAAGTAAGCCACGATGTCCATCACGATGGAGAAGGCCAGACCGACGCAGAGGATGTGGAACTTATCCCATTTGCGGGAAAGCACCGGCACCAGGGCGGAGACCAGAATGACGGATACGGCAGCGCCGCCCGAGACCAGCGTGGCAAGGTTTTCCTTTCCAAGGCAGATCCTGCCCATATAGATGGCCATCTTCTGCTCCAGGCTGGAAACACCCAGCAGCAGGAAGGCGATCAGCGCCACGGCCAGATAGCGGTTATGGCGCAGATAGCGCAGCATCTCCCGCAGACCGGGATTCTGCTCCGCCACGGGAACGCAGCGCTCCTTCGCGGAGAACAGCATGGGGATCATCAGCACGATGGATACCGCCGTAAAGACCGCGCAGGCGGCAAACCAGCCCAGCACGGGGCGCAGCATCGGCACCAGCAGCGTGGCGATGACGCCGCCCACCATAGCCCAAAGCTTGCTGCCCGCGATGATGGAGGCGCGCTCCTCCACATTGGAGGTCATGACGGTGGTCAGGGCATAGGCGGGGGCGTCCAGCAGGGTATAGCAGACGTCAAACAGGATATAGGCAACGAGGAACCAGGCGGTCTTGGCGGCCTGCGACAGGGAGGCGGGAACGGCGAAGAGCGCCACGGTGGTGATGCCGATGGCGGCGGTGCCGATGCGCACCCACGGCAGGAATTTCTGCCCGTTCGGGAAGGTATAGCGGTCGACGAGGTAGCCGAACAGGGCGTCGTTAACGGCGTCCCAAAGCTTCGGCACCAGCAGGATGACCGCCGCCGCGGCAGCGGAAATGCCGATGTCGGTGAGGAATGTTTCCACATAGCCGGCATAGCCCCAAAGGATATTCTGCCCGAGGAAGAACAGGCAGTAAGCCATGACCTCGCGGCGGCCTGCCATGGAAACGGGTGCGGTTCGTTTGTTCATGGGAACCTCCTTCCGCGGCAAAGGCCGCTTCGGTACTGCTTTCAGTATACCACAGGGAACGCCGCTTCGACAACTGCGGCATTGACAGATGTTCTTTGGATGCCTAAAATGAAGGAAGAATACAGGCCGCAAGGCCGTTTGGAGGCATATCCGATGACAAATCTGCTGAAAGAACGAAGAGACGCGCTGCTGAAGGACAAGCAGGGCCCCTGCATGATCTGCGTGTTTTCCGGTGAGGCGCCGATGCGGAGCCTCGATGAGGCATATCCCTTCTGCGTGGACCGCAATTTCTTTTATCTCACGGGCATCGACCGCGAGAATATGACCCTTGTGCTGAAAAAGGACGACCTGGGCGAAACGGCGGAAACGCTGTATATCGAGCCCTACGATGAAGTGCTGGCCAAATGGGTCGGCGGCAGAATGCGCGCCGCGGAAGCCACGGAGCGTTCCGGCATCGCCGACGTCCGCTCTGTGGAAGCCTTTTACGGTGATCTCAACGGCTGGGTGGAAAACAGCCGCGGACTGGGCGGGATGAAGGTCTGGCTCGACCTTTGGCGCTATCATGAAAATCAGCCCGATACCAAGGCGCACACGCTGGCTGCCCTGCTGCAGAAAAAGTATCCCGCTGTGCAGATCCGCGATATCTTCGGAGAACTGGCAGCCCTGCGCAGCATCAAGGGTGAGGCGGAGCTGGAGCAGATGAAGAAGGCGCAGCAGACCACCTGCGAGGCCATCCTTGCCATGCTGCGCCATGCAAAGCCAGGTATGAACGAGAGCGAGCTGGAGGGCGCCTTTGATTTCGCGCTGATGAAGCAGGGCGTACGGGAGCATGCCTTCCCCTCCATCGTGGCAGGCGGCGCCAGAGCCACCACGCTGCACTATAACAGCAATAATCAGTCTGTGGAGGACGGGCAGCTGGTGCTGATCGACCTTGGCAGCGCCGAAGGCCATTACTGCGCCGATATCTCCCGCACCTTCCCCGTGAACGGGCGCTTTACTGCCCGTCAGAAGGAACTCTATGAAACGGTGCTGGCAGCCCAGCAGCTGGTCATGGATACGGCAAAGCCCGGCATGACCCTGAAGGAGCTGAATCAGCTGGTCATCGATTATTATGAGTCCCGTCTGGATGACCTTGGCCTGCGCAGGGACGGAAAGACCGTCCGCGACTATTATTACCATGGCGTCAGCCATCCGCTGGGTCTGGATACCCATGATATCTGCACGCGCAAGGAGCGTACGCTCCGCCCCGGTATGGTCATCACCGTGGAACCCGGTCTCTATATCGAGGACGAGGGCATCGGCATCCGCATTGAGAACGATGTGCTGATCACCGAAGACGGCACCTTTGATCTTTCCGCCGCCATCCCCAGAACGGTGGAAGACATCGAAGCGGCCATGGTAAAATAACAGAATGCATGAAAAAACTGCCTTTCCAAAACCGGAAAGGCAGTTTTTTGATGGCGTCGGGTTCGCTTTGGCCTAGGATACAGAATCAAACTGGGATTCGTAGAGGCGGCGGTAGACGCCGTTCTGTGCCATCAGCGAATCGTGGTTGCCCTGCTCCACGACCCTGCCGCCGTCCAGCACCAGAATGTGGTCGGCAGAGCGGATGGTGGAGAGGCGGTGGGCAATGACGAAGCAGGTCTTGCCCTTCATCAGCGCCCGCATGGCGGCCTGAATGTGCTCTTCCGTGCGGGTGTCCACATTGGAGGTAGCCTCGTCGAGGATCAGCATATGGGCATCCAGCAGCATGGCGCGGGCAATGGTGAGCATCTGCTTCTGCCCCTTGGAAACGGAGGAGCCGTTGTCGGAAAGCACGGTGTCATAGCCCTTGGGCAGACGGGAGATGTAGGAATGGATATGGGCGGCTTTGGCGGCGCGCACCACATCCTCCATGGTGGCGTCGGGCTTGCCGTAGGCAATGTTTTCATAGATGGTGCCGCCGAAGAGCCAGGTGTCCTGCAGCACCATGGTGAAGGCGCGGCGCAGGGAGGAGCGGGTTAGGGTGCGGATGTCCCTGCCGTCCAGATAGACCGCACCGCCGTCCACATCGTAGAACCGCATCAGCAGGTTGATGATGGTGGTCTTGCCGGCGCCTGTGGGGCCGACGATGGCGGTCAGACTGCCCGGCTCCGCGTGGAAATTAAGGTTTTGGATGATGGGGCGGCCGGGAATGTAGGAAAAGTCCACCTGCTCCATGCGGACGTCGCCCTGTACCTCGGTGAGTTCCTCCGCACCGGGCGCATCGGCAGACTCGGCCTCCGCGTCGATCAGCGTGAAGACCCGTTCCGCGGCGGCAAAGGCGCTCTGCAGCTCGGCAAGGATGTTGGCGATCTCGTTGATGGGGCCGGAGAATTTGCGGGAATACTGCACGAAGCTGCTCAGATCGCCGAGGCGGATCTCTCCGCGCAGGAACAGCAGCGAGCCGAAGATGCAGACCAGCGCCAGCGAGGCGTTGTTGATGAAGTTGACGCCGGGGCCTGTGATGGTGCCGTTGGCTTCCGCCACAGTGTAGGCATCCACGGCGGCCTTGTTCTTTTCGTCAAATTTTTCCAGCACGGCAGCCTCGCGGCCGTAGGCGCGGATGGTCTTCTGCCCCGAGAGCATCTCTTCCACGAAGCCGTTCAGCTCACCGAGACGGGCGCTGCGGCGGCGGAACAGCGGACGCACCTTGTTCGTCAGCCATCTGGTGAAAAGAACGGTGGCGGGAATGGTGACGAGGAAGACCAGCACCAGCTTGGGCGCGATGGTCAGCATCATCACGAAGGAGACCACCACGGTGACCGTGCTCTGCAGGATCTGCAGCAGGTCGGAGGAAAGCGACTGGTTCACGGTGTCCACATCGTAGGTGATGGTGCTGATGATGTCGCCGGTCTGATAGCGGTCAAAGAAGCCCACGGGAAGGGCGGTCAGCTTTTCGAAGACATCGTGCCGCATCTGGCGGGAAACGGTGCGGGAAAGACGGATCATGACCGTGTTGAGCAGATAGGTCAGCCCCGCGGAGGCAGCATAGAAGAGGATCATGAGGATGGCGCAGCGCCATACCACGGCAAAATCCACCCTGCCTTTGCCCAGCTCAATGGCATTGATGGCTTCGCCCGAAAGCTTGGGGCCGTAGAGCGCCAGCAGGCTGGAAGAAACGGAGAGCAGCAGCGCCAGCACCAGCAGCCTTCTGCTGCGGCCCAGATACTGCCACAGGCGGCGCAGCAGTGTGCCGGTGGGCAGCTTGGCGCCCTCGAAGCGGCGCTTGTCGCCGCTGACTTCGGCGCGGGTCAGACGGCCGCCGCCGATCATATTGGGATTGCCTGCCATCAGACCGCCTCCCTTCCGCAGCCCATCTGGGTCTCGGCAATGATGCGGTATTCTTCGCAGGTCTGCATCAGTTCTTCATGGGTGCCTGCGCCGAGAACGGCGCCGTCCTGCAGCATGAGGATCAGATCCGCATGGCGCAGAGAACTGACCCGCTGCGCCACCAGTACGGTGGTGGTGCCGCGGTAATGCTCCCGCAGCGCACGGCGCAGATCGGCATCGGTGCGGTAGTCCAGCGCGGAGGAGGCATCGTCCAGGATCAGAATTTCGGGATCGGCAGCCAGCGCGCGGGCGATCAGCAGCCGCTGCTTCTGTCCGCCGGAGAGGTTGTTGCCGCGAACGACCACGTCCGCCTCCATACCGCCCTCCTTCTCTTCGATGAAGGCGGCCTGCGCGTCCTCAGCCGCGCGGCGCAGCGCCTCTTCGGGAAGGTCGCGGAAAAAGCGGATGTTATCGGCAATGCTGCCCTCCGCAAGGAAGTCGTTCTGGAAAACCACGCCGAATTTTTTGCGCAGCTCCTCCCGCGGCAGGGTGCGGATGTCCTGCCCGTCCAGCAGCACCGTGCCGCTGTCGGGATCGTAAAGCCGCAGCAGCAGGCGCAGAACCGTGGATTTGCCGGAGCCGATAGGACCGAGAATGCCGAGGGTCTGCCCGTGCTCCAGACGGAAGGACAGGGAATCGATGTTTTTGCCGATGCCGGTATAGGAAAAACTGACGTCACGGAATTCAATGTGCGGGGCAGCAAGCTCCGCGGCAGCTTCCGCGGGCAGAACGGTGAGATCCTCCGGCAGGATCAGCACATCGGCCACACGGTTGGCGCTGGCTTCGCCCTTCGACCACATGACAAAGATGCGCGTCACGCCCAGCATGGCATTGAGGATCATGATGAAATACTGCAGGAAGGCAACGATGACGCCGCTTTGGATCTGACCGCTGTTCACGCGGTAGGCGCCGATGACCACCACCAGCGTCAGGCCGAGGTTCAGCGTCAGCGAGGCCACGGGGTTCGTGACGGCGGTGATAAAGCCCGCCTTCATATCCACGGCGGTCAGCTCGTCATTGACGGTGTGGAAGCGCTGCTTTTCGTATTCGGTCTTGCTCAGTGCCTTGATCACGCGGATGCCTGTGATGTTTTCCTGCACGGTGCGCACCACCCGGTCCAGTACGCTCTGCTGCTTCGTATAGAGCGGGACGCTGGTCTTGGTGACGGCATAGACCACGATGGCAATGACGGGCAGCAGGGCGATCAGCACCAGCGCCAGCGAGGCGTCCATGATCAGCATCATGATCACGCCGCCCAGCAGCAGAATGGGCGCGCGGATGCCCAGCCGCTGCAGACGGGAGAGCAGCTGATTGACGTTGTAGGTATCGCTGGTCAGGCGGGATTCCGCCGAGGGAACGGTCAGCTCATCCAGCTGACGGGCGGAAAGGCTCTGCAGCTTATGGAACAGGTCGTGGCGGATGGCCTTGGTGATCCGTCCCGAGCTGATGGCGCTCATGCGGTTGGCCAGCACATTGCAGCCGAAGCAGAGAGCGGCGCAGAGCAGCATCAGACCGCCGCAGAGCAGGATCTCCGCGGGATCACCGGCAGGTACTTTTTCGTCCAGCATGACTTCCATCAGCCATGGGATCATCAGTTCCATGACCGCGCCGAGAAATTTGATCAGCACGGTAAAAAAGATAAATGTCCAATAGGGATGGATGTAGCGTTCCAGTCTGCGCATGGCGCGGCCTCCTTTCCGCAGGTTTTCTTTATCATAGCAGAAAAGGTCTTTCGTTGCAAACGGAAACAAGGGGCTGCGAAAAAGAAAGAAGCCCCGTCAAACCGTTCGGTCTGACGGGGTTATGCTTTATTTTGCGGCAAAATCCTCCGCGGCACGGAGCATGGCGCGGACATTTTCCAAAGGAGAGCTGACTGCCAGTTCGCAGCCGGAGCCCAGCATGAAGAAGCCGTCCTTCGCGTTCTTTTCCAGCAGTGCCATGGATTCCCGGTAGACCTCCTCCGGGCTGCCGGTCATCAGCGTTCCTGCGGGATTCAGATTGCCGAGAATGCAGACGCCCGAGCGCGTGGACAGATCCTTATAGAGATCCATATCGCAGGCATAGTCCACTTCGATGATATCCGGCCCCGTTCGCATCATATCCGCTGCCACAAGGTCATTTTTTCCGCAGACATGGAGCAGAGCGGCGAATTCATGATCCTTCTGCAGCCGCTTCATGGCGTCAAAATACTTCTTTTCGTAGCGGTAGCAGTATTCGCGGTAAACGGAGGGAGAGGTGATATTGATGGAGGCAAGGCTGTCGCCGTTAATGACGATCGTCGCGCCTTTTTTCACGCAGGCGGTGCTGAACTCGATCAGCGTATCCGTGCAGATATCCAGCATGCGGTGCAGGTTTTCCTTTGCTTCCTCATCTTCGTCTGCTTCCGCAAAGCAGATGCCCTCGATCAGTTTTCCGACGCCGTAGAGATGTCCTGCCAGCGAAAACGGGCCGGTACCGGGACTGCGGACGATCACCTGATCGCCCACGGCATCGGCGAGCCGTTCGATGGCCTCCAGGATCACGGGCATCCGTCCGTCGCGGTACGGATCCGGGATCTGCAGATATTTCACATCGTCCAGTTCTTTCACGGGGCGGTCGATCACCGCGGGCGTGGAATCCTCCATGATCTGCGTTTTCACGCCGAGACCTTCCGCGATGTAGTAGTTATCGCTGTCGGGATTCACGAGATCAAGACCATGGAGCCTCCATGCCTTCAGCTGCGCTTCGGCCATGATCTTGCCGTTGGTGTGATATTCGCCCAGCTTATAGCCTGCTATATGGGCAGCCCAGTTGCAGATAAAGGGCATAACAGGAACACGGTCGACCGGTTTATGGGCAAGCATCGCGAATACTCGTTCTTTCGGTGTCATGCGGCATCCTCCTAAAAGTATGGTTTGCGCGGGATCACCGCGCAGTCCTGCGGTGCAGGGAAGATTGCGGCCTTAGCCGTAGAGCCGGTTGGCTTCCTCCAGCGCGATCTTTGTCCATGCAGAGGGATTTTCTGCGCGGAAGGCCAAACTGCGTACATCACGCATCAGAACCTCCGTGGGGCAGCCGTAGCGGGCGGTGATTTCGAACACATTTCGCAGCTCCCTGCGGATCAGTTCCCAGTCGGGCTGATCCACGGCAATGAGGGCGGGATTCTGCTTCCAGCAGTAGACAAAATCTCCCCGCATCTGCTGCGCCATGTTTTCGGCATCGCACCACGGCGCCACGGAAACGGTACGAAGCCGCGGGACTTTTTTGCGGACATAGCAGAGGCGGTCGTCCAGCCGCTCGCAGCAGCCGTAGAAATTGAGGCCAAAGCGGGAAAGAATGGGCGCCTGATAATCCAGCAGGAATTCATCGAAGAATTTGGGGGAAACCGAAACGAAGGCCTGACTTTCGCCGTAGCCGCAGAGGTCGGCGCAGCGCACCGCGTTGGGATCAAAGCCTGCGGCAGGCAGCTCGTCGCACCAGCCGTAGCCGCCGGTGCCGATGAATTCGCCGCCGTTGTTCAGCGTCAGCAGATGCTTCTTTTCCAGATCATCCAGCATATGCAGCCGCTCATCCCGCAGGAAGGCCAGCAGAGTGTGCAGCTCATCGGGATAGTCGTAGAAGTCATACATGAGGTTTTCCATGCCGCGCAGGTTGACAAGCTCGTCGGCAATGCCGTCGGAGTACCACCAGGAATTCTGGATCGTGACATTCAGGATGCCGTCAAAGACATCGTGCGCCAGCGCGAGGATACGGGCGGTCTTTTCCTCGTCTACATGGATCTCGCGGAAACGGAGCTTGCTCAGGTCATCCCAGTCGTCCAGCACGGCGTCGATGTGGTAGGCGCCGTCTGCCTGCGCGCTTTTTGTCCGCTTTGCGTCCAGTCCGAGACCGGTTTGGGAATAGACATGGCAGACGGGAAAATCCTTGGTGCAGACGCGGTCATCCCCGATCTCTTCCTGCCAGTAGATCTCCTTGCGGAGGCGGTACTCCCAAAGGCGGGCGAGATGGTTTTTGCACTGCAGAACGGTGTGGGGGATCAGCTCATACCATGCGTACTCCGGATCGATAAAGACCGGCGGACGGGTGATTTTAAGGCTGCGGTGGGCCGTCCAGAGCTTTCTGCGTTCTTCCTGAATGGGCAGCTCCGCCAGAAGGGCGACCCGACGGGCCAGCTCCCGCAGGATCTTTGCTTCTTCCGTGCTCACAATGGGCTCTGTTCTGCCCTGGGTGCCCTGATAGCTGCAGAGCCAGCTGCAGCCGTTGTGGTCGGTCAGACCGCCGCCCAGCATTTCCTGCTTGATGCGTTCGCGTTGGGATAGACCCATGGTTTCTCCTCCCCGATTGTCGTTTTTTTCATTATAGCAATCCACGGCAGATGGGTATTGTCTTTTTCTTATACTTTTTGCCTTTTTTAACGGCGAAAAAACCGCAGACCTCGAAAGCGAGTTCCGAATAAGAAAACATAGATTATGGGTCATAGACAGATGTCTATGACCCAAAACTGATATCAGCCATTCGCCTGTGATTATTTCGCCGATTCAAGGCGTTTTTTCGCAGCACTACTTGGTGTAATGCAAGGAAAAACAACACAGAAGCGGCGGAAAAGGTACGGCGAAGGGGCTATGTTTTCTTATGAGGAACGAG
>JAFSHY010000028.1 GCA_017440065.1 Oscillospiraceae bacterium | reverse complement strand
GATGCCCTGCGCTTCTTCCTGCTGCGTACCTTCCCCTTCGGCTCCGACGGCAACTTCTCCAATGAACTGCTGATCTCCTGCATCAACACCGACCTCGCCAACGACCTCGGCAACATCGTTTCCCGCACCACCGCCATGGTGCAAAAGTACTTCGGCGGCACCCTGCCCGAAGCACAGGAGGCCGACGAGACCATGGATGCCGAGCTGACCGCCATGGCTGCCGCGCTGCATGAAAAGGTCGACGCCGAGATGGAAAAGTTCGCGCCCCAGAATGCCCTCGGCGAGATCTTTAAGGTCATCTCCCGCGCCAACAAGTATATCGACGAAAACATGCCCTGGGTGCTGGCCAAGGATGAGGCAAAGAAGCCCCGCCTTGCCAAGGTGCTCTACAACCTGCTGGAGACCATCCGCATCTGCGGCGGTCTGCTCTGCCCCTTCATGCCCGCCACCAGCGAAGCCATCATGGGCCGCATCGGCGCTGCCGTTCCCGCATGGGAAGACCTGACCGTCTTCGGCAAGCTGCCCGCCGCTGCCACCGTGCAGACCGGCGCCGCCCTGTTCCCCCGCATCGATGTGGAAAAGGAACTGGCCGAACTGGAAGCCATGACCGTTGCCGCCAAGGCGCCCGCCGAAGCACCGCTGCCCGAGCCTCTGCCCCAGATCTCCTTCGATGAGTTCTGCAAGGTAGAAATGACTGTTGTCAAGGTCCTCGAATGCGAGAACGTCAAGAAGTCCGATAAGCTGCTGAAGTTCCTGCTGGACGACGGCACCGGTACGCCCCGCCAGATCCTCTCCGGCATTGCCAAGTTCTATAAGCCCGAAGAGCTGATCGGCAAGACCCTTGTGGCTGTGACCAACCTGCCTCCCAGAAAGATGATGAGCCGCGAATCCTGCGGCATGCTGCTCTCCGCCGAACGCGGCGACCAGCTGCACCTCATCATGCTGGACGACAGGATCCCCGCCGGCTCCAGACTGGTGTAATATCGGTACAAAACCCCCGTTGTTCCTTTGAACAACGGGGGTTTTCTGCGCGAACAGACGCAGCGTATTCCGTTTGCGCAGGAACGTCCGCTACGTTGCAATACGCTGATGCGCAGGAGATTCTTCGCTTCGCTCAGAATAACAAGCAAGGCATACCTATGCGCTCCAATCTCCGTCTCCCGCGATTCCGATACTAAATCCCCTCCCGCGGCGCATACAATGCAGAGGGAGGCGATGATCCATGACAAGACAAGTCCGTGCCGCGCTGCTTGGCCGCTGCATGATCCTGCTGGTACTGGCGCTGTTTCTGCGGCTGCTGCCGTCTTTGAAGCTTTCCCCCCGCCTTCTTTTTGACCGCCCGCAGCCATACGCGGACGAGCCTGTGCCTCCCGCGCAGGAGGAAGCGCCGCGGCACGAGATCCCGCAGCTGCGCTTTCGCGATCTGCCGTGGGACGAACCTGCCGAAACGATACCACCCGCTCCGCTGCCCGCTTTCACCGCGGAGGATGCCGCGCGGCTGAACATCCGCGGCAACTGCACCCTTTCCTACGACGCGGCCGCTCTGCTGACCGCCCCGCTGCCTGCAGCAGCCGCGGACGGGCCGCAGGTGCTGATCGTCCATACCCATTCCACCGAAGCCTACGAACCGGAACCGGGTTGGGAATATGAAGAGACAGAGTCCTACCGCACCCTTGATCCCGAATGCTCCGTCATCCGTCTGGGCAGCGAGATCGCCGCCGTGCTGGAGGGTCACGGCATCTCCGTGCTGCACGATCAGGCGGTCAATGACTACCCCTCCTACGCCGGCTCCTATGACCGCATGGCCGCCATCATTGATGACTATCTCGTCCAATATCCTTCCATCCGCATGGTGCTGGATGTGCATCGCGATGCCTTTGAAAACCCGGACAGTTCTATGGGCGGCACAGCGGAAAACGGCATGGCAAAGGTCATGCTGGTGGTCGGCACGGACGAAGGCGGCCTTGATCACCCCGACTGGCAGACCAATCTCTCCTGCGCGATGAAGCTGGAGATGCTGCTGCGGGAGACGCCCGGGCTGAGCCGCGGCATCTCGCTGGTGACCCAGCGGTACAACCAGCATCTGACGCCGCTCTCCCTGCTGGCGGAGTTCGGCGCCGCGGGAGACACCCTGCAGGAGGCCATCCGCGCAGCGCAGGCCTTCGCCGAAAGCCTTGCCCGTCTTCTCTGCGGATAAACCGCGGATTTCATAAAATATATTCAAATTTTCCTTGTTTTTTCAATTTATTTCTTGACAAATGATGCCGCATCCGCTATACTGTACTGGCTTGCGAAAAGCAGGCTGATCCTTGGCAGCAACGAGATTGCTGCCCACTAGACCATAAGGAGGTGCACACAAACATGGCTAAGATTTCCGCCAAGTACGAAGTCCTTTACATCATCGACGCCACCATCGGCGAAGAAGAGACCAAGGCTATCGTGGAAAAGTTCAAGGCAATGGTTGAGGAGAACGGTACTCTGAACGGTATCGACGAGTGGGGCAAGCGCCGTCTTGCTTACCCGATCAACGACATGCCCGAAGGCTACTACGTCCTGATGAACATGGAGACCAACCCCGAGTTCCCCGCTGAGCTCGACCGCGTCTTCAAGATCACGGAAGGCGTCCTGCGTTCCATCATTGTTGCTGAAGAAGAGTAAGGAGGCACAACATGCTGAACCACATCGTTCTCATGGGCCGTCTTACCCGTGACCCGGAACTCCGCCGCACCGGCAGCGGAATTGCCGTGGCATCCTTCCGTCTGGCTGTCGACCGGGATTTCGGTCCCAAGGACGGCGCCGAACGGGAAACGGATTTCATTGACATCGTGGCATGGCGCAGCACCGCGGAGTTCGTCTCCCGGTTCTTCACCAAGGGCCGCATGGCTGTGGTTTCCGGCCGGCTCCAGATGAGAAACTGGACCGACAAAGAAGGGAATAAGAGAACCTCCGCGGAAGTGGTTGCCGACAATGTCTATTTCGGCGACTCCAAGCGCGACGGCGCTCAGGATGGCTTCAATCAGGGCTATGCCCCTGCCGCCATGCCCCAGAGCTACGCCCCCGCTGCTCCCGGCTTCTCCGGCTCCGTTCCCGGCTCCGACTTCGCTATGCTCGAAGACGATGAGCTGCCCTTCTGATTTTGACTTTTTCACCGATACCAAATCTGTAAAGGAGGATTATCATGCCTAACGATAAGGCCCGTCCGCGCAAGCGCAAAAAGGTTTGCAGCTTCTGCGTCGACAAGGTTGCTCACATCGACTACAAGGATATCGCCAAGCTGCGCCGCTATCTGTCCGAGCGCGGCAAGATCCTGCCCCGTCGTACCACCGGTACCTGCGCCAAGCATCAGCGTCAGCTGACCATCGCCATCAAGCGTGCCCGTCACGTTGCCCTGCTGCCCTACATCGCAGACTAATTGTGCCAAAAAAGGCAAGTCCCTAGGGACTTGCCTTTTCTGTTTTTCTCTCCCCTGTTATGATCTTGCTTATTTTTGGCTTTTTTTCGATTTGCTCCGTTTTCCCTCGGGATTCCGCTGTACAAATCGCAGCCAATCTGATATACTGATATTGTATGGGGCTTTGCCCCGAACCCCCTGAAAGGAAGTGCGAACGGATGAATGCACAATCCGCCATCCTTTTGATCCCCGACGATACGGGCCGCACCGGAGCTTCCCGTCCGCTG
>JAFSHY010000027.1 GCA_017440065.1 Oscillospiraceae bacterium | reverse complement strand
GGCGTATTTCACGCACGAGGTGCATTTCACAAATCCCGCAGGGATTTATTTCGTTGAAAAAAGCACTTGCAAAAGCAAGTGCTTTTTTCTGGTGGGGGAAGGTGGATTCGAACCACCGAAGTCACTGACAACAGATTTACAGTCTGCCCCCTTTGGCCACTCGGGAATTCCCCCATATTCAGTTCATTGCTTGTCAGCTGGTGGAGCCGGTAGACGGACTCGAACCCCCGACCTGCTGATTACAAATCAGCTGCTCTACCGACTGAGCTATACCGGCGTCTCAAGCGAACAACAAGATTATATAGGATAAATCCAAAATTGTCAAGTGGTAATTTTGCACTTTATCTTTTTTATTTCCTGCGTTATACTGATACAAACGATCCTATCACCCAAACAGGAGGAATGCTCATGCTTCCCAACGGATTTCTGGAGAAAATGGAAGGCCTGCTCGGCAGTGAGCTGCCGGAATTCCTTGCCGCCTTTGACCGCCCCAGAGCGGTAGCGCTGCGCCGCAATGCCCGTTACCCCGCTTTGGAGCTGCCTTTTGCGACGGAGCCTGTTCCGTGGGAACCCCTCGGCTTCTACTATGACCCGGCCCAGCGCCCCGGGCTGCATCCCTTCCATGACGGCGGCGCCTACTATCTGCAGGAAGCCAGCGCCATGGCGCCTGCTGCCCTGCTGCATCCCCTGCCCGGCGAACGGGTGCTGGATCTCTGCGCTGCGCCCGGCGGAAAATCCACCCAGCTGGCCGGCTATCTGCGGGGTGAAGGTCTGCTCGTAGCCAACGAGATCCATCCCCAGCGGGCAAAGATCCTTTCCCAGAACATCGAACGGATGGGCATTGCCAACGCCCTTGTGCTGAACGAGCATCCCGAACGGCTGGCTGCCCGTTTCCCCCGCTATTTTGACCGCATTATGGTGGATGCCCCCTGTTCCGGTGAAGGCATGTTCCGCAAGGAGGAGGCTGCCGTGACCGACTGGAGCCGGGAAACGGTGGAGATGTGCGCCCACCGCCAGCGGGAGATCCTCGAATCCGCCTCCAAAATGCTGCGCGCCGGCGGCAGGCTGGTCTATTCCACCTGCACCTTCGCGCCGGAAGAAAACGAAGGCGTGATCTCCTCGTTCCTTCATGACCATCCCGACTTTTCCGTGGCAGAGGTTTCCGCCCCGTGGTTCGACCGCGGACGTCCCGAATGGGTCGCGGATCCCGCCGAAGGGCTGGAGCGCACCTTCCGCCTCTGGCCCCATCTGCTCCGCGGCGAGGGACACTTTGCGGCCGTTCTGCAATATAATGGCACAGAAGCTTCTGACTGCACCCTCGAACGCGGGATCAAGTCCCCCGCGGCGCTGGATGCCTTCCTGCGCGATCACGGCATCTGCCTGCCTGAGGGACGGCTGACGGCCTTCGGCACGAGATACTTCCTGCTGCCGACCGAAATGCCCGCCTTTCAGGGATTAAAGGTACTGCGCGCAGGACTCTGCCTCGGAGAAGAAAAGAAAGGCCGCTTTGAGCCCGACCACGCGCTGGCGCTCTGGCTGCAGGGCGGCGACATGGCCGTCTCCTTCCCCGCGGAGAGCCGCGAAACCGCCGCCTATCTGCACGGCGAGACCGTTGCAGCCGACCGGAACGGCTGGACCGTGTTTGCCGCGGACGGCTGCGCCCTCGGCTGGGTAAAAGGCTCGGGCGGGGTCCTCAAAAACCACCTGCCCAAAGGTCTTCGCCGCAAATACTGATTTCCCATAATCGCGGATTATGGACGATTATTGTATCGAAATTCAATCGTTTGTTCGAATATCGACAGGTTTTTGCCGATTTCGACGGTGTATCTGTTTCTAAATTGTAGTTTTTTCTTTACATTTTATGTCTTCTATGGTATTCTATTAGTACCTGGTAGTTATTACATAGCTTTGACACCACTTTTTTGCACATACTGGTCAAAAAGAGGTTTTTACATGATTAAATATATGATTCAGGGCGGTACACCGCTGAAAGGCTCCGTGAATATTTCCGGCGCCAAAAATGCTGCGGTTGCCATCCTTCCGGCCACTCTGCTGGTCGACGGCGTCTGTCATCTTGACAACGTCCCGGATATCTCCGATGTCCGCCTGCTGCTCAACATTCTGAGCGATATGGGCGCAAAGATCCGCCGTCTTTCCCCCAATTCGCTGGAGATCGACTGCACCCGTGTCCGCAACATCATCGCTCCCATCGAGCTGGTACGCCGGTTCCGCGCCTCCTATTATCTGATCGGTGCGGAGCTGGGCCGTTTCGGCTCTGCCAAGGTCGCTCTTCCCGGCGGCTGCAATTTCTCCGACCGTCCCATCGATCAGCATCTCAAGGCTTTCCGTGCCATGGGTGCTGAAGTGGAACTGCAGAACGGCTACGTTATTGCCAACGGTCATCTGACCGGCGGTCATATCTTCCCCGATATGGTCTCCGTCGGTGCCACGATCAACACCGTGATCGCAGCCGCACTGGCCGAAGGCACCACCATCATTGAGAACTGCGCCAAGGAGCCCCACGTGGTCGATCTGGCGAATTTCCTCAATTCCATGGGCGCCCGTATTTCCGGCGCCGGCACTGATACCATCAAGGTTCGCGGTGTCCGCAGCCTGCATGGCGGCAGCTATACCATCATCCCCGACCAGATCGAGGCAGGCACCTACATGGCAGCCGCTGCCGCGACCGGCGGTGATGTGGTGATCCGCAACATCATTCCGCGCCATTTGGAGTGCATCACGGCAAAGCTGCGGGAAATGGGCGTAAAGATCACCGAATTCGATGATTCACTTCGTGTTCAGCGCACCGTACCGCTGCGCCCCACCAAGGTCAAGACCCTTCCCTATCCCGGTTTCCCCACGGATATGCAGCCTCTGCTCTGCGTCTGTATGGCGCTGGCCAAGGGAGGCAGTCTGATCACCGAGGGCATCTATGACACCCGTTTCCGCTACACTGCGGAATTAAACCGCATGGGCGCCAACATTCAGGTGGACACCAAGATCGCCGTGATCAATGGTGTCGATACGCTGCATGGCTGCAGCGTGAAAGCATTTGACCTTCGCGCCGGCGCTGCCATGGTCGTGGCCGGACTTGTGGCCGGCGACACCACCGTGGTGGAAGACGTCCACTATGTGGAGCGCGGTTATGAAGACATCGTCGGCAAGCTGCAGGGTCTCGGCGCTACCATCAAGCGCATCGAAACACCCGACGGACAGAAAGTCCAGCATGTCGGCTGATCCGCACATTCCGCACCCGAAGCAGCCAATGCTTCGGGTGCTTTTTCCATTCAACCATTTTGAAGCGAGGTGCCGCCATGTCCCTTCTTTCCGACAATCTGCGCCGTCTGCGCGCTGCTCACAGTCTGACACAGCCTGCCCTCGCCGCGAAGCTGGGCATCTCCCGCAGTGCCGTGGCCATGTACGAAAACGGAAGCCGCGAACCGGAGCTATCGCTCCTCTGCGCCATGGCAGACCTCTACGGCGTCACACTGGATGCGCTCTGCGGACGGGAATTCCCCCTCCCGGATGCCGATCTGAAGCAGGCGCTCTTTGACGATCCGAATGCCGGTGATGACCTGCTGGAGGACGTTCGTGCTTACGCACAGTTTCAGCACCGCCGCCGAAGCTGATCCTGTACAGCTATCCCACCGGAGGGATACAAGCCGCTGCTCCGTTCATCGCAAACAAGATACCCATCAAACAAAAGACCGCGTTCCTGCCCCGAACGGACAGGAACGCGGTAGTTTTTCACTCAGAGAACCAGCACTAGAAACAGGATGAACAGGAAAAAGCCCAGACCGAAGACCAGCGTGACCAGCATAGTGGCTTTCATCACACCGCCCATCATCGCCCACTTTTCCTTCGCGGTCAGATTCAGGGGATCGGATTCCTGCTGCTGCGGCTTTTCCCGCTTCTGCACATACCAGGGCATGCCGTCCACATTCATATCGGCAATGGTACGGCCGTCATCCTCAAAGATCTCTTTCTTTTTTGCCATGTGAACACCTCTATGGGAACAAAGAACCTCAATAAACGGATTCCGGGCAGATCGCTCTGCCCGGAATAGGATCTGCCGTTTCCGGCAGGATCATGCAGTTACTTTTTGGCAGCTGCGGCAGCTTCTTCCTGCGCCTTGATCTCGGCAGCAACGGCTTCCAGCTCGGCCATTCTCTCGGGCGTATTCAGCAGATGGCAGGCGCAGAAATGATCGGGCTCGACCTCATCGAAGTCAGGCTGAACATATTTGCACACTTCCATGCACTTTTCGCAGCGGGTATGGAACTTGCAGCCCTTGGGAGGATTGGCAGGAGAAGGAATGGAGCCTTCCAGAATGATGCGGTCCATCTTCAGATCGGGATCGGGCATCGGGATGGCGGAAAGCAGAGCCTGCGTATAGGGGTGCTTGGGGTTCTTGAACAGGCTTTCGGTGGGAGCGTATTCGACCATATTGCCCAGATACATAACGCCGACGGTATCGGAGATATGCTCCACGACGGAGAGGTCATGGGAGATGAACAGGTAGGTCAGACCAAAGTCCTTCTGCAGCTCCTTCAGCAGGTTGATGATCTGCGCCTGAATGGAAACGTCCAGGGCGGAGACAGGCTCGTCGCAGAGGATGAAATCGGGATTCAGAGCCAGAGCGCGGGCGATGCAGATACGCTGACGCTGGCCGCCGGAGAACTCATGGGGATAACGGTCCTTATGATACTCCTGCAGACCGCAGGCATGCATGATGCGGGTGACATAGTCGTCGATCTCTTCCTTGGGAACGATCTCATGCTCACGGACGGCCTCGGCAATGATCTCGCCGATGGGCAGTCTGGGAGAGAGGGAGGAATAGGGGTCCTGGAAGATGATCTGGATCTTGGGGCGCATGGCGCGCAGCTCGGAAGCGGAGAGACCGAAGATCTCCTGGCCGTCGAAGAAGACCTGACCGTCGGTCTTGCCCTGCAGACGGAGGATGGTACGGCCGACGGTGGACTTACCGCAGCCGGATTCGCCGACGAGACCCATGGTGGTGCCGCGCTTGATCTTGAAGGAGATGCCGTCGACCGCCTTGACGTTGCCGATGGTGACCTTGAAGAAGGAAGACTTGATGGGGAACCACTTTTTCAGATTCTTAACAACGAGAAGGTACTGCTCGTCGTTTTCCGCGCCTTCGAAACCCTTGGCGGTGTACTGGTCAATGCGTTTTTCTTCCATTACAGCAGCTCCTCCACATTCTTGGATTTCGGATAACCGAGGTTTTCACCCTGCTCCTGATACTTCCAGCAGGAGACCACATGGGTATCGCTGATCTTGAAGGCAGGGGGATAGTCGCCCTTGCAGGCGTCGCACTGCATTTCGCAGCGGTCGCGGAAATAGCAGTAGTCGGGCATATTGACGGGGTTGGGAACGTTGCCGGGGATGTTATAGAGGGATTCGACCTTCTTGCCGACAACGGGCTTGGACTTCATGAGGCCAATGGTATAGGGATGGCAGGGATTGTGGAAGATATCATGGGCAGTGCCCTTTTCCACGATACGGCCCGCGTACATAACAACGACATAGTCCGCCATGGAGGCAACGACGCCGAGGTCATGGGTGATCAGCATGATGGAGGAATTGATCTTATCCTTCAGATCACGGAGCAGATCGAGGATCTGCGCCTGGATGGTAACGTCCAGAGCCGTGGTGGGTTCGTCCGCGATGATCAGGCTGGGCTTGCAGGCCAGCGCGATGGCGATGCAGATACGCTGACGCATACCGCCGGACAGCTCGTGGGGATACATCTTGTAGACGCCTTCCTTGTTGGCAATGCCGACCAGTTCCAGCATTTCCATGGTACGGGCCTTGACGTCCTCATCGGTCATATCGGGGTTATGCAGCTTGATGACCTCATCGACCTGTGCGCCGATGCGGAACACGGGGTTCAGCGCGGTCATAGGCTCCTGGAAGATCATGGAGATGCGGTTGCCGCGAATATCCTGCATCTTGGCGGTGGGAGTATTGACGATGTTCAGCGCCTTGTTTTCGCCCTC
>JAFSHY010000026.1 GCA_017440065.1 Oscillospiraceae bacterium | reverse complement strand
TCCTGCACCTTGGGATCCAGCGTGCGGCAGGTGCCCTCCATCACGCACTCCTCGGCGATGATGTTGTAACGGGAGCCCGCGGTGACCTTGCCGATGGTAAGCACGGCGCTGTCCAGCGGGCTGACATTCCGCGCCACGATGGACTGCAGGGCGGTGATGACCTGCGCGCCGATGACGACTGCGTCGACGCCGCTCTCCGGCGCGGAGCCGTGGCTGCTCTTACCGCCGACGGTGATAAAGAAGCGGTCGGAAGAAGCGGACATCGCGCCGCTGTTTAAAGCAATGGAACCGGTGGGGTAGGTCGGGCTGACATGCTGGGCAAAGATCGCGTCCACATGGGGATTTTCCAGAACACCGTCCGCGATCATCTGTTTGGCGCCGCTGGCGGCGGCGTTTTCCTCAGAAGGCTGGAAGATCAGCTTGACCGAACCCGCAAAGGAGTCTTTCATACTGTTCAGCACCTCGGCTGCGCCCAGAAGCATGGCGGTATGCATATCGTGACCGCAGGCGTGGCAGATGCCGGGATGCCCGGAAGCGAAGGGAAGGCCTGTCTGCTCCTGAATGGACAGGGCGTCGAAATCTGCCCGCAGACCCACACATTTGCCGTCCTTGCTGCCGTGGATCACGGCAGCCACACCGTAGCCGCCGATGTTCTCCGTGGGTGTAAGGCCAATCTCCCGCAGAGCCGATGCGATATAAGCAGCCGTGTTCTGTTCCTGACCGGAAAGCTCCGGATGCGCATGCAGCCATCGGCGGTGACGGATCACATGATCCAAAACCGCATCGATCCGATTCTTAAGTTCCATTGTCATTCCACCTCTGAATTCATTTCATTTTATTTTATTATTTCGCAGCGGAAGGGGAAAGTCAACTGTTTCCTTCCGCACGGTTTACCGGTTCTGCAGGGATGAAGGAATGCGGCAGATAATTTCTGCGGGAGTCTGTTTCTTTTATTGCGTGTTTCCTGTATAATAAAAAGAAAAAACGGGAGGTTTCTTATGAAACTGATCCACCTGTCGGACCTGCATCTGGGAAAGCGGGTCAATGAAATATCCATGATTGAGGATCAGGAGTATATCCTGCAGCAGATCCTGCGGATCATTCGGGAGGAAAACGCGGACGCGGTGATGCTCTGCGGCGATATTTACGATAAGAGCGTACCGTCTGCCGAGGCGGTCACGCTGTTTGATGAGTTTCTCAGCCGCCTTTCGCGGCTGCAGGTGCAGGTGCTGGCCATCAGCGGCAATCATGACAGCCCCGAACGGCTGGCTTTCGGCAGCCGCCTGATGGAAGGGGCGGGCATCCATATGTCCCCGGTCTACCACGGGGCGGTGACGCCGATCGAACTGACCGATGAACACGGCGCCGTCTGCTTCTGGCTGCTGCCGTTTCTCAAGCCTGCCCATGTGAAGCGGTTTTTCCCCGAGAAGTGCATCGAAAGCTATACCGATGCCGTTCGTGTTGCCATCGAAAACATGGACATCGATCCCGCGAAGCGCCATGTGCTGCTGACCCATCAGTTCGTCACGGGCGCCGCCACCTGCGAATCGGAGGAGATCTCCGTGGGCGGCAGCGACAATGTGGATGCCGCGGTATTTGATGGCTTTGACTATGTGGCGCTGGGCCATATCCACGGGCCGCAGAACATCGGCTCCAATCGGGTGCGCTACTGCGGCACACCGCTCAAGTATTCCTTCTCCGAAGCGGAACACTATAAAAGCGTAACGGTGGTGGAACTGGGCGAAAAGGGCGAAACGCAGCTGCATACTGTGCCGCTGATCCCGCGGCATGATCTGCGCATCATCCGCGGCAGCTTCGCGGAGGTGACGGACAAGGCATTTTACGCAGGCACCGCAGCGGATGATTATCTGCAGGTCGTTCTGACCGATGAGGAGGACATCCCCGAAGCCATCGGCAAGCTGCGGGTGATCTATCCGAATCTGATGAAGCTTACCTATGACAATACCCGCACCCGCACCAATCAGCTGATCGGCGATGCGGAGGATGTGGAGCGGAAGTCCCCGCTGCAGCTCTTTGCGGAGCTTTACGAGCAGCAGAATAACCGCCCTATGACGGAAGAGCAACAGACCTTCACCCAAAGTCTGATCGAATCTATCTGGGAGGATCACGCATGAGACCTCTGCGACTGACCATTTCCGGTTTCGGCCCTTACGCGGGTACGCAGGAGCTGGATTTTACCGCCCTCGGAACAGGCGGACTGTATCTGATCACCGGCGATACCGGCGCGGGAAAGACCACCATCTTTGACGCCATCACCTTTGCCCTGTTCGGCGAAGCCAGCGGCGGCAGCCGTGAGCCTTCCATGCTCCGCTCCAAGTATGCCGGGGCGGAGGATCCCACCGCGGTGGAGCTGGTCTTCTCCTATGACGGCAAGGAATATACCGTCCGCCGCAATCCGGAATACGAACGCGCCAGAAAGCACGGCAGCGGCTTTACGAAGCAGACGGCGGATGCCCAGCTGATCTGTCCCGACGGACGGGTCATTACCAAGCTGCGGGAAGTGGACAAAGCCATCGGAGAGATCATCGGGCTGACCCGCGAGCAGTTTTCGCAGGTCTCCATGATCTCGCAGGGCGATTTCCGCAAGCTGCTGCAGGCAGACACCAGGGAGCGGCAGAAGATCTTCCGTGAGATTTTCGGCACGGGCTGCTATGTGGCGCTGCAGAACCGTCTGAAGGAGGAGGCCAATGACCTTTGGCGGCAGCTGAGCGGGGCGGAAGCCGGCAGGCAGCAGTATATCCGCGGCATCACCTGCGGCGAGGATTCGCTGCTGCTTCAGGATGTCCGAAAAGCGAGAGAAGGCGGCATGTTGACCGCCGATGTGATGGAGCTGCTGGAACATCTGCTGGCGGAAGACCGTCGGGCGGAGGATGCGCTTTCGAATGAACTGACGCAGACGGAAACGCGGCTGGAAGAAATCCATGGAGCGCTGACCAAAGCGGAGGCTTATGCCAAGGCGAAGGCCGCCCTTGCGGACAACCAAAGAAAAGAAACGGAGGAAGAAGCCGCGCTGGCGGCGGCGGAAGCAGCGCTGATGGCAGCGCAGGCGACCCTGCCCGAGCAGGAAGCGCTTTCCCTGCAGCTCGCGGAGATCGGCCTGCTGCTGCCCTCCTATGAGGAACTGCAGAACGGCACGCGGGAACTGCGAAGCACGCAGGCATCGCTGACGAAAGCCATCGGGGAGGAAGAAACCGCGCGAACATCGGTTGCGGAATTGGAAGCCTCGATCGCTGCCGGAAAGGAAGAACGGAAAACGCTGGACTCCGTCAGCGCGGAAAAGGAAAAGCTGAGCGCGGAGCAGCAGCGGCTGACCGAACAGGAGAAAAAGCTGCGGACATTGCTGGAAAATCTCCGTGCCCTCGAAACGCAGCGCACGCGGCTGAAGGAAAAGCAAAATGCTTATCGGGATGCGGAGGCAGAATCGACCCGCAGACGGCAGACCTATGACGCGCTCAACAAAGCATTTCTGGATGAACAGGCGGGTGTGCTGGCATCGGGACTGGAAGCGGGGCAGCCCTGCCCTGTGTGTGGCTCTGTGGAGCATCCCTGTCCTGCGGTCATGTCCGAACACGCGCCCACGGAAGAAGCGGTGAAGAAGGCCAAGGAAGCATACGAGGCCTCGCAGGAGGAAACCAACACGGCCAGCAGCGCAGCCAATACCCAAAAGGGCATCGTTGC
>JAFSHY010000025.1 GCA_017440065.1 Oscillospiraceae bacterium | reverse complement strand
GCACCAACTGATATATAATGGATTTTTATGCAAACAAATTGGACTTATTAGACTGATTTTTACATAAATATTATTTAGTATACACCATGGAGCCCATGGCATTCAAGAGGTCAGCGGTTCGATCCCGCTTATCTCCACCAACGGACATGTGAGGTTCTATAAGGAAAAATCTCGAAACTGCAAGGTTTTGGGATTTTTCTTTTTATTTCGGCATTCAATAGGCCAGCAGTTTGATTTAGATGAAGCGGTATTCGAGATCGGATGTGGATAGAGCTTGTATTATGCAAGAATATCATGCTGGATATGGAATTTCCGATGATTATGCGATATAATAATACTGCTTAACGGAGGGATAGAAAATGAAGGCTTATACATATATGGAACATGGGCGGTTTTCTTTTGCTGAAAAAAACAAGCCTGTTATTCTTGATCCGCGGGATGCGATCGTACGGGTAACTTTGAGCAGCATCTGCACCAGCGATCTGCACATTAAACATGGTTCTGTGCCGCGGGCGGTACCCGGAATTACGGTTGGCCATGAAATGGTCGGCATTGTGGAGTCTGTCGGTTCCGACGTGGACAACGTAAAAGCCGGAGATCGGGTGACGGTGAATGTGGAGACCTTCTGCGGCAAATGTTTCTTTTGTCAACACGGCTTTGTGAACAACTGCACCGATCCCAACGGAGGATGGGCGCTGGGCTGCCGCATTGACGGCGGGCAGGCAGATTATGTCCGTGTTCCCTTTGCAGATCAGGGACTGAACGTCATTCCCGATTCCGTGACTGATGAACAAGCACTCTTTGTTGGTGATATACTGGCCACAGGCTTTTGGGCGGCGAAGATCTCTGAAATCACAGAAGATGACACCGTTCTCATCATCGGCGCAGGTCCTACGGGCATCTGTACCCTCCTCTGCGTGATGCTGAAACAACCCAAGCGGATCATTGTTTGTGAAAAAGATCCCGCCCGCATTGATTTCCTCCGTTTGCATTATCCCGAAATTCTGATCTGCGAACCTAGAAACTGCAAAGCATTCACCGCGGAACACGCCGATCACGGCGGCGCAGACATTGTCCTCGAGGTAGCAGGTGCGAAAGACTCCTTCCGTCTTGCATGGGAATGCGCCCGACCGAACGCTACCGTAACGGTCGTTGCACTGTATGACGAAGCACAATCCCTTCCCCTTCCCGAAATGTACGGCAAAAACCTTACCTTCAAGACCGGCGGTGTGGACGGCTGCGACTGTGCTCAGATCCTTTCTTTGATCGAAGACGGAAAGATCGACACCACGCCTCTGATCACCCACCGCTATAAACTGAATGACATTGAAGAAGCATACCGCATCTTCGAACACAAGCTGGATAACGTCATGAAGATCGCCATTGAACCGTAAGACCGGCATTTCAGATACAGAACCGCCACAGACATCTTTCACGTCGGGAGGAATCAGAAGTGAACAAGCAGCAGATTTTTGATTACATCGAAAGCAAGAAAGACTGCATCATCCACGTCAACGACCGCATTTGGGAATACGCGGAGACAGCATTTGTAGAATACCGCTCCGTCGATCTCCTTTGCAGCGTATTGGAAGAAGAAGGATTTGAGGTTCAGAAAGGCATTGCCAAGCTGCCGACTGCTTTCTCTGCCCGATTCGGCTGCGGAAAGCCTGTCATCGGACTGCTGGCGGAATATGACGCATTGGACGGTCTGAACCAGAAAGGCGGCTTAGCCGTAAAAGAACCCACCTCTGAGGAGGATGCGGGAAAACCCGGACACGGCTGCGGACACAACTGTCTTGGTGCCGGTGTAGTGGCGGCGGCCTTGGGGATCAAGGCATATCTGGAAAGCGATCCCGCCCACAGCGGCACGGTGATCGTCTATGGCTGCCCCGGTGAGGAAGGCGGCTCCGGCAAGGCCTTTATGGCCAGAGAAGGCGTTTTTGATGAATGCGATGTGGCTCTGACATGGCATCCCGGTCCAAGCTTTGCCGTGACCAACGGATCATCCCTTGCCAACTATCAGGTACATTATAAATTCTACGGCATTGCTGCCCATGCCGGCAGCCAGCCGCAAAACGGGCGCTCTGCGCTGGACGCCGTGGAACTGATGAACACCGGCACCCAGTATCTGCGGGAGCATATGATCGAAAAAGCAAGGATCCACTATGCGATCACCAACACCGGCGGTTTTTCTCCCAACGTAGTACAGTCCCGCGCCGATGTTCTCTATTTGATCCGCGCACCCAAATCCGATTATCTGGCAGAGCTTTATGAGCGCGTGAACAACGTTGCCCGCGGTGCTTGCTTAATGACGGACACCCGTGTGGAGATCGACTTTGTGAAAGCCTGCTCGGAAAAGATCCGCAATGATGTTCTTGCAAAGCTGATCTACCAAAACATGGAGCAGCTGCCTCTGCCGACCTACACGCAGGAGGAACAGGAATTTGCCGCGGCTCTTCGCGAGCAGTGCAGAAAGAGCAAGACCCCGCTGCAAATGGCGGTGGATACCTGCGGCGAAGCACTCCGTCCGCAGCTGGAAGAACTGTTTGCGGAAGACACGGCTCTTTCCGAATTCCTTCTCCCCTACTACGCCAATGACATTCCCGTGGGCGGCTCTACCGACGTGGGCGACGTCAGCTGGGTATGCCCCACCGGCAGCATGAGAGGCATGACCACCGTGGCAGGTACACCCGGTCATTCGTGGCAGTTCGTTGCCTGCAACAATACCTCCATTGCCCACAAGGGCACACTGTACTCCGGCAAAGTTCTTGCCGCGACGGCTTATGATCTGCTGAACGATCCCGCTCTCATTGAGGCCGCCAAGGCAGAACACACCAGGCGTGTAGCCCCCGAGGGCTACAAATGCCCCATTCCCGCCGATGTGATGCCCCGCGCCATCAGCGATCTTTAAGAACACCACATTCATGTGAATCGGGAGGAACCCTATGAAACTTGCAGTCATTTACCATTCCGTTACCGGCAACACGAAAAACATGGGCGATCTGATCGTCAAGGGCATGAACAGCGTGGAGGGTGCGGAAGCGAAGGCATTTCCCATCGAAGCAGTGGATACGGAATTTGTGCAGGAGGCAAAATGCGTGGTCTTCGGTTCTCCGATTTATGCCGCTCACATCACGGGACAGATGATGAGTTTTCTTCTCTCCGATGCGGGAAAGCTGAAGCTTGCAGGAAAACTGGTTGGCGCTTATACAACGGCGCAGTATGTCCACGGCGGCGCTGAGTTGGGCATCCGCGAGATGCTGGATCACGCCATGGTGATGGGCGCGCTGACCTACTCGGGCGGCGGCGCTTACGGCAATCCCATCATACACTTAGGCCCCGTGGGCATTGACAACACCATGGACATCGGTCAGTTCGCGGAGAATTTTGAAATCTACGGTTCCCGCATGGCACAGAAAGCCATGGAATTATTCGCGAAATAACCGATCAAGCAGAAAAGGAAGCGCATAGAACATGAGCACCAAAAGCATCGCCAAAAATTTTACCACAGGCAGTATTCCGAAACAGCTGCTCTTCTTCATGCTGCCGTTTATGGCATCCAATGCCATGCAGGTGCTTTACAGCACCATCGACATGATCATCGTCGGCGAATATGTGGGAACGCCGGGTCTCTCCGCCGTGTCCCAAAGCAGCCAGATCCTGAATTTCGCCACGATGGTCTGCTTCGGCTTTTCCAACGGCGGACAGGTTTTGATCTCGCAGGCATTGGGCGCCGGAAAACGGAAGGAAATGAGCAGGATCATGGGTACGCTCTTCAGCCTGATCTCGATCTTTGCCATTCTGCTTTCCGTGGTATTTCTCTCTGCCAAGGGATGGATCCTCGACATTATGAACATCCCGACGGAATCCCGCGCCTTCGCAGAGGATTATCTGATCATCTGCGGAGCAGGCCTGTTCTTCACGGCAGGCTACAATATGGTTTCCGCTGTGCTGCGCGGCATGGGCGACTCCAAACGTCCCTTCCTCTTTATCTGCATTGCCTCCGTTGTGAATCTGATACTGGACATTCTCTTCACCGGTATCTTTCAGTGGGAAGTTGCGGGCGCGGCATTGGCCACCATCATCGGACAGGCCGTTTCCTTCCTGTTCTCCCTGTGGTATCTCTTCCGGCACAAGGAAGAACTGGGCTTTGATTTCAGCCTTGAAAGCTTTAAGATCAGCAGGCACTACACCAAGATGATCCTTTCCCTCGGCACACCCATGGCGATCCAGTCCGGCTGCATCAATATCTCCATGCTGTACGTCAATTCGATGGTCAACAATGTGGGCGTTGTGGCATCGGCCACCTTTGGCGTTGGCATGCGCATCGACGATATCATCAACAAGATCTCGCAGGGCATTCAGTTCGGTGCGCTGCCGATGATCAGCCAGAATATCGCAGCCAAAGAACCGAAACGTGCCGTGAAGGTCGTTTATTGGGCATGGATCTATTCCTTCCTTATGACCGTGGTTTCCATGATCGGTTATGTGGCTTTTGGAAAAGAGCTTTTCATGATCTTCTCCGACGATCCCGCAGTGCATGAGATGTGCGGCACATTCATCAAAGCGATCCTTTGGATGTTCCCCGCTTTGGCGGTCATGCGCGGTACGGGCGCCTTCATTCAGGGCATCGGCTACGCGAAGTTCAGCATGGTCCTGGCGCTGCTGGACGGCGTTGTGCTGCGGATCGGGCTGAGCTGGCTGTTTGGCATCGTTCTGAGCTGGGGATTCTACGGCTTTGTTCTGGGTTACGCGCTGGCGCCCTTCGGAAATGCCGTACCCGGTATGCTCTACTTCCTTTCCGGCGCATGGAAAAAGCGCAGGGTTCTGGCGGAGGATATTTAGTTCTGCATGTAATATTTCTGCTACACGTAAAAATAGTGAGGAAACCGTCAGGTTTCCTCACTTTTTTGTTCGTTCGTAGCTCATATCGGTCAGAAACCGGAGGAGGTCTTCCTTTACTCCTCCCTCAAGCGACACGCTGAGCCAATGCGCCTTATTCATATGCCAGCCGGGATAGATACCCGCTTCTTCCCGAAAGGACGCGATCAAGCGGGGATCACACTTAAGATTGACAACGCTGATCTTCCCTGCTCCGTCCAGCCCCAGGTTTTTATGGGGTAGATCCATGATCACCGCAAACCATTTGCGATTTCCTCCATGACGGAATACCAGAAAATCGGGATAGCGGGAGAACAGACGTTCCCCTTCCGCGCTGTAGGTATTTTTCAGCCAGGCGGTATATTCCGCTCTGTTCATATCAGACTTCCCAATCCTGCGCGAAGAGTCCGCCCGCTCCGCCCGTATGAACGAAAAGGACATTGTCATCCGCACGGTAGCAGCCCGCTCTGGCGCGGCGCACAAGGCCCGCAAAGGCCTTGCCCGTATAGCAGGGATCCAGCACGATGCCTTCCAGCCGCAGCATCATTTCGATGGCTTCATTGCCCTCTTTAGAGGGAATGGAATAGCCCTCGCCCCACATTTCCATGAGATCCGGCTCGGGGATCTCCACCGAAATATCCAGCAGTTCAGCAGCTTCCCGCATCAGCCGCGGAACGATCACATCAAAGGCATCGTCATCCACCATGGAGCAAAGCACCTTCGTATCGGGCAGATGGAGCTTCGCGCCCAGCACGCAGCCCGCTGCCGTACCGCCCGAACCGCAGGCACAGACCAGATGATCAAAGCGGATGCCGGAATCGGCAACCTCCTTCATGCAATCGATATAGCCCAGTGAGCCCAGCGCATTGGAGCCGCCGCAGGGGATCTTATAGACCTTACGACCCAGTTCTTCCCCGATGCGATCCATTTCCCGATAGATCTCCTCATAGCTGTCCGTATCCATAAAACGAACCTCGACACCCATCAGATGGTTGAGGATCTGATTGCCTTTACGGGCAGTTACGCCCCGCTCTTTCAACACGAGAATGCAGTCCATGCCCATACGCAGCGCACAGGCCGCCGTCAGCATGGCATGGTTGCTCTGCGCCTGTCCCGTGGTCATGACAAGATCATAACCCCGATTTTTGGCATCGCGGAGCAGATATTCCAGTTTACGGACTTTATTGCCGCCCAGCGCCACACCGCAAAGGTCATCGCGCTTGATCCACACATTGGTTCCCAGTTCACGACTGAGATTGGGCAGACGATACATGGGCGTGGGAAACAGACCCAAGGATTCTTTTTCAAACTGCTTCATGTTTTCTCTCTCCTGTTACAAGGTTACGCTTCCCACGTATCTGCGGCCGTTCAGATCGCGGATCCCTTCGGTACGGAAGAAGCGGAACGTATCTTCATAGGTCACATACAGATGCGAAAGCGCGATGCCGATATCCAGCATCGAGCCCTTGGAAGCACAATAGACATGGATCGCATCGCCTTCATGCACAAAGTACCATGGCTGGCTGTTGACCGCGGACGGCGCAAAACGGGCAGGCTCCAGCTTCGGATCGGGACAGTCGGCGATCTGATCCATGCGCTTCCGCTTAAAGGCTTTTCTGTCATGGCGAAGCGGATCTCCCTTGGGATGGCCGAAAGCCAGCATGATGACAAACCGCATTTCCTCCACAGCTTCAGCGGTTTTGGGGTTCATTCTGCCCATGCCCAGCCAGCAGACACCCAACCCCAAAGTCTGCAGGTACAGATCCAGCTGCTGAAACAGGAAGCCGATGTTTTCCAGATAACCATCCGTTTCCTCGGAATAGACCGTGATGACCTGCGGGGTCGTCCACGGACAGATGCATTTGACCTGTTCCCTGCCGACGATATCCATACGCACCTTGATCTGCGGATACAGGGGCTTCGGTTCAAAGGACAGGATCTTTTCGATCATTTCCCCATCTACAGCCTGCCCCGTAAAGCTGCGGCAGGATTTGCGGGAAAAGATCATTTCTTTCATGGTCATAGTGTTATCCCTCAAAGCTTTTCGCGATCGTTTTCATCTGTTCGGAGATCTCAATATGCTGCGGACAATGCTTCTCGCAGCTGCGGCAGCCGATACAGTCCGATGCCTTACCCGTCGTCTGTGCCAGCTGCTGGTAGGTGGGCTTGATTTTCCAGCCTTCCCGCGGATAGCGGTGCAGCTCATTGAGCATACGGAAATACTGCGGGATGGGGATTTTCTTCGGACAATGGGACACACAGTAACGGCAGGAGGTACAGGGTACGGCCGTCTTCTGCTCAATGATCTTTGCCACCTCCGCAAGAAGGGCGATCTCCTCTTCCGTCAGCGGCTCGAAGAGACGGATATTGGCCTCGACCTGCGAGACAGCTGCCATGCCGCTGAGGCAGATCTCCACAGCGGGCAGGGACTGCACAAAGCGCAGCGCCCAATCGGAAGGCGTCCAATCGGGATGAACGCGGCGAAGCATAGCCTCCGCTTCTTCCGGCAGAGAAGAAAGTGTTCCGCCCTTCACAGGCTCCATAACAAAGACGGCTTTGCCGTGGCGGACACAGGTTTCATAGCAGAGGCGGGACTGGATGCCGACACTTTCCCAATCCAGATAATTGATCTGCAGCAGAACAACATCCACCTCCGGATGTGCCTGCAGGATACGCTCCAGCAGCTCTGCACTGCCATGAAAAGAAAAACCGATACGTTTTGCCTTGCCTTCTGCTTTCTTTTCCCGCAGGAAACGGAATTCATCGTACTTTTCTGCCTTGGCATAGTTGACATCATTGAGCCAATGGAGCATCAGAATATCGAACCATTCCACACCGCAGCGCTCCAGTTCTTCTTCCAAATACGTTTGGCAATCCTCATAGGAATGAAACAGATAACCCGGCAACTTTTCGCTGAGCTGAAAGCTTTCCCGCGGTTTGCGCAGGGCGACGCAGCGCTTGATCGCGGCTTCACTCAGACCGTCCAGATAGGTATAGCAGGTATCGAACAGCGTTCTGCCGCCTGCCAGATAGACATCCACCATCTCATTGACCGCAGACCAATCGATCTCGTTTTCCTTTTTCGGCAGCCTTAAAAAACCGAAGCCCAGTTTGTTGATCATGCTTCTGCCTCCTCAACGTTTTTCTTCTATTTTAATCTTCTGCAAGAGAAATGTAAAGCGGCAGGTAAAAACCTGCCGCAACATTTGCCGCGTTATTCAAATAAATCCCTGTGCTGCTGAAAGAAACGGAAATACAGCTTTGTATTTTCCAGTTCCCACCAGTTTTTGATCTCCACAGGATCGGAATCGAGATCATAAATACGGGCGCCGTTCATCGCCAGCAGGAAGGGAGAATGGGTGGCAATGATGAACTGGCAGCCGCAATAATGCGCCAGTTCCTCCAGCATCGTGACCAGCTCCAGCTGCATCTGCGGCGACATACTGTTTTCCGGTTCATCCAGACAGTAAAGCGTATCGTTATGAAGCCGCGATCTAAAATACTGCAGAGCGGTTTCGCCGTTACTGTTCAGCTTGACCTCATTTCCCGCGATCTGACGGATAAATTGGCGGCGGCTCGAGGATTTCTTCCGCGAAAGCACCTGCGCGCGAAGCAGCTCGTAATCCTGCATCCCGCTGAATTTGACCGTTTCTCCATAGCGAAGGATGCCGTAGAGTTCCCGCGCCTCCTCCTTGCTCTCGCTGATCTCGTCATTATTGGAACGCACTGTGAGCATATAATCAAATATATCGTCGCTGGTAATGATGCGGCTGCCGTTGGGAATGCGGTGACGGAACCCCTCATCGTCATAAGCCATGCTATAATCGCAATGCCTGACATAGGAGGCAAACATCTCGCCGGAATTATAGGGCGCGATGCGATTGAGCTGCAGCTTTTCGGCGATGAGATTTAAAAGCGTACTTTTGCCCGAGCCGTTGCCGCCGTAGAAGATCGTGATATTGCGGAAATAGATCTCCCCGAAATCCCGCGAGGAAAACAATCCGCAAGGCCAACGATTATCGATATAACCGTATCTGCCGCCGTTATATGCCGCACGAGCCTCGAGCAGGTCGACTTCCAGATCGATCGGCAGGGTAAAGGTTTCCAGATACATCTCTTGATCCTCCTGACGATATCATCTCTTTACATACACTATACCATGCCGCCTGTCCCATAAACAACACTCAAAATATAAAATGCGTATAAAAGCTATGATAAATTGTTAAGATTCCAAAAGAAACGAACAAAAGGCAATTCCGTTCTTGATTTTCCATTTGTATTTGATAAAATAAGGAAAGCAATCATTTAGAGGCGTATATTCCATGAACCGATTTTTAAAAGGGATTATCGTCGGCATCGGCGGCGTCGCTCCCGGCCTGAGCGGCAGCGTCCTGCTGATCATTTTTGGTCTGTATCAGAAATGTCTGGATGCCCTCGGTACCCTGTTCACCAATTTTCGTAAAAACCTGCGGTTTCTGATCCCATTGGTGGCCGGGATGCTGCTGGGTGTGCTGCTCTTCAGCAAGGTCATTGACTTTTTCCTGACCCGCCATGAGATGCTGACCCGCTACTGCTTCCTCGGGCTGATTATCGGCACACTGCCGACCGTATTCCGCGAAGTGAAAAAGGAAGGATTCCACGGTTGGTGCTGGATCGTCATCGCGGCTTCCTTCGCGCTGGGAACATGGCTTTTCACCTTCAACGGAGAAGCCTTTCCGCAGATCACCGATCCCACGCTGCTGCAGTCCATTCTGCTGGGCATGGCCGTGGCGGGAACGGCGATTATTCCCGGTGTGGATCCCGCTGTGCTGCTCTCCACGCTGGGCTTCTACAAGATGTACGTTTCCGCGCTGGCAAACTTTGACCTGACGATCCTGCTGCCCATGATCATCGGTGTGGCAGGCGGCGCCGTGGTCATCTCCTTTGGCATGAGTCAGCTGTTCCGCCGCGCCTATACCCTCACCTACAGCATCATTTTCGGCATTTTCCTCTCTATGATTCCCCACATGCTCAATGAATCCTGCGTTCTTCATTGGGATCTGACGACTGCAGGTGCGATTCTGCTCACAATTCTGGGCTTCTTCGTATCCTTCCTCCTCGGCGATGCGCAAAAACATCTGGAGCGCCTTCAAAAGTACAAAAACAAAGAGAAAGATTGAAGGGACAATTATGATTCGTCTGATCGGCTTTTATGATTATACCGTCATCCTCACCTATTTGAGCCTGCTCTCAGCCATTTCCGGCTGCGTTCACGCAGCCAACGGCGCATTTACCGCCGCGATCATTCATCTGATCCTCTGCGGTGTCTGCGATATGTTTGACGGCACCGTTGCCCGCAGCAAAAAGAACCGAACCCCCGATGAAAAGAGCTTCGGCATTCAGATCGATTCTCTCTGCGATCTGGTCAGCTTCGGCGTGTTCCCTGCGCTGCTTTGCTACCACATGGGCATGAGCCGCTGGATCGGACAGGTGATCATCGCACTGTATGTTCTCTGCGCGGTAACACGGCTCGGTTTCTTCAACGTGCTGGAGATTAACCGCCAGAAGACCGAAGACGGCACCAACAAATATTTCCGCGGCATGCCCGTGACGATGATCTCCTTCTTCCTGCCCCTTGCGTATCTCATCGGTCTGCTGCTTCCCACCAGAGCCAATGTGGCAATGATCCATGTTGTCATGGCCGCCGTTGCCCTGCTCTTCGTATTGGATATCCGCGTTCCCAAACTTGATTTCAGCAAGCTTTTTGCCCGCAGGAAAGAAAGACGGCACAAATCGGCTGCATGATCTTCTTACATAACAAAACGGATCACCCCCCACGAGTGATCCGTTTTCTTATTACTCATTCGGTTCTTCAGGAAACATTTCCTCTACGGAAGGCATCTTCGGCGTTTCCGAAACAGGCTGCTTCGTCAGTTCCGCGGGACGCTTCTCATCAAAGGTGATGGTGAGCAGCAGTTCCTCACCGGTGCGGTAGATGAGGATGGTCGTGGTATCACCCGCGGCAAAGTTTTTCAGCACGCCCATGAGATCGGACATGGTGGTGACTTCATACTCGCCGAGTGCCAGAATGATGTCGCCTTCGATCAGGCCTGCCTTTTCTGCGCCCGATGCGGGATCCACGGAATTGACATAGACGCCGACAGGCAGCTTATACAGCTGGGCGGTCGTGACATTCATATCCATGACCGTAACGCCCATATAGGGCTGACCTTTGACATAGCCGTATTCCTTCAGATCCGCCACGATGCGCATGACATCATTGATGGGAATGGCAAAGCCGATGCCTTCAATGGCATCGCCGTAATACTTGGCGGTGGTGATGCCGATGACATTGCCGTTCATATCAAAGAGCGGGCCGCCGGAATTACCGGAGTTGATGGCGCAGTCCGTCTGCATCATATTAATGGGCGTTCCGTCCGTATTGACCTCTCGATCCAGCGCGCTGACACCGCCGATGGTGAGCGTATTGGTCAGTTCGCCCAAGGGATTGCCGATGGCGCAGACCGTTTCACCCACGCGAAGCTCATCGGAATCGCCGATGGATACGGGACGAAGGCCTGTGACATCGATCTTGATGAGCGCCACATCATTGCCCGAATCGTAGCCAATGACCTCAGCCTCGTATTGCTCTTCATTATCCAGCGTGACCGTCAGCTTGACCGCGTTTTCAATGACATGGTAGTTCGTGACGATATAGCCGTCCTCAGTGATGATAAAACCGGAGCCTGTGCTGGCGGTTTCCGATACCTGACCGAACAGATTTGTGGAAGTTCCTTCATTGGAGATACCGACGGTGCTGCCCACATAAGCTTCATAGACCTCGGTGGGAGTCAGCTGCTTTTCGCCGACATTGGTGGAAAGATCGCTGGAGAGATGCTGCATGGCCGATTCGGTATGCTCCTCCTCCCCGCTCACCTCGTCTGCCTTACTGCCGGCGGTGGTGATAACGGGAAAAGAATCACGGAGCGCCTCCAGCTCGGCGGTCATTCTGCGTTCCATATAATAGCCCGACAGGACAGCACCGCCAAGGCCGCCCAGAAGGGCGAAAACCAGTGAAATAGCGATCACGGCAAACGCACCGACGCCTCTTCTTTCGCGCTTTGCGCGCCTGCGGGCTTTCTTCCGCGGCAGTTCCGTCTGCACCGGTTCGTAATTCTGCGGTACAGCAGGAGAAACCTGCGCCGCGCCTTCGTAGATCGGCGCATACCGGACCGGCGGTTCCTGCGGCGCGGCAGCATCGCTCCGCTGCGGTTCCGCGGGACGGGGCTGCGTAGGATCCGGCGGAACAAATGTCCGCTGAGGCTGCTGAACAGGCTGCTGCGTTACGGGCTGCTGTATAGCAGGCTGCGGCTGCGGTGCAGGCTGCTGCGGGACAGACGGCTGAGGCTGCGGTGCTGCCTGCGGAGCGGAAGGCTGTGCGGCAGGCACAGGTGCTTCGGGTGTTACATTGGGATTCTGATATTCCATAGAATTGCCCCCTTTTTTCCAGTTTGCCCTCAAATGACGAGATTATGACTCAATCACAGAAGCTCTGCATGGCTTTCAGAGTGCGCTCCAGCAGCGTATCCAGTTCCCAGCCCAGCTGCTCGGCGCCCTTTGCAATGATCTCGCGGGAGCAGCCTGCGGCAAATTTCTTATCCTTAAACTTTTTCTTGAGGCTCTTGAGTTCCATATCCTGCACACTTTTGGAGGGACGCATCAGCGCGGCGGCACCGATGAGACCGGTAAGTTCATCGCAGGCATAGAGAACCTTTTCCATTTCATGCTCGGGCTTCACTTCCACGCGGTGGCCGTAGCCGTGGGAAGCGGTGGCATGGATAAGGCGTTCATCCAGCCCCAGTTCCCGCATCAGTTCCTGCGAGCGGATGCAATGCTCTTCCGGCCACATCTCATAATCGAGGTCATGCAGAAGACCGACCAGACCCCAGAATTCTTCCTCTTCGCCGTAGCCCAGTTCCTTTGCAAACCAGCGCATAACGCCTTCGACGGTTTCGCCGTGCTGCAGGTGGAACGGTTCTTTATTATACTGCTTCAGCAGTTCATAGGCTTCCTGTCTTGTCATTGAGATTCCTTTCCCGAGGCGATGCATCGCCCCGCTCCGCTTATTCCATCACAGTTCCGTCTGCATAGAACAGCGGAAGCTTTTCCAGATAAATGAGATCCGCACGATCCTGCGCGTCGCCTTCCGCAAGAATCGCCATCTTGCCGCAGACGGTGCCGCCCGCTGCTTCGACCAGCTGCTCCAGCGCATGGAGGGATTCGCCGGTGGAGATAACGTCATCCACGATGAGGATGCGCTTACCCTTCATCAGTTCCGCATCCGAACCATCCAGATACAGGCGCTGCTCCTTGGCGGTGGTAATAGAATTAACCGCAACACTGAAGACATTCTTCATATAGAGCTTCGGGCCTTTTCTGGCAAGGAAATACTTGTTCTGACCGCTCTGGCGAGCCATCTCATGGATGAGAGGAATGCCCTTGGATTCTGCCGTGATCATATAATCATATTCCGGTGCTTTTTCCAGCAGCGCCTTGGCAGAGGCCACCGTCAGCTCCACATCACCGAAAATTACAAAAGCGCCGATATACAGCGTATCCGTTACTTTGCAGATGGGCAGATCTCTGTTTACGCCCGCGATCGTCATATTATAAACCATGGATCCCACTCCTTGTTTCAAATTACACTTTATTATATAAGTTTGCCACCTGCTTGTCAATCAATGGCGAACCTTTCCGGATGCAGATGCATACCATAAGGGAGAAAGGCGGGATCCATATGCAATACGGTACAGTTCAGGTACATACCTATGCCTCACGGGCGAATCTGCCGCTGGAGGGCACAGAGGTTCTGATTACAAAACGGGATGAAACCGGAAATGACGTTCTGATCAGCAGGCAGACCACAGACCGAAACGGGAATACAATGCCTGTTCAAATTAAGGCTCCTCCCTTATCGGACAGTTTGTCTCCCGGAGACAGGCAGGCCTTTTCCTATGTGGATATCACGGCGGATCTGCCGCGGTATGAACGGATCGTCATACGGGATGTGCAGGTATTTCCCGGGATCGTCAGCCTGCAGGCGATTCGCATGATCCCTGTTTCCGGCCTGTCGCCCGAAGCAGGGACGTCGGAAGAATACACGGTGACTCCACAGCCCCTGTAGGAGGTGCTTTATGGCGACGACCATGCCGTACATTCCCGAAAACATTACGGTACATCTGGGTCTGCCCGACAGTGACGCGCCCAATGTAACGGTGCCGTTTCGGGAATACATCTACAACGTAGCATCCAGCGAGATCTATCCCACCTGGGAGGACGCCGCTTTACGGGCGAATATTCTGGCCATCATGTCCTACGCACTCAACCGCGTTTACACCGAATACTACCCCAGCCGAGGCTATGATTTTAACATCACCTCCACCACAGCG
The DNA here is from genome assembly GCA_017440065.1 of Oscillospiraceae bacterium. Taxonomy (GTDB): domain Bacteria; phylum Bacillota; class Clostridia; order Oscillospirales; family Oscillospiraceae; genus RGIG3159. Next base: position 12,049 of record JAFSHY010000025.1, on the reverse strand, counting down.
CTGGATCAGAAATTCATCGAGGGGAGAAACTATTTTGAAAACGTTGTAAAACTGACCGACGAGCTGTTCGGCAGCTACCTGCGCAGAAACGGATTCATGGAACCGCTGGCCGCCTCCTTCTGCAACGGAACGACCAGCACCTGCGAGGGACTCAGCCAATGGGGCTCGCAGGAGCTGGCCAGACAGGGACTGAGCGCAACCGAGATCCTGCAGCGCTATTACGGAAACAATATTGAACTGGTGACCGATGCGCCTGTGCAGAATTTTACCGAATCCTATCCCGGCTCGCCGCTGCGAACAGGATCCGTTGGCAGAGATGTGGTGATCATTCAGGCATCCATCAATCAGATCGCGGAAAACTATCCCGCCATTCCGAAGGTATCCCCTGTGGACGGGATCTTCGGGCCGCAGACGGAACGGGCAGTACGCAGTTTCCAGCAGATCTTTCAGCTGACGCCCGACGGGATCGTGGGCAGAGCCACATGGTATAAGCTGGTGCAGCTCTATGTGGCGGTACGGCAGCTCAACGAGCTGCGATCCAAGGGGCAGACCGTGGCGGAGGTGGCGCCTGTCTACACGGGACTGCTGAGCGAAGGCAGCAGCGGAAACGCGGTTTCCATCCTGCAGACGCTCCTTGGGATCGTGGCACAGTATGACAGCGGGATCCCGCCCGTGACCGCGACAGGATTCTTTGACACAGGAACAAGGCAGGCCGTTCTTGCCTTTCAGCGCAGCGCGGGTCTGCCGACCACAGGGATCGTGGGCGAAGCCACATGGAACGCGCTCTACCGGCGGTATCAGGGGATCGAAGCTTCCGAAACGGGTTCAGCATGAATATAACGGCCACATATTATTCTATCCCTCCGTCATCAGAGGGAAGCAATCTGCAATGTAATACGGCAGCCATTCCACATAAAAACGGAACGCGGGTAAGACCGCGTTCCGTTATTTACTGCCGAATACGTTTACAGGAAGTTCGACCGTAAAGGTGGTTAGTTTTTCCTCACTTTGCAGGGTTACTGTACCGCCGTGGAGCTCCGCCACCTTTTTGACCACGGCAAGGCCGATGCCGCAGCCCTGCGAAGAATGGGATTCATCCGCCTGATAAAACTTCTGAAAGATACGCTTTCTGCTTTCGGGCGGGATGGGAGTGCCGCGATTGCTGATTGAAACCGAAAGACGGCCGTCATTCTCCTTCATCCGAACATCGATACAGCTATGCGCATCGGAAAACTTGACCGCATTATCCAAAAGGTTGATCCAAACCAGCTTCAGAAGCTCCTCATTGGCACAAATCTCATGCTCTTCAAACCAAAGATTGAACTCCAGGTCCTTTCGCGTCCATTTTTCTTCCAGCAGCAAAATCGCCGAACGAAGCTGCTCCGAAACATTAAATCGCGTAACATTGGAAAGGATCGTCTGATTCTCGATTTTCGTCAGATCCAACACGCTGGTTGCCATATAAGAAAGGCGCAGGGATTCCTCCTCGATGATCGCAAGATATTCTTCCCGCTGCGCTTCTGTCAGATTGCCGCGGCGAAGCAGTTTGGCGAAGCCCGCGATCGAAACGATCGGTGTTTTAAACTCATGGGAAAAATTATTGATGAAATCTCTGCGAAGCATTTCCGTCTGCTCCAGCTCCGCTGCCGCCGTATTAAAGCTGTTTTCAATCTCCTGCAGCGCGGAATGGCCAAACAGAGGCTTTCTGAAACGGATCCTCGCACGGAAATCACCGGCAGCCAAACGGTTCATCTGATCGATATAACGGTTGACCGGCTGCGTCAGATACTTACCGAACAGAGCGGAAAGCAGAATTCCCGCCACAAAACTGATGGCGGACATCAAAAGCAGCGCATCCAGCGCGGTGATACTTTCCGCGGAAAGATCCCGGATCAGACCCGTATACATCAGTACGCTGACCAGACCGCTGGCGAGAATGATCGTAATGAGCTGAACCGCAAACACCAAAACCGCAATCAGCAGCACAAGGCCAATCCGCTGCCTGCGTTTTTCCTTTGTCATACTTTTTTCACCGCCTTATATCCCAGCCCGCGGATGGACACGATCTCGAATTCCTCCCAGCCCTCAAAGCGCTTGCGGAGTCTGCCGATATGTACGGTGACGGTTTCCCAGCCTGTATTACTATCCGCTCCCCAGATCTCATCCATCAACTGGATACGCGTAAAGATTTTACCCGGATAGCTTAACAGCTTATAGAGCAGAAGGAATTCCTTTTGGGGCAACTCCTGGCATACATTCCCCTTCGTGACCGAAAAGGAATCATAATCCAGCACCGCATCGCCTACTACGATCCTCCGTTCGTTCGCGATCCTCGCGCGGCGGAACAGAGCCTTGATCCGAAGCAGCATTTCCGTTTCGTCCAGCGGCTTTGTCATATAGTCGTCCGTTCCCACCAGAAAGCCCTTCTGCTTATCTGCAGGCAGCTGCCTGGCAGAGATCATGAGGATCGGCAGATGCTCATCACTTTCCCGCAGCGTTCTCGTGAATTCATAGCCATCCATTTGGGGCATCATGATATCCACGATGGCCATATCGATATGCTCCCGATCCAGAAGCTCCAGCGCCCGCTCGCCGTTTTCCGCAAGTATGACCCTGTAGCCTTCCGCATGCAGCACCGCCTTCAACAAAAGCCGTGTGTTTTTATCGTCATCCACAACCAAGATCTGAAGCATGGCAGGATCCCCCTTTTCTCCGTTCTTTTCCCATTATAGAAACCGCTTCGATTCCATTCAAGCACGCATTTGTAAACTTTTTACAGCAGGCAACGAAAGAAATGAGGCGCCGCGATACGGCGCCTTATCTGCGTTTCCTTCTTAAGGAAATCCTATAGCGGTCTTTATATACGATCCCCTCTGCCAGCAGGCACACCGGCAGCGCGGCAAAGAAATCCACGGCGGAATGCTGCTTGATCATCATAGTGGACAGGCAGATCAGAATAACCGCGACCGTAACTGCCGCTTTGCACCATCGGGACGCATCCTTCTTTTTGAGCCAAACCGAAGCGATCCCCATGGAATACGCCACATGAAGAGACGGACAGACGCCCGTATTCGTATCCAGGCGGTACAACAGCGCGACGCAATCGGTTAGAAAATTATCCCGCGGAAATACCGTCGGGCGCAGATCCTGGCGGCTCGGAAACAGAATATAGACCGTAACCGCCACGATCTGCGTTATGATAATGTAGGTCTGCAAGCGCCGAAAACTATCCACATCGTACAGGAGAAAATATCCCAACGACAGGACGATCAGCACGTACCAGAACACATAGGGAATGACGAACCATTCACAGAACGGGATCACATCATCCAGCCACATATGGACAGGAGTACACCGTTCCGCGGGGATCAGATTCTCCGTAAGAAAATACAGAATAAAATATCCGACCCAGCCGAACAGCAGCTTGAGATGAGAATACTGCGGATCATGGAGTTTGGAAAGGCGGAAGGCACGGTAATCAACCGCAGGCTGCTTCATAAGAATGCTCCTTGGGAATGTTCGAGGGATATTGCTTTTTCGGGATGTTTTGATACGGAATGACCGTATGCTCCGGCAGCGATACGGCCATTTCCGTGATCGAATCCATGAGATAACGGCAGATCCGATCACGCTCCTCCGCAATGGGGTTTTCAGCACAAAAACGAATGGGTTTGCCGAAATACATCTTCTTCAGATTCGGCGCCAGATACATGGGCACAAAAGATACTTCCCGTTTTGTCTTTTTCTCATACAGCTTTGCTACGTCGATAAACCGATCCTGAAAGCGGCAGACGATATGATTATACGGCTCATGATGCTCCGGAAAGATGATCACATGATTCCCCTCCTGCAGACGCTTCACGGTCTGCTTGAAGGTGGAGAGGATGCGGGTATCCCGATAAACACCGATGGTATTGGCATGGTTGAACACACACACGGAAAGAGGAGCGATGACATAAGAAAGCAGCTTATAAAGCCAGCGGACAGACTTCGGCTTTTCCGACCAGAAATCCCGAAAGGCATAGGACGGAACATCCTTCAGATGCATCATTTCTCCCGCGCACCATGTATAATGCGAGCCCGGAGCATACAATTCGCAGGCGATCGGGCCATTCATCTTACTGTGATTTCCCACAATGATAACGGGTTCTTCCGGAAGATTCTCCTCCCCTTCCGTCTCAATGCGGGGATAAAATAGCGTTACCAGCCACTTGATCACGCGGTATATACAGGACGAAATACGCTCCTTCATCACAGATCCTTCCTTTTGTTCCATTTTTAGGAAGCATCCCGCGGCAAGGTAAACTGAAGATAAACTGCGGAAAAAACCATCCGAATGGATGGCTTCCTTAAAATATAAGAGACCGGGGGACTCCGTTTATAATGGTTGCCACCGGTTTTTGAACCGGTCAACGGGGACCCCGCGAAGCCCGCTTCGCGGGGAAAAGGAAGAATGAGGATCGCGGATGAATCGGGAATCATAGAATCCCGATTCAAAAAGCAATTCTCATTCTGACGCGCCACCGGCATATCGCATTTAAATTTCGAGTCCCCCACTACGAAAAAACACGGACCCTCCAAATGGATGGTCCGTGTTTTTTGGTGGAGACTGGGGGACTCCGTTTTTAATGGATTCGACCAGTTTTTGAACTGGTCGATGCGATACGCCACCGGCATATCGCATTTAAATTTAGAGTCCCCCATTACAATAAAAGACACAGACCATCCGAATGGATGGTCTGTGTCTTTTGGTGGAGACTGGGGGACTCGAACCCTCGACCTCATGCGTGTGAAGCATGCGCTCTAACCAGCTGAGCTAAGCCTCCATGTGCTATAATATTATAGCACAGTTTTTCTAAAATGCAACGATTATTTTTGAAATTGACAGAATCTTTTTCTGACACAGAAGTTTATCTGATTCCTGTCAGTATTTCATATAATGCTCCACATCCAGATTGCCGTGCGTATAGAAGCACACCGCTTTCTGCATGAATTCCTCCGTGACGCCAAAATGATCGGCCAGCATCCAAATCTCCGTCAGACCTTCCGCAATGGCCAGATCCAATTCTTCCACAGGAATGATCTGCTCGATCGCCCAGCGGTCGGCGCGGTGCTCCTGCTTTTCTCTGAGATCAAAGCTGGAATAGCGGTTATAAAACGAACCCGTCATGCAATGGCCGATCTCATGCGCCATTTTACAGGATTCATCCGCCGAGGAACGGATCTTATTCGGGTCGATGGCAACACCGAATTCTCCGTTCGGCAAAGGTAACGACAGCGATTCCGCACGCTGCATGGAAAACCAATCCAGAGAAATCCCGTTCTCCGATGCAATATTCAGCAGCTTGCGCAGTGGTCTCACCGCCCTCACTCCCTCCGTTTCTTCATCTGCCCGATCCGATAGGTAAAGTAATCCTTCGCGTCATTCCAAAGTTCATCGATCTCTTCTTCCGACAGGTCATCGGCATAGCCGCCGAAAAAAGCCGCCTTCAGCTCCGTTTCTGCATGATTCCCTGCGCCCGAATTGGCGGAAAGCAGATCGGACATGCCGCAGCCAAACACCGCCGCGATCTTCTGCAGGGCAGGCGTTCTGGGCATACTGCGCCCTTTGACCCAATCATTGACCGTTGCGGCGCCTGTACCCACACGGCGCGCCAGCTCCGACTGCTGCATATCCTTTTCCTTCAGCAAACGATTCAGGTTTTCCGAAAAGATCCTGCTGACTTCTTCCTTTGACATAGGATCGACCTCCCCTTCTGATACTTTCATTATACAAAAGAGAAGCGCATTGTCAAGAGCGAATTTCGGTTTTCCGAATTTCATATTGACTTTCTTTCGGATTTATGCTATAATATATTCGGAAAGTCGAAGAAGACAGGACTAATCGATGATGGGATCTGTTGATTCGGGGCTGAGGATCGGGTTTGCGCTGCGATGCAGCGCTTCTTTATCCGAAAAGAATTCGGTTTTCCGAATTTCTCTTTGCAGACCGTAACTATCATACAACAGATGCTATCCAATAAACGGTACAGGAGGGATACGATGGAAGCGTTCAGACCCGCGACGCGGAATTCCGAAGAGGAACGCACCGCGCAAATTACAGAGGAAAACGAGATCCTGCAGGATATGATCGAGCGAAGCGGTCTTCGCAGCCCACTTCACAGGGACAAACGGCGAATCGCCTGTTCCCTGCCCAGCGATCACATGAGCGAAGAAGAGCTGCAGGCAAAGAACGGCCCCGTGGAGCATTGGAATCTGAATGAGCCGATGACTCCGGGCAAATTTCGCAGCATGCCGGAGGATCTGCAGGACTTATATCTGAAGCGGCTGCAGGAGCAGATCTTCGGAAAGGCATTTCATCCATGAAGATCTTATATCCGTACGAACCGGAAGAACGGGTACGGTTTCCCTGCCCCATATGCGGAGAGGAGCATCCCGAGCATTTTCTGCGCGACCGATTCGGACACCTGCTCGGCTGCAACGAATGTCTCTGTGAAGAGTTACCCGAACACTATTACGAAGAGCCGGAAAGACAATAAGCCGCTTTCTATGATACGCTATATTCGAACATTTGTTTCTATCCGTTGCAAATTGTCGGCGCCGCGATATCGGCAGCGGACAAAGGAGGGATGTGAATGGCCGTAAGGCAGAAACGAAAACGAAAACCGAAGACGGAAAGCTTCAAAAAGCTGATGGAGCTGAAGGTGGAGGAAACAGACATGGATGAGCAGCTGACTGCCCTTGGGCTGCAGCCCAATTATGGCAATGCCGTACGGATGGCAGCACTGCGTAAGGCAGCGGGCGGCGATATGACCGCCTATCGGCTGATCCGCGAGGAGATCGGCGAACCGGAAGAACCGGAGGAACAGGAAACACCTGCCCTGCTCACGGCTGAACTGGGAACGCTGACCGATGAAGAGCTGGAACGGCTGGCAGACGGGATCTGATGACGGACAACAAAAAGCTCATCCAAAAAGAGCTGGCGCAGCGGATGCTGGCACGGAAAAGCTACCGAAGATACCTTTACTATGTACATGGGCAGACCTGGAGGCGCACAAAGATGTCTGACTATTTGGCCGATCGGGTGCAGCAATTTGTGGAGACCGACACGGGAAACGCCTATGACATCCTGCTGATCGAAACACCGCCGCAGCACGGAAAATCCATTACGGTTTCGGAAAGCTTTCCCAGCTGGTACCTCGGCATCCATCCCCAAAATCGCATCATCGCAGCCAGCTACAGCGAAGAGACCGCCAAACGCTTCGGAAGAAAGAACAGGGAAAAGCTGGAGCGTTTCGGAAAAGGACTCTTTGGCATCACGCCGGGCAGCATCTGGACCTCCACGGAATTCGAACTGCAGAACGGCTGGGGCAGAATGATCTCCCGCGGCATCCTTTCCGGCATCACGGGACATCCCGCCAATCTGATCCTCATTGACGACCCCGTCAAGAACCGCGAGGAGGCCGACAGCCCCGTTTACCGCGACAAGGTATGGGAGGAATGGCAGAACACCCTCAAAAGCCGCCTGGCAGCGGGCGGCAAGGTGATCGTGATCATGACACCGTGGCACGAGGACGATCTGGCGGCACGGCTGCTGCGGCACGAACGGAACGTGACTCTGCTGCGGCTGCCCGTGGAGGCAGAAGAAGACGATCCCCTCGGCAGAGCGGTCGGTGACCCGCTCTGCCCCGAACTGGGAAAGGATCGCCTGTGGCTTTCCCAGTTCCGCGAAAACTATCTGAGCGATCCTGCCCTCGGCGGCGCACGGGCCTGGCAGGCGCTATACCTGTGTTCTCCGCGGACAGAAAGCGGAAATCTTATCCGTCGGGACTGGTTCCGCTATTATGATCCCGCGGAGGACACCGCAGGCGGCACAACGGTGATCAGCGTGGACGCGGCCTTCAAGGCCACGGATCGCAGCGACTATGTGGCCATTGAGGTATGGACAAAGGTAGGAACGGCCTACCGACTTCGCTACTGCCTCAACCGCAGGATGGACTTTCCCGAAACGCTGCAGGCCATCCGAACCGTTCGGCAGCTATACCCGGAAGCAAGCTACACGCTGATCGAAGACAAGGCCAACGGCTCCGCCATCATTCAGACCCTGCGGGCAGAATTTCCCGGGGTGATCGCCATCGAGCCGAAAGGCGGCAAAGTATCCCGCGTCAACGCGGTGGCACCAGCCATAGAAAGCGGCTGCGTCCTGCTGCCCCGCGGCGAACCGTGGACGGCAGCCTTTGTGGATCAGTTTGCCGCTTTTCCAACCGCCGTTCACGATGACATGGTGGATGCCTGCACACAGGCCCTCAGCTTCCTCCTGTTTTCTCACGGAGGAAGCAAGGCAGCGGGACAGGGTGCTGCCGATCCCTTCCTGCAAAACAGTATGTACGAGATCTACGGATCAGAAAGGAGCATTTATGATGACTGATATCATCCTGCCCGACGGCTTTGACCGCGGAGAAGTCCTCTTCCCCGAAGAGACAGAACAGGCCGTACAGGCTGCGGAGGAAGCCGAACAGGCTGCGCCCGACCCCATCGAGGCGCAGAACGAAGAGGCTGCAGCCAAGGCGCCTGTACGCGGCGTGAGCGGCGGCGCCTCCCCTGTGACGGAAGAAAAGAGCCTGTTCGAACAGGGCTTTGACGCAGCCTCCCGCTGGTAATCCCGAACCGGCAGATAATGTATGGCTCGGAGCAGGAGAACTACGATGAATTTGCTCCCTTCGCTCCCTGCTTTCGTAACCGGTCAAATCAACACACATATCTCAAAACAGAAAGGAACTGATACCCCATGGCAGAGATCAATTTTGCTTCCAAGTACGCAGGCAAGGTGGATGAAAAGTTTTCGCGGCAGTCCGTTGCCCAGCTGGTGACCAACCAGGATTACAGCTTTACGGGCGTGAAGACCGTCAACGTTTACTCCATTCCCACCGTGCCGATGACCGACTATCAGCGCAGCGGCACGAACCGCTACGGCACTCCCTCCGACCTGGGCAGCACCACGCAGGAGCTGACCCTCGGCCGTGACCGCTCCTTCACCTTCGCCATCGACAAGGCAGACCGCAATCAGACCATGATGACGATGGACGCAGGCAAGGCGCTGGCCAGACAGCTGGATCTGGAGGTCATTCCCGAATACGACACCTATGTCCTCGCCGCCATTGCCGACGCAGTCAACGGCTACACCGACGAAAACGGCGCAGCCCACACCGCTTCCACTGCCCTGACCACCTCCAACGCTTACGCGGAATTCCTCAAGGCGCAGGAGATCCTCGGCAACTGCAACGTTCCCGAAGCCGGCAGAGTTTGCCTCTGCTCCTATGCCTTCGCAGGCCTTCTGAAGCAGGACACCGCCTTTATGCGCGAATGCGACGCCGCGCAGGATATGCAGGTGAAAGGTATTCTTGGCGAGGTGGACGGCGTGAAGCTGGTACGCGTTCCCGCTTCCCGTCTGCCCAACGGCTGCAACTTTATCATGACCCATCCCATGGCCACCGTTGCGCCCCGTCAGCTCAACGAATACAAGATCCATGACAATCCTCCCGGCATCAACGGCTGGCTGATCGAAGGCAGACTCATCTACGACGCCCATGTGCTGAACAACAAGAAGGACGCAATCTTCTACCACGGCACGCAGGGCTAACCCCCAACGGCTCGGGACAGCTGACCGCTGCCCCGAGCCACGAAGAAAGGAGAAGCTATGACATTTCTATTTGGGATCCTCGGGTGCTTTCTGAGCGTCTGCCTGTTTGCAGCCGGCTTTGCGGCAGGCTGGAAGCTGCGCTGCCGCCTGCCCGATGTGACCGCGGGTCAGCTTTCCGAACGGGAGAAACACCGTCTGGCGGAAGAGCAGCAGGCATTCCACACGCTGCAGAATTATTCCGCCGAACGGGCATACGGCATCCATGAAGGAGGTGCTGCATTCTGAAGACCAATTCCAAGACCAGGGCATGGGAGCTTTACGAACAGGGACGGCTTTACAACGAACGGCTTTCGCCCAGCCAGTACAGCCTCGTGAAGACCAACACCGAATTCTTCATCGGCAATCAATGGCTGAACTTACCCGACACACCCGCCATGCGCGGACTGCCCAAGCCCACATTCAACATTCTCAAGCGCATTGCCAGCCTGTTCGTGGCTTCGCTGACCTCATCCGCGGTGACCGTTCGGTTTGAGCCGCTGGCCTATTACAGCGGCGGCGCCGTGGACCCCGACCGCGAGCTGGCAGACTTTGCCAACGAAGAAGTGAAGAATCTGCTGGACAAGTTCAAGTTCGATTACCGATTGCGGGAAGCGCTCTTTGACGGCGCGCAGACCGGCGACTACTGCGCCCACTTCTATTTTGATCCCACCGCATTGCCCTACAGCGGCACGGTGGGCAAACACAGGGGTGAGATCCGCATGGAGCTGGTCGACGGTATCAACGTGCTCTTCGGCGATCCCGCCTGCCATGATGTGCAGCGGCAGCCCTATATTCTGATCGCGGGACGGGATACCGTAGCCAATCTGCGAAAGGAAGCCCATGCCCACGGAGCAGACGGCAGCGCCATCCTTGCCGACACCGAATATCACGGTTTTCCCGGCATCGGCGGTGAGACCGAGCTGAGTACCGACGAAGAAAACGGAAAGGCCCTGTTCCTCTACCTTTACACCATGCAGGAAAAGCCCGAGACCGACAAAAACGGCAGGAAGACGGGACGAACCCTGCGCCAGGTTCATGTGACAAAAGCGACCCGTACGGCGGTGATTTACGAAAACGTGAATACGGGGCTGAGCCGCTATCCCATTGCATGGGGCAACTGGGAGCGGCAGAAGAACCAGTACCACGGGCGGGCGCTGGTGACCGGCCTTTTGCCCAATCAGATCTTTATCAACTCCATGTTCGCCACCGCCATGCGCCATATGCAGCTGATGGCATTCCCCAAGACCATTTACAACGCGGATCTGATCTCCGCATGGACCAACGAAGTGGGACAGGCCATCGGTGTTCACGGTCTGCAGCCCGGGATGAGCATCGGGCAGGTGGCCGCCAATCTTCAGCCTGCGGAAATGAGCAATCAGATCTTCGCGCTGATCGACAATGCCATGGATTACACCAAGGAATGCATCGGCGCGACGGACGCCATCCTCGGCAGCGCCAACCCCGACAACACCTCCGCCCTCATGGTGCTGCAGACCAATTCCGAAGTACCGCTGGAAAACATCCGCGCAGGAGAATACGAGTGGATCGAGGACATCGCGGCCATTTTGCTGGACATGATGGGCACCTACTACGGTACAAGACCCGTTGTGGTGGAGCAGGAGATGGAAGAGCCTGTGCTTGGCCCTGCAGGTATTCCGATGTTCGACCCGCAGACAGGACTCATGAAAACGGCACACGCCACCCGCAAGGTACTGAAGGAATTTGATTTTCGCGTATTTAAGGAACTGTTCTTCCGCATTCGCGTGGACGTGGGCGCATCCAGCTACTTCAGCGAGATCGCCATGACACAGACGCTGGACAGACTGCGGCAGGACGGTACGCTGGACATGATCCAGTATCTGGAGCGCATTCCCGATAAGCTGATCCCCAAGAAGCAGGAGCTGATCGAAGCGCTGCGGCAGAAACCTCCCATTCCCGCGGAAGCCTAAGAAAGGAGGAAAGCCATGAACTACAGAATGATCCGGGAGCAGGTTCTCAAACTGCTGAACCAGCACACCATTGCAGGTACACCTGTGGCCGCCACGTACAACAACCAGCAGGACTACCTGAACCGCATCCCCTCGCTCTGCAACGACGCGATGATGGAGATCGCCACAACCGTGCGAAAGCTTCCCGCCACGATGACGCTGGAAAACGGCGAAGAGATCGGCGATCTTGTGCGTTATCCCATGCCGGATGACTTTTATCAGTTCTGCTCAGGCGATACCCTTCATGCAGCAGACGGAACACTCCTGCATACGAACCGCTATATGCTGCACGGGAAGACCTACCTGCTGCTTCCAAAAGAGGAAGCGGACAGTTACACCATCGTATACTGCCGCTATCCCCGCCTGCTGGAGGAAATGCCCG
>JAFSHY010000024.1 GCA_017440065.1 Oscillospiraceae bacterium | reverse complement strand
TACCAGATCACCCGCTCCGGACTGGCCGTTTCCTTCCTCAGCGATACGCTGATCTCCTGTCTGACGGACGATGACCACCTGTATTATTACCCCGTGGATCCGTCCTCCAGCCAGCGCAACCTCTGTCTTTACCGCAAACGCGGACATTACGCCGTCCGCGCCGCGGACGAATTCTTCCGCATTGCCGAAGAACACAGCCGCACGGCATATCCGGAATAATTTTTCGCAATCGCACCGTCTTTGCCGTGATTGCCAACCTCTTACAAAGAGCGTTGCAGCGGACATTCCGGCGAAGCCCCCCGAAAAAGAGCCTGCAGCAGCCAAATGGTTGCTGCAGGCTATTTCGCGAAGGGGTACCGTGAGTTAGACAGCCTCCACGGGAGGATCAAACAGGCCTTGCTGCGTTCCCAACAGATAGATCCGATTGGCGAAGGCATTGGCAGCGACCTCGCTCAACGCGGCAATGCCTGTTTTTCCGATGGAGAAGCGACCGATGCGCAGCATGGGAACCAGATACTGTTTGGATACAAGACCAATGACATGCCATTCCAGATGATGAAAGAATTCATGGGCCAGAATCAGATTGAGGCTGTCCCGATAGGTAAAGCCATTGGTTTCAGCCCAAACGGTAATCGCGTCGCGGTAGACGTGAACGATATTCTTCTCAGAAAGATATTCGCAGAAAAAGCGTGTGTTCCCTACCACATAATCGCTGTCGAAAGCTTTCACAGTGATACCCCTCGCACTAAGCGCTTCCGTCATAAAATCATCGTCCGGGGTAACCGTGGAGAAGAAACGGTTGGCCTCTTTCAGGCCGGTGTTCCATGCGCGTTCAAAGACAGCAGGAACCTCATCTGCGGGGATCTTAAAATAGCAGGGATCCCGCTGAAGGATCTGCATGCTGGAAGCCTTATCGGGAAAGGGATAGAATTCTTTCTGCATACATTCACCTGCTTCAGTCGGTACGGTCGGAACAAATCAGGATCAGCGGCTCATCGGGATCTGCATGGGCAAGATCCACATTGGCAAGGGCGATCATATGCGCTTCATCCCCCAAGCCACAGAGGTCAATCATGCGCTTCCCGTAGATCACAAAGGTATTGGGCAGGGTTTTCCCGCCGTCATTGTAGATTGTATAGTTATCTACAAAGGAAAGCAATGCATCCTTCCAATTTGCAGCGGTGCAGGCACGGACATGTCCGTTCTGACGCTGAAGACGGATGACACCTTCGCTGTCAATGAGACGCAGGGGCGTGACGGTCTTTTTGACCAGGCCGAAGAACTTCTTTTCGGTGCGCTTTGCCTGCATCGCAAACATCGATCCGTTTTCCGCAGAGGAATAAACGTCTGCCGCCGGAACATCAAGATTTTCCGCAACGATCGCCTGCAGCTCCTGCCCGGTCAGCTTTCGCTGCATCAGATCTTTGGAGCGCAGCTCCGTGGTGCCGATGGCGATGGCGCGAACGATGTTCTTGGATGTATCCACCTCCACGCTGACCTCCACGGTTTCGGGGTTGGCGCCGGATTCAATGGCGCGGCGCTCAGCTTCCAAACGAACAGCGAGGATGTCCTTTTCCTGCGGATTCGGGATGGTGCGTTCCACCATATCGCGGATCATGGCAAGAGCAACACCGATGGTGGAAATGACAGGTGCGTTTTTGGCATTCCGTCCCTTGACTCCCAGCGTTTCTGCCAGATGCGGCACAACAGCAGACGCACCGCCGCCGCCACCTACCAGCACGGTGGTTCTGGGATCCATGCCGTAATCCTCCAGCAGCGCGCGGACGACCTTGGAATTCTTCTCCGCGGAGAGTTTCAGCGCAAGCCGTGCCGTATCCTCCACCGTCATGCCCATTCGATCAGCCAAAGGCTGCCATGCTTTTTTAGCGGCTTCGATGTTGCCGCGGGCATAATCCCCTTCGGCCACATAGCCGGCAATGTTTGCCGCACCCGCAAGGGAGAGCGCGAAGCGCTTGCCGCCGCGGCATTCCACATAGGCATAATCGGGATCGTCCTCTGTGGCCCGAATGGTCTTCAGCACAGGATCCACGATCTCAGCAGAATCGGAATAAACCTCATAGGGAAGACCCGCGATATGGACGCTGCGGGGACCGACTTCCGTCAGTCTTCCTCCGTCCAAACGCATCATGCTGCCGCCGCCGATGCCCACGGTGCGGACATCCAGAGAGGTCAGATAGGTCTTATGGCCGCCGACTTCCGCGTACTTGACCATGACCTTGCCATCCTTGACGCAGGAAATGTCCGTACTGGTGCCGCCGACTTCAAGGAAGATGCCATCGGAAAGCTTCTCATACATCAGCGCACCGGCAACGCCTGCGGCGGGACCGGAAAGGATCGTAAGAATCGGGCGCTTTCGCACTTCCTCCACGGTCATCACGCCGCCATCGCAGCGCATGACCATCAGCGGTGTGGTGATGCCGGCCTTTTTGATGCTGTTCTCCGTCATATCCGCGGTGTCCAGCATTTTGGGAAGGATGCTGGCATTGATAACAGCAGTTCTGGTGCGGACCTTGAGGCCGTAAAGCTTGGAGATCTCGCTGGTAGCAGTGGCGGAAACACCCTGCTTCATACTGACGGCAACGGCAGCCTGCTCGTTGCGCGGATCATCCACGCTGAAAGCTTCTGCGGCAACGATGGCCTTGCAGCCCAGTCCCGCCAGTTCCGTTACCTTTTCCGCAACGATCTGAGCAAAATTCGGATCGTTGGAGGCCACATAAGCATTGCTGCTGTAGAGATTCTTTGTGGCGGTCAGGGGAATATCGCCCATCTGCGTATCGCTCTTGGACTTGGCGCCCTCGACACCCTGCCCGATGGTAATAATGCCGACCCGAACCACATCGCCCTCCAGAAGGGCATTGGTGGCCTGCGTGGTGCCGTGGGCAATAAAGGTGACATCCGCGGGATCCACATGGTTTTTCTCCATGATCCTGGTGAGAACCTGAATGATACCGGCGGCAACGCCCCGTTCATCGGAATGGGTAGTGGGTACTTTCATGGTATCGATCAGTTCGTAGGTTTCGTTGCTGATGAGGGCAGCATCTGTAAAAGTACCGCCCACATCGATGCCGATTCTGACTTTCATCTGCGTGGTCCTTTCTTGGGAGGTTATGGAAAATGGACATGTTGCCATGTCCATTTTC
>JAFSHY010000023.1 GCA_017440065.1 Oscillospiraceae bacterium | reverse complement strand
GGAGCATCCCTGTCCTGCGGTCATGTCCGAACACGCGCCCACGGAAGAAGCGGTGAAGAAGGCCAAGGAAGCATACGAGGCCTCGCAGGAGGAAACCAACACGGCCAGCAGCGCAGCCAATACCCAAAAGGGCATCGTTGCCGCCGGAGAAGAGGCGCTGCGGTCGGAGGCAGCCGTGCTGCTGCCCGATGTCGCGCCCGAACGCATCGGCGAGACCGCACAGATGCGGCTGGCGGAGGTGACCGCGGAAATGCGGGAACTGGAGGACCGGATCTCCCTGCTGGAAAAGAAGGAAGCACGGCGGGAGCGGCTGGATCGGCAGCTGCCCGAACAGGAACATGAACTGCTGCAGAAACGGGAAGCGGCTGCGGCTGCCAGAGAGCAGGTGGCTTCGCTTTCCGCTGCCGCGGCAGAGCTGCAGAAACGGGTCGAGGGTCTGCGGGAAAAGCTTCCCTTCGTGGATCAAAAAGAAGCGGAAGCCCGTCAGACCGCCCTGCGAAATCAGCTGGACGGGCTGAAAAACGCGTTGACCGAAGCGGAACGCAAGGTCAGCGGCAGCAAGGAAGCGCTGGCAGGCATCCGCTCCGCCATGGAGCAGCTGAACGCGCAGCTGGCAGACGGGGAAGAAACGGATACGGAGGCTTTGGCGGCGGAAAAGACGCAGCTGACCGAACGGAAGGCGGCGATCACGGGACAGCAGAAGGATCTGCATGCCCGTCTGACCGCCAACGGGCAGGCGAAAAAGAATATTGCCGATACGGCAGCCGAAATGGCGCGGCTGGAAAAGACCCACGCATGGGTACGCGCCCTCTCCGATACCGCCAACGGCACCGTCACGGGCAAGGATAAGATCATGCTGGAGACCTATATCCAGACCACTTATTTCGACCGCATCCTGCAGCGGGCAAATCTGCGGCTGCTCAAAATGTCCGGCGGCCAGTACGATCTGAAGCGCCGCCGTAAGGCGGAGACCATGCGCGGACAGAGCGGCCTGGAACTGGATATCATCGACCATGTCAACGGCACGGAGCGCAGCGTCAATACCCTCTCCGGCGGCGAAGCCTTCCTCGCTTCGCTGGCGTTGGCACTGGGTCTTTCCGATGAGGTGCAGATGTCCACGGGCATTAAGCTGGATACCCTCTTCGTGGACGAGGGCTTCGGCTCTCTGGACTCCGAGGCGCTGAGTAAGGCTTACCTCACGCTGGCGGGACTCACCGAAGGCAACCGCCTGGTGGGCATCATTTCCCACGTGGCGGAGCTGAAGGAAAAGATCGATAAGCAGATCGTTGTCACGAAGGACAAGCTGGGCGGCAGCCGTGCCGTCATCAAGGCATAACGCGCAGCATGACAAAAGATCCGGCCTGTGCTTTCACAGGCCGGATCTTTTTTGCGGTTACGGGGCGGGCAGCGGTTCGCCGACGGAGGTGCCGTCCGCGTGCTTCAGACCGCAGATGGCTACCTTGCCGTTATTTTTATAGTTGACGGTGAGGGAAATTTCGCCGATCTGCCAGATGTCCGTATTTGCTCTGCAGATGTCCGCATCGCCCCATACCTCCCGCAGCTGAATGATGCGGTAGCCGATCAGCAGACTGTTCACCTCCGCTTCGCTCATCTCCGCGATCCTGCTCAGGGTGGGAAGATTGTCGCTGCTCTTTCGCAGGGAATACCCGATCCTCCACGCAAGGATCGCGAGGAGCAGAACGGCGATCACGGCCAAAACGATCAGAAGCTTCTTTTTCATCGGATGCACTCCTTTCCGGCAGGGCGGTTTGCTTTCGTATTTCCATAGTACCACACCGCCGCGGTCTGCGCAAGGAAGGCAAATCGGTAAAAATATGCCGAAAGCACCAAATACCGCTTGCATTGCTGCGCGGGATATTTTATAATTTGGTTGGTGGTTAGACCACAGATAATTTAAGGGGAGTGTTATTATGCACGAAGCCACATACGATGTTGTTGTGGTAGGCGCCGGCAATGGCGGTCTTTCCGCGGCGGCCTACCTGGCGAAAGCAGGAAAAAAGGTTCTGGTGCTGGAAAAGCACAATCTTCCCGGTGGCTGCGCCACCAGTTTTGTAAGAGGCAACTATGAATTCGAGGCCACGCTGCACGAAATGTGCCAGATGGGCCGTGGTGTGGAAGGCGAACCCAGAGGCGCCGTCCGTGAGCTGCTGGACAGCTACGGTCTGGATGTAGAGTGGGTGCCCATCAACGAGGCGTTCTGCGCCGTGGCGACCGACCCCGAAAAGGGCTTTAATGTGGAAATGCCCGTCGGCGTGCAGGCCTTCATCGATGAGATGGAACGCCAGGTTCCCGGCAGCCGTGAATCCATGACCAATGTCATGGAAATGGCCCGTATGCTGGTGGACGGCGTCGATTGGCTGGGCGCCCGTCACAACCATCCCAACCCCCTGCAGAAGGTGGAAATGATCATCAAGTACCATGACCTCATGAAGCTGGTCCCGCAGCCTGTGGAAACCGTGCTGGATCTGCTGGGTGTGCCCGAAAAGGCAAAGAACATCTATGAGTCCTACTGGACGTACATCTCTGCCGACTCTGCCCATATGTCCTTCGCGGTCTATGCCTATATGACCTATGTCTATCTGACCCATAAGCCCTGGATCGCAAAGCACCGCAGCCATGAGATCGGCATGGCCTTTGATAAGCGCATCCGCGAGCTGGGCAGCGACATCTGGTATAACTGCGAGGTCAGGAAGATCGACGTCAAGGACGGCGCCGTCAAGGGCGTGGAGCTGGCTTCCGGTCAGTATATCCCCTGCGAGCGCGTCATCTCCAACCTGATGCCGCATGTGGTCTTCGACCGCATGGTGGATCCCAAGGAAGTGCCCGAATATTCCCGCAAGGAAATGAATGCCCGCAAGATCGCGCAGGCCTGCGTCACTGTCTATCTGGGCCTGGATGCCTCCGCCGAAGAGATCGGCCTCAAGGGCTACGATACCTTTATGCGTGAGGATCCCAACAACCGCAACCAGTATAATTCCTCCAATGCCATCGAGACCCATAAGGACATCACCGTCACCGTGCTGACCAATGCCATTCCCGATGCCGCAGGAGAAGGCCGCGCCTTTATCCAGTTCTCCAAGTTCTATACGGAGGATCCTTTCAAGGATGTCACCGTTGAGGAATACTTCAAGATCAAGGACAAGATCGCCCGCAGCTGCGTCGAGCGCTACGAAGAAGTCACCGGCTGCGATCTGCAGAGCCATATCGAAGAGATCGTGGTGGCAACACCTGTGACCTGGGCCAGATATCTGGGCACGCCCAAGGGCACCGTCTATGGCTATGAGCCCCATACCTGGGACGGTATGTTCCCCAGAGTTCAGTCCGG
>JAFSHY010000022.1 GCA_017440065.1 Oscillospiraceae bacterium | reverse complement strand
CAGTTGGCGGGGACGCCCGCCCCTACGGGAACCACGGAACGATACATAGAACCCGTCCTTGCCTCTCCCTGTGGGAGAGGTGGCCGAGCGCAGCGAGGACGGAGAGGGAAACAAGGCGCCGGGAACCCTCTCAGTCACCTTCGGTGACAGCTCCCCCAAAGGGGGAGCCAAGGGGCAGAAAACGGAATGCTGGAGATTCTTCGTCGCTATGCTCCTCAGAATGACAGACAATTGGGGACCCCATGAAGCCCGCTTCATGGGGAAAAGGAAGAACGGAAACTGCGGTATGCAAATTCATATGCCATATGACATTTGCAAAAATCTTGCCTGTTTTTTCGGAAATCAAGGCAATTCATTTTGTAGAATCCGACAAAAATCACTTTTTGGCGATAAAGTGCTAAAGGTTTTCTTGCAATCGACAACGCGCAGCGGTATAGTGTATCCATCCCTTCCGCAGCCCGCGGAGGAAAAGGAGAGAAGACTATGAAAATCATCGAATCTTTGCTCAGCTTTGAGCGCTGGCTGAACGGCGTCGTCTGGGGCATCCCTGCCATGATCCTGATCCTTGGCACCGGTGTGTACCTCTCTGTGCGCTGCGGCTTCCCGCAGTTTGCCCGCTTCGGTCATATCATGAAGAATACCCTCGGCAAGGCCCTGCAGAAGCAGGATACCGGCAAGGGTGCTGTTTCGCCCTTCAAGGCCATGTGTACGGCGCTGGCCGCGTCCATCGGTACGGGCAATATCGCCGGTGTTTCCGGCGCCATCGCCATCGGCGGTCCCGGCGCCGTGTTCTGGATGTGGATCTCCGCTCTGCTGGGTATGTGCACCAAGTTCGCGGAAGTCACGCTGGCCATTGTATACCGCAAGCGCAATGAAAAGGGCGACTGGGTGGGCGGCCCTATGTATTACATCCGTGATGGTCTGGGCAAGAAGTTCGGCTGGCTGGCCATCCTCTTTACGATCTTTGGCGGCCTTGCCTCCTTCGGCATCGGCAATCTGACCCAGATCAATACCATCGCAGCCACCGTCAATACCGCCATCGGCGGCTTCGTACCGCTGACGGAGCAGCAGCAGAATGTGATCGCCGTGATCATTGGTGTTCTTGCCGCTGCCATCACCTTCACCGTCCTCATCGGCGGCATCTCCCGCATCGCCGATGTCTGCGCCCTCATCGTTCCCGTTATGGCCGTCATCTATGTGGCCGCATCTCTGATCGTGATCCTCGTCAATATTACGGAGATCCCCGCTGTGTTTGCCGCCATCTTCAAGGGCGCCTTTAACCCTGCCTCCGTTGCCGGCGGTCTGGCCGGTGTCGGCATCAAGACGGCCATCACCAAGGGTGTTGGCCGCGGCATCTTCTCCAATGAAGCCGGTCTCGGTTCCGCTCCCATTGCCCATGCTGCCGCGGATGTGGATCATCCCGTCAAACAGGGTATCTTCGGCGTCTTTGAAGTCTTCATGGATACCATCGTGGTCTGCACTATGACCGCCATGGTTGTGCTGCTGGGCGTCGGTGTGCAGAACATCGGCTACGGCAGTGACATCGGTGCAAACCTCACCATTCAGGGCTTTACCGCTGTGTTCGGCAGCAAGCTGCCCGGCGTTGTCGTGGCCATCTGCCTGACGCTGTTTGCCTTCTCCACCGTGCTGACGTGGGCGCTGTACGGTACCCGCTGCTTCGAATTCCTCTTTGGCCCCAAGACGGTCCGCATCTATCAGATCATCTTCTGCCTAATGCTCATCCCCGGCGCCGTGGCCAAGATGCAGGTGGCATGGGATATCGCCGATACCCTCAACGGTCTGATGGCGCTGCCCAACCTTGTGGCGCTGCTGCTGCTGAGCCCCGTGGTCATCAAATACACGAAGGAGTACTTCTCCGCCCTCAAGAAAAAGTAAGGACATCCGCTGCCGCCCGAACGGAGCCCCGTTCGGGCGGGTTCCTTTTTGCGGTAAAATCGTTGCACAACCGCAAGGAAGGTGGTATAATATTCAAAATTAGCGGAAAGGGTGGTGGAACACCGATGAACCTGCCAAAGACGGAATGGCTTTCCCCGGCGGCGGCTCTGTGTTCCGCCCTGCTGCTGCTTCTTTGGATGCTGCGCTACATTCGGGTGATGAAGCCGCGGCGCGGCACACTGGAATGGATCCGCCGCGCGGACCGCGGAAGCTTCCCGCCCTTCTCCCTGCAGCCCCTGCGGGCGAAAGGCTGGATCGTATTGGCCGCATCGCTGCTCCTCGGTTTGGGAAAGGCGATGCTGAACACGGAGTTTGTTTTCGAAGGACAGACGCTTGCCATCGCCGTGACGGTCGGGCAGTCGCTGGTCTGCGCGCTGCTGCTTCTGCTGCTGTTCGGCGCGCCTGTGCCCGCCTTCTGCGGCACACTGCTGATCACCGCTGCGGGCAGCCCCTCGCTGCTGCTTCTGCTGATCGCGCTGCTGCTTCTGCTGTCGCTTTCCTGCCGCGATCTGCTGCGGCAGCTCGGTCTGCTGATCCCCGCGCTGTTTCTCCTGTTCCTGTTTGTGGGCTGCGGCTTTCCCTCTCTGGTTCTGATGGTATCCTATTTCGTCCTGCATCTGCTCTGCGCGGGTCTGCGGGAGCCGCGTCCCAAGCCCGGTGTGCTTGTGAGCCTGCTGCTGCTTATGGTTGTGACCGCTGCCGTGTTTGCTGTTTCGTCCGTCCTCTACCGGCCCTTCGGCACGACCATGGCGGAGGCGATCCTGACGGAAGGAAAGCGGCTGATCGAATGGAAGCCCGCCTGGCTGCCCCATACGAGCCTTCCTGCCCTGCTCACCGCGCTGCTGATCCCCGTCCTGCTGCTGCAGGCACGGTTGCTGCGGAATACCGGCTGGCTGTTTGCGGCGCTTGCCGCGCTCTTCGGCCTGCAGATGGCGCTTTGCGGCCATCCCGAGCTTTCCTGCCTTGGCGGCATCACCGCACTGACCGCCACCTTTGCCGGCGCTGACCGCCGCGGCGGCAGAATCTGGGCGCTTGTGACCACCGCGCTCTTAACCGTTTGTATTTTCATCTTTTAGGAGGAATTGATTATGAAGATTGCACTGGCCTGTGACCATGGCGCATACGATCTCAAGGAAGCGCTCAAGAAGCATCTGGAATCCAAGGGTCATACCTGTCAGGATTTTGGCACCTACAGCAAGGATAGCTGCGACTATTCCGATTTTGCCGCGCCTGCCGCCAAGGCGGTGGATGCCGGCGAATGTGACCGCGGCATCGTCTGCTGCACCACCGGCATCGGTGTTTCCATCACTGCCAATAAGGTCAAGGGCGTCCGCTGCGCCCTCGTCCACGACCTGCTGACCGCCCGCATGACCCGTCAGCACAACAATACCAACGTGCTGGCCATGGGCGCCGGCATCATCGGCGAGATGACCGCCCTGCAGATCGCGGACATCTGGCTGGAAACCGAATTTGAAGGCGGCCGCCATGAACGCCGTGTCAACAAGGTCATAGCGCTGGAAAACGAATGAACAACCAAACGACCGCCCTTCCCGGAAGGGCGGTTTTCACAGGAGGATACTGCTGTGCTGAATAAAATGGTGGAGGCCGTCCGCGAGGAAGGCCTTCGGATGCTGAAAGCCAAAGAGATCCGCACGGAAGAAAAGGGCGGACCGGAAGATGTTGTGACCAATTATGACCGCATGGTGCAGGAAAATCTGGAGCGCAAGCTGCGGGAGATCCTGCCGCAGGCGGGCTTCCTTGGCGAGGAAGGTCTTCGCGCTCCCGCGCAGGATCATGACGGCAGCTGCTTTATCATCGACCCCATCGACGGTACGATGAATTTTTCCCGCGGCTACGGCAGAAGCTGCATCTCCGTGGCGCTGGCCAAAGAGGGCCGCGTGGTACTGGGTATCGTCTACGATCCCTATCAGGATGAAATGTTTACGGCGGAACGGGGCAAGGGCGCGTTTCTGAACGGCCGTCCCATCCGCGTGTCGGACCGCGGTCTGCGGAAAGGCGTCGTCATGGTCGGTACCATGCCCTATGCCCGCGAGCTGGCAGACCGCACCTTCCGTCTGGCGCGGCGGTTCTTTGATGAGAGTCTGGATATCCGCCGCAGCGGTTCCGCCGCCATCGACATCTGCGCCGTGGCGGCAGGCCGCACCGAGGTCTTCTATGAGCTGAAGCTTTGGCCGTGGGACTATGCGGCAGGCAGCCTGATCGCGCAGGAAGCGGGCGGCGTGGCCATGAATTGCGAAGGATCTGATCTGAGTCTCACGGAGGCTTCCTCCGTGCTGATCACCAATGCCGCCGCATGGGAGGATGCCGCAGCCATCCTCCGCGAGGTGACGAAATGATCCGCCCGCTGGAGCAGCGGGATCGGGACGCCTATCTTGCCATGGCTCATGATTTTTATCATTCTCCCGCCGTGGATCACCCCATTCCCGATGCCTATTTGGAACGTACCTTTGACGCGCTGATGGCGGGAACGCCCTATGCCGCCTGTTATGTGTTTGAAGAGGACGGCGCGCTTTTGGGCTATGCGCTGCTGGCGAAGACCTGGTCGCAGGAGGCGGGCGGTGAGGTTATCTGGATCGAGGAACTGTATCTGCGCCCCGAATGCCGCGGAAAAGGGCTTGGTCAGCAGTTTTTCACATGGCTGAAGGAGCGGGAACAGCCCGCCCGTTTCCGTCTGGAAACCGAACCGGACAACGAACGCGCCAAGGCGCTCTACCGCCGTCAGGGCTTCCGTTTTTTAAACTATGAATCCTTTATTCTGGGAGAATAATATGAAAAAAATCGCTGTTTTACTGGTTATCACTCTGCTTCTGAACCTTCTTTGCGCCTGTGCGAAGAAGGCAGATCCGCAGCCGCAGCCGGAAAAGGAAACGCCGGACATCGGGGAGCCCGCGCCCGTGCCGCAGCCCGAACCGGAACCGGAGCCGGAGCCGGAACCCGAACCGCAGCCTGAGCCGGAACCGGAACCGGAACCGGAACCCGAACCGGAACCGGAACCGGAACCCGAACCCGAACCCAAGACCGAATGGACGCTCTGCTTTGCCGGTGACTGCACCATCGGCACGCTCTATGAATGGGAAGCGCAGCAGGGATCGCACAATATGCTCAACATTGTGGGCGATAACTACGGATATCCCCTCTCCGGTGTCCGCGAGATCTTTGAGGCTGCGGATTTCACCATGGTCAATCTGGAAGGCACGCTGACCACCGCGACCGAACCCAAGGCCAAGAAGTACCGCTTCCGCGCCGCTCCCGAATATGCCGCCGTGCTGACGGAGGGCTGCGTGGATGCCGTTTCGCTGGACAACAACCATGTCGGGGACTACTTTGATGTCGGTCTGGAGGATACCAAGGCGACGCTGGATGAATACGGCGTTCTTTGGGCATCCCGTGATGAGCCGCTGATCACCGAGCTGGAAGGCGGCATCAAGCTGGGCATCGTGGCCTATAACACGGTGGAAACCGAAGTCTATACCGGCGATGTCTGGGCCTATATGCAGCATCTCACACCTATGTATCAGCAGTGCGTGGATGCGGGCTGCGATCTGATCATCGGCTTTATGCACTGGGGCTGGGAGTATACGCCCGTCCCCGAACCTTGGGTGGAGCAGCTGGCGCATCAGATGGCAGACCTCGGCTTTGATCTGATCGTGGGCAGCCATGCCCATATTCTGCAGAATACGGAATACTATAACGGTGTTCCCATCTTCTATTCCCTCGGCAATTTCTGCTATGGCGGTCATTCCAATCCCAAGGATAAGGATTCCGTCATCGTCCGCCAGCAGATCTATCTGGAGGAAGACGGCAGTCTTGCCGTGGGTGAGACGGAGTTTATTCCCTGCTCCGTCAGCTCCGATGAAAGCATCAATACCTTCTGCCCCACACCCTATGAAGAGGGCAGCGCGGCATGGGACCGCGTGATGGAAAAGCTCTGGGCGGAGGATTTCTACGCGGCCGCCGCGGAATAATGTGGTAAAAATAAGCGCAGTGTTCCGAATGGAACACTGCGCGTCTATGTTTTCTGCGTAGTTCGAGTTGTGCTTCATTCCCCTCCGTTCCGGAGGCGAACCGAATCTGATGTAGGGGCGATCATGGATCGCCCGCGAACGGATGTTGCCGGAAATCGGTCGGTGGTCAAGTTTCTTTCTTGTACCGGACAAGAAAGAAACCAAAGAAACCGGCATAGGGGAGGCGTTGGAGATGCGCTCCCGCGCATCAAATACACCCTCCCCTATGTACCCCTCCCGTGGCGCGTAATCGGTTCGCTTGTGGTAACCGAAGAGGTATGTGTGCAAAAAACTGACCTGCGGCTGTCAGCGCAGGTCAGTTCATGCTATATCAGATATAGTAGCCGCCGTTGACGTTGAGGACCTGTCCCGTGACGAATTCGGCATCAGCGAGATAGACCATGGCGTCGGCAATGTCGGAGGTTCTGCCCAGCATGCCCAGCGGGGTGGCCTCGGCAAAGGCCTCCAGCACCTCTTCGGTGTAGATGTTCAGCATATCCGTCCGCACGGCGCCCGGCGCGATGCAGTTCACGCGGATATGGGAGGGCGCCAGCTCCTGCGCCAGCGCCTTGGTCATGGAGATGACGGCGCCCTTGGTGGCGGAATAGGGGATCTCCATGGCGGCGCCGCACTGCCCCCACATGGAGGAAACGGTGATGATGCAGCCGGCCTGACGGCGCACCATGGCGGGAACGATGTTTTTGACGGCGTGGAAGATGCCCTTCACATTGACGGCAAAAATACGGTCCCACTGCTGCTCGGTGATGTCCTGGATCAGACCCTCATAGCCGATGCCGGCGCAGGTGATGAGCAGGTCGGTATCCTGCAGGCCGGAAAAAGCCTGCTGCATGGCGGATTCGTCCGCCACATCGCAGCAGATGGCGGCTGCGCCGGTCTCCGCGGCTACGGCACGGGCGGCTTCGTGTTCCTTTTCATAGAGGAAGGTGACCTTGTGGCCAAGGGAGGAAAAGCGGCGGACTGCTTCGGCGCCGATGCCGCGGCTGCCGCCTGTGATGACTACGTTCATATGCATACTCCTTAAAAAAGCATCCCCGACCGGGAAGGCTTTTCTGTTTCTCGATGGTTATCTTCTGCGGGTCTTGGTCTTGTGCTCGGAATACTGGCGAACGGAGGAAAGCTTGCTGTCCGATTCGCTCATAAACTGCTTCAGCTTATCTTCAAAGGACTGATCCTTGGAGGGAACGGGCGTATAGGCGCGGGTAAACTGCTCCGGCTGGGAGGGACGCTCGGAACGTTCGGGACGCTCGGGGCGTTCGCTGCGCTGCTCGGGGCGGCGGTTCTGCTGCTGAGGGGCAGCGGGACGGGGCTCGCGTTTTTCAAAGCTGCGGCGGGGCTGATTCTGACGCTCCGGCTGAGGGACAGTGCGCTTGATGGAAAGGTTGATCTTGCCGTTTTCGGCGGCGAGGATCATGACCTTGACGTCCTGTCCTTCGGTCAGATGCTGGCGGATATCCGAAACATAGGCATGGGCGATCTCAGAGATATGTACCATGCCGGTTCTGCCCTCGGGCAGAGAGATGAATGCACCGAAATTGGTGATGGATTTGACCTTGCCTTCTACGATTGCCCCTACTGTAAACTCCATATACTGTGTTGTTCCCTCTCCTGTAGATTTCCTTGCGGCGTTAATCGCCAATGTCGTAAAAAACGATCTCGCCTTCCGAGGCCATACCGTCCTGCCGTGCCATATCGGCATAGCCCGCATCGGTCCCTACGGCGTCAATGGCGTCCTGCAGGCGCTGATTTTCTTCGTGGGCGATGGCGGCTTCGCGCTCCAGCTCTGCTTTTTCCAGCTTCTTTTGGGAAAGCTGACGGTGCAGGGACACGAGCGAGATGGCGGCGGCGATGGCGAGCAATGTGATGAGAAGCTTGGTCAGCAGCGACGACCGTGTGAATTTCATGGTTGGTTCCTCCCGGGGTTTTTCGTGGGGCCGCAGCGGCGTCTTCTTTCACGTATTTCATCATACTCCATTTTTTTGCAAAAGAAAAGATTTTTTTTCGCATTTTCCGAAAAAATGTTGCAGCGGTATGCATTGGCAGCAACAGCAGACGGAAGAGCGCTTGGAGCGCTGTTCCGAAGACCTTTTTCAGCAGAAAAAAGCCGGAAAGAATGGACGGCACGAAGAAAACAGGAAACTTTCCTTTGCCGGCATAGAGGGCGAAGAGCAGCAGGGACGGCGTCAGCAGCAGGGAAAAGACCGCATCGCAGCAATGGGTGAGCCGCGGAAACAGCGAGCGCAATGCCCGCAAAAAGCACCAGAAAACCGCCAGCGCCGCCCCGAAGGCCACAGCCAGCAGAAACTGGCGCAGCTGAAAGGCTACAGGCAGCTTCATCCGAAGAGTCGGGCGAAGAAGCCGCCTTCCTTTCTGCCTTCTTCAAAGAGAAGGGCGTCCACTGTCCCTTCCACGGCGACCTGTCCGCCGTCGGGGGTCAGCCTGCGCAGATGCAGATCCCGCCCGCGGACGATGAGCGTCCCGCGGGAGGTGTGCAGCACGGCGACCTGCTCGTCAAAGCGTTCCACCTCCTGCACGCCGCTGACGGAAAGGCGGCTTCTGTCCTCCAGGGTCAGTTTCTGCGGCAGCTCCGCCTGTAAGGTTCGTTCCATAGGCGCCCTCCTTCCTTTTCTGCAATACCTTATGCGCTGCGGGACGGAGATATGCCGCAGGAGTATGCGAACGGCTTAGAAACAGTAAAAAAACGCTGCGGCATTGCCATTTTTGCCGCGCCGTGGTATGATGAAAACATTGGAAGGAGGGCACACCATGAAACTGAAAAAGTCCAAGCTGTCCCATGTGCAGGTCATTGCCATCGGATTTCTTCTGATGATCGCGGTGGGTACGGCGCTGCTGATGCTGCCCTGCGCTTCGGCGGATGGCCATTCCGCTCCGTTCCGGGAAGCGTTCTTTACCGCCACCTCTGCCTCCTGTGTGACGGGGCTGGTGCTGCGCGATACCGCGACCGCGTGGACGAGCTTCGGCCATGTGGTCATTCTCCTGATGATCCAGCTGGGCGGCCTCGGCTTTATGACCGTGGCAACGCTTTTCTATCTGCTGCTCAATAAGCGCATGGGTCTGCGCCAGCGCGAGATCATGGTGGAAAGCATCAATACCACCCAGATCGGCGGAATCATGAAGCTCTCCCGCATGATCCTCATCGGCACATTTTCCTTTGAGGCGGCAGGCGCGCTGCTGCTTTCCATCCGCTTTATTCCCATCTACGGCCCCGGAAAGGGGCTGTGGTACGGCGTGTTCCACTCGATTTCTGCGTTCTGCAATGCGGGTTTTGATCTTTTGGGCGGCATGGGAGGAGCATTCTGCTCCATGGTGCCGTTCCGTGACGATGTGTTTGTCAATCTGGTGCTGATGGCGCTGATCACGTTGGGCGGTCTCGGCTTCCTCGTCTGGGACGATCTGCGCGTAAACGGTCTTCACTGGCGGCGCTACCGGCTGCATACCAAGCTGGTGCTGGTCACCTCCGCCATTCTGACCTTTGGCGGCGCGCTGCTGATTATGCTGCTGGAATGGAATGCCACGGGCAAAGACCTGCCCTTCGGCGGCAAGGTGCTGACGGCGCTGTTCGCCTCGGTTTCCGCCCGTACCGCCGGCTTCAATACCGTGGATCTGGGGGCGCAGACCGATGCCACCAAGCTGGTCACCGTGCTTTTGATGCTGGTGGGCGGCTCTCCCGGTTCTACGGCCGGCGGTGTTAAGACCGTTACGGTGGCGACCATCGTCCTCTTTGGCATCGCGAGCTTCCGCGGGCAGGAGGCGCCCACCGTGTTCGGCAGAAGACTCTCCGAAACGGCGCGGAAGAAAGCCTGCAATGTTCTGTTTTTCAATGCGGGTCTGGCCATTGCCGTTTCTGTTCTGCTCTGCGGCATGCAGGGCTTTGACCTGGCCGATGTGCTGATGGAAACGGTTTCCGCCATCAGTACCGTCGGCTCCAGCGCGGGAATTACCCGTGACCTTTCGCCTCTCGGCTCGTATGCGGTGGTACTTCTGATGTATCTTGGCCGCGTGGGCAGCGTGTCCTTTGCCGTGGCGCTGCTGGAGCGGAAGGCAAAGGCACCCATCCGTTACCCCGAAGAAACCATCATTGTCGGATAGGAGAATGTGAATATGAAAAGTTTTTTGATCATCGGCCTCGGCACCTTCGGCCATCATCTTTGCCGGGAACTTGCCAAGCAGAAATGTGAGATCATGATCGTGGACAGCCGTCCCGAGGTGCTGGAGGATCTGCTGCCCTATGTGGTCAGCGCCAAGATCGCAGATTGCTCCAATGAGGAAGTGCTGCGCAGCTTTGATATCCCCAGCTTCGATGCCTGCTTTGTCTGCATCGGCGGCAATTTCCAGTACAGTCTGGAGATCACCAGCCTGCTGAAGGATCTGGGCGCCAGGAAGATCTTCAGCAAGGCCGATGAGGATATTCAGGCCAAGTTCCTCCGCCGCATCGGCGCGGACGAGGTCATCTATCCCGAACTGGATGCCGCTGCCAGCATTGCCATCAGCGAGAGCAATGACAGTATTTTTGACTGCATTCCCCTTTCCGGTGAATTCTCCGTCTATGAGATCGAGCCGAATGAAAAATGGCTGGGCAAGACCATCCGGGAGCTGAACTTCCGCAATACCTATAATCTTAATATTCTTGGTGCGGTGCAGGACGGCATGATCAACGATATGCCCTCCATCGACTATGTCTTCAAGCGCGGCGAGCATCTGCTCGTCATGGGTCGCGATGCGGATATCCGCAAAGCCGTGGGCTGAATAAAACAGAAAAGAGCCATCCGAAAGCGAGTTCCGAATCAGAAAACATAGATTATGGGTCATAGACAGATGTCTATGACCCATAACTGATATCAGCCATTCGCCTGTGTATTTTTCGCCGATTCAAGGCGTTTTTTCGCAGCACTACTTGGTGTTAATGCAAGGAAAAACAACACAGAAGCGGCGGAAAAGGTACGGCGAAGGGGCTATGTTTTCTTATGAGGAACGAGCAAAAGAGGATGGCTCTTTTGCGGTTGCGTCAGAGGTTCAGCGTTACGATAGCTGCCAGACCCAGCAGGATGGTAAAAAAGCGCTGCAGCGTCAGTTTTTCCTTGAATACGATGCAGGAAATGATGGCAACGATGACGGCAATGCCGCCGTTGACCAGCGGATACAGCACGGAGGCGGGCATAGAGAGATTCAGCGACATCAAAAGGCCGTTGCCGATGAAGCCGCCCATGGAACCGACCACCACCAGCAGGGCGACCATTGGCTTCAGGAATTGCTTTGGATCCACCGGGCTGTTCTCCTTCGCGGCTTTGAAATGGCCCGGCAGGAAGAGCAGGCCGGAAACCAGATATCCGATGGCAAGGAAGCTGTTGCGTTCCCCGGAGCCCGCCACGCGGCCGTAAATGTTCAGCAGCACGGCGCCCATACCGTTGCAGAAGAAGGCGAGAAACACCAAAAGATACCAAATGGGTTGGGTATCTTTCTTTTTCTTTTCACCGGGATTGATGGCGGAAAGCAGGAAGCATCCGGTAAGAAAGACAAAACCAAGAATGCGGGTCGGCGTTATGGTCTCGCCGTAGACGAGGCAGCCAAGGGCAATGGGCATCACCACGCAGGCGTTGGTGATGACGCTGGTGACGGACATCGGGCCGCAGGTATAGCAGCGGGCGGTCAGAATGGAGGTCAGTGTCAGATCAAGGCCGTAACACAGTGCCAGTGCCAGACCGGTGCTGTCCAACCGCAGGCAGAATCCGGCGAGAATCAGATTGCCGATGCCGGTCAGCAGCGCCCGGGCGCATTGGTAAAGGCGCAGGTCGGCCAGGCTGACCTGGTATTTGGTTTGATAGGTGCGTAGGGAAACGCTGCCGCAGGAATGGGCGAGGGCGGAAAGCAGGGCCATCAGAATATGCATGGCGCAGTCACCTCTCTCTTTGATTCTGTTTTTATTATACAGTGCCGTTGCGATACGGGCAATGGGTTACAAAGAAAAAGCTCTGTGAAGGATCCTTCACAGAGCTTTCTGAATTACAGTTCGCGGTACATGGCGGAGGCGTCGTCCTTGCGGACGGCTTCTGCCACGGCCAGCACTTCCACGGCAAGGGTTCTGGCGCCGAAGTGCAGCTCCAGCTTGTCGCCCACCTTGACGTCGTAGGATGCCTTGGCGGGTCGGCCGTTGACGAACACGCGCTCGCTGTCGCAGGCTTCGTTGGCCACGGTGCGCCGTTTGATCAGGCGGGATACCTTCAGATATTTGTCCAGTCGCATTATTTTGCCACCTTTTCTTTCAGTAATCTGCTTGCCTTGAAGGCAGGCAGGCGGGTCTCGGGTGCTTCCACAGGGGTATCGCTGCCGGGCGTGCGGAAGGTTCGGGCTTCGCGGGTCTTAGTTTCAAACGTGCCGAAGCCCACGACCTGCACCTTTTCACCCTGCGCCATGGCATCTGCGATAGCTGCAAAGGTGGCGGTCAGCGCCTGCTCGGCAGCCTTTTTGGTCAGACCGGTCTTTTCCGCGATGGCGGCGACCAGTTCGGTTTTGTTCATAACGTTTCCTCTGTTTCTTTCAGTTGGCGGCCAGCTTGGCGGCCTTCCAGAGCGCCACCAGCTCCGCCTCGGTCATGGCGGAAAGAGCCTGTCCGCCTGCGGACTGCTCCATGCGGTCAAAGCGGCGGATGAACTTTTCGCAGGCTGCATGGAGGGCGGCTTCGGGGTCGATCTCCAGCATATAGGAGACACCGCAGAGCGCCAGCAGCAGGTCGCCCAGCTCTTCTTCCTGTCCCCGGCCTGCCTCCACGGCGGCACGCAGCTCGCGGACTTCCTCCTCCAGCTTGTCGAGGGCGCCGAAGACACTGTCCCAGCGGAAGCCGCCTTTGGCGGCCTTCTTCTGGATCTTTTCCGCGCGCCAGAGGGCGGGCAGATTCTTGGCCACGGCATTGAGGGTATCGGTCACGCTCTTCTGTTCCTTCTCCACCTGCTTGACCTGATCCCAGGTCTCCAGCACTTCGGCAGAGTTTTCGCAATGGGCGGTGCCGAAGACGTGAGGATGGCGGAAGACCATCTTATAGCAGATCTCGTGGCAGACATCCTCCATGGTGAAGTTGCCTTTTTCTTCTTCAATGCGGGCGTGGAAGACCACCTGCATCAAAACATCGCCCAGCTCTTCCACCATGCCGGCGAGATCACCGTTCTGGGCGGCTTCGCAGAATTCATAGGTCTCCTCCTGAAAGTTGCGGAGGATGGATTCATGGGTCTGTTCGGCATCCCACGGGCAGCCGCCGGGGCTGCGAAGCAGCTTCATGATCTCTACGAGATCCTCGTAGGTATAACGTTCTTTCTGTTTAAATTCAACCATTTTCGGATTCTTCTTTCAGCAGATACGGATCTTTTGCCTCGATCCGCAGGATTTTTGCAATTTTTTCGCCCTTAGGAAGCAGGAGACAGTCTTCATAGGTGATGATCTTCAGCGCCAACACCAGAATGACATAGACCACCACGGCGGCCATGATGCCGATGATGCAGCTGAGCTTGGGGGACATGACCTCGGAAAGCAGACCGTCCACGGAGTAGGCTGCCATGCCCATGAAGAGGCAGGCCAGCAGCGGACGCACCATCAGCTTCAGCACATTGGGCGGATCCTTGATGGTGCGGTTCAGGCAGATGATATCCAGCGCCGTGATGACGAGGAAGGAGATCACCGTGCCGATGGGCGCACCGTAGATGTGGATCTTGTGATTGCCTACAAGGATAAAGTTGATGACCACCTTGACGATGCCGCCGATGATCATATTGATGACGGGCAGGGATACATAGCCGTGGGCCTGCATGATGGCATTGAGCAGCAGCACAAGGCCGTTGAGGATGACGGCGATGGAAACGATGGACAGGAGAGAACCGGCGGTGGCAATGTCTGCTTCGGTATAGTTGGAGGAATAGAGCAGACGGATGATGGGCTGACCCAGCACACCCAGACCCACACCGCAGGGCAGGATCAGCAGCGTCATGATGCGGATACCGGAATTTTCCGTGGCAAGAGCGGTCTTGCGGTCGCGCTTGGCCATGGCGGCGGCGATGGCGGGAATGAGGCTGATGGTAAAGGGCAGCACCAGCGCGCTGGGCAGATTGAAGAGCGTCTGCGCCGTGCCGTAAAGTCCGCGGAGACCCTTGGCCACTTCATAGCTGAAGCCGGCGGATTCCTGCAGGCGGCGCATGATCAGCGCGTTGTCGATGAGGTTGATGACCTGCAGACCGGCAGAGCCGATGGTGATGGGAACGGCGATGGTCAGCAGCTCCTCGATGGTGGCGCGGACGGTTTTGGAGGGCTGGGTGGCGCCGTTGTCCTCCAGCTGCGGGGCGGCCTTGCGGTATTCCGTATAGAGGTATACGAAGGCGAGGACGGAGCCGATGGTCACGCCCAGAATGGCACCCGCCACGGAACCGATGACATTCTTCGAGAGCTTCATGATGAGGAAGGCCAGCAGCAGACCCAGCAGCAGCTTGCAGGCTGCCTCGATGATCTGGCTGACGCCCGTGGGCGTCATAATGGACTGACCCTGGAAAAAGCCGCGGAAGGCGGAGTTGATGCAGACGAACAGCACAGCGGGGCCGAGGCAGAGGATGACGGGCCAGCCGTCGGGGATGCCCATCATGACGGCGAGAGGCTTGCAGAGTACCGTCATCAGCAGCGTGCCGAAAATGCCGATGGCCATAAACACCCGCATGGAGGATTCGTTGATGCGGCGCACCTGCGCCAGATTGCCTCTGGCCTGCGCGTCGGCGATCATCCGCGACATAGCCACAGGCAGACCGGCGGTGGAAATGGTCAGCAGCAGGGCGTAGATATCATAGGACTGAAGGAAATAGGCATAGCCCTCCTTGCCGATGACATTGTTCAGCGGGATCTTATAGAGCGCGCCGATCAGCTTCACCGCCACGGTGGCAAGGGCAAGAATGCCCGCACCCTGCAGGAAGCTTTGTTTTTTCATGGGTTGCATAGGATCATTACTTTTCAGCGTAGATCTGGGGCATCACATAGCTGCCCAGCTCCTTCATAACTTCCTTGAGGTTGATGGTGTGGTACTTGCCGGCGGAATAGAGGATCTTGCCGCGCACCATGGTCATGCAGACGTCGTGGCCGGAGGCGGCATAAACGATGTTGGAAATGATGTTGTGGCAGGGGATCAGATGGGGCTGGGT
>JAFSHY010000003.1 GCA_017440065.1 Oscillospiraceae bacterium | reverse complement strand
GCCTCTCCCTGTGGGAGAGGTGGCCGAGCGCAGCGAAGACGGAGAGGGAAACAAGGCGCCAAGAACCCTCTCAGTCACCTTCGGTGACAGCTCCATCTTTGGGGCAGCCAAGGGGCAGAAAACGGAACGTCGGAGATTCTTCTGTAAAAAGCTGCTGCCGTTCTGACGCTGTCATTCCGAGCGAATGCGAAAAATCTCCCACGTATCTAAATACCGAAGTCCAACGGGCGATCAATGATCGCCCCTACAAATCTTCGCGAACGTAATTCAGAATCTGTAGGGGCGGTTATTAACCGCCCGTTATGCCGCCTTCGATTTTGTCATTCTGAGCGGAGTGAAGGATCTCCCACGGATCGGAAATCGAAACCCAACGGGAGGCGAACCACCTCCCCTACAGGAAATACGAAACAAACTGAAAGGAAGGAAACGCGTTTCGCGCAAAAATTCTCTCTTCTGCGCCCTTCATTTTTCCTTTTCTTTGTGATATGCTGAAGTCGGAAAAAAGGAGGCGGTTTTATGGCATCGGTCACCGTTCTGACGGTGGGAAAGCTGAAGGAAAAGTTTTACCTTTCGGCCTGTGAGGAATACCTCAAGCGGCTGAAGGGCTATCTTCCCTGCACCCTCATCGAGCTGCCGGAATGCCGTCTGCCCGAAAATCCCTCTCCCGCCGAGATCCGTGCCGGTCTTGCCAAAGAGGCGGAAGAGATCAAAAAGCGCATTCCCAAGGGCGCGTGGTTCTGCGTCTGTACGCCCGAAGGCAAGGGTCTTTCCTCCGAAGAACTGGCGGAAACGATGAAGCAGGTCAAGCTCAGTGGAAAATCTTCCCTGTGCTTCCTCATCGGCAGCAGCTTCGGCATGGATCCGTCCGTCAAAGCCATGGCGGATTTCCGCCTCTCCATGAGCAAAATGACCTTCCCCCACCATCTGTTCCGTGTGATGCTGCTGGAACAGATCTACCGTGCCGAGGCCATTCAGGCCGGCAGCAAATATCATAAATAAGGTGATTTTTCATGAAAAAAACCTTGAAAATTACAATGAATACTTTGTTGATCCTGCTTCTGACCGTAGTGTTGGCGCTGGTGGGGCTGATCGTCTTTCTGACGGTCACGGAGTATAAGCCTGCCGGGATCGAGCCTGCCGAGATATCGGGAACGGCAGACGCGCCGCTTTCCGGCGATACAGTCTCCGTGCTGAGCTGGAACATCGGCTATGCGGGTCTGGATGCCGACGCGGACTTCTTCATGGACGGCGGTACCCGCGTAGTGCCGACGGATGAATATCATGTCGGGGTCAATCTCAACAATATGGCCTGCAGAATGCAGGAGCTGGACGCGGATTTCTATTTGCTGCAGGAGATGGATCGGGATTCTGCCCGAACCTACAGCATGGATCAGCTGCGGGAAATGGAGGCTTTGACGGACTTTTCCTCTTCCTTCGCATACAATTATCGCTGTCCTTTTGTTCCCATTCCCTTCCCGCCCATCGGAAAGGTAAACTCCGGTCTTGCCACCATGACGGAATACCGGATGACAGATGCAAAGCGCATCAGCCTTCCCTGTCCCTTCTCCTGGCCGGTATCTGCTGCCAACCTCAAGCGCTGCCTGCTGGTCACGCGCACGCCCATCGAGGGCAGCGATAAAGAACTGGTGCTGGTCAACCTCCATCTGGAGGCCTATGACAGCGGCGAGGGAAAGATCGCCCAAACGAAAGCGCTGTTTTCCGTGCTGGAGGAGGAATACGCAAAGGGCAACTATGTCATCGCGGGCGGAGATTTCAACCAGTCCTTCCCCGATACGCTGGAGACCTATCCCATCGCGCAGCCGGAGCTTTGGATGCCCGGTGTGCTGGAGGAAAGCAGCCTGCCCGAAGGCTGGCGCTATGCCTTCGACGCCTCCGTACCCACCTGCCGCCTGCTGAATGAGCCCTACAACGAAGAAACTACCCAGCACTATGTCATTGACGGCTTTATCGTTTCGCCCAATGTGGAGGTCGTCAGCGTCGTAACGGTGGATGAGGATTTCTTCAATTCCGACCAAAATCCCGTTCTGCTGGAAGTCAAACTGAACTGAGAGGAGAAAACCTATGGGACTGTTCGATCTGTTTAAAAAGAAGCCTGCCTCACCTTCTGCCCCGGAAGAGCCGAAAAAGCCCGCGCTCTGTCTGGACGAAGCCGTTCTGATGGAGGATCTTCCCCGTGATCTTTCCGTGGAAGCCATGCAGATGATGCATCAGGAGGTCATAAAGCTTTGGGATGTCAAGGATGAGAATCCCTATGAGTACTTCGAAGAGATGGAAGAGCTGGCGGAAGCCGGCTACAGCTATGCCATGAATGAGCTGGCCTATGCCCATAGTTTCGGCATCGGCACCGATCTCAACGAAGAGGAATATTACCGCTGGATATTCCGCGCCGCCTACGCGGGCGATCCCGCCTCGCAGGTCAATGTGGCGGAATTCTATACCGAAGGCCTGTACACGGAATTTGTTCCTCAGGATCTTGTGGAAGGTTTCCGCTGGTATCTGAAGGCGGCAAAGAATCGGGTCAATCAGCAGATCTTTGAGCTGGAGGACGAGGAATTCTGGGAAACCGGCGCCGCACGGGACGCGACTCTTCAGATCAAAAAGATCGTGGCCTCCATCCGGGCGGGTATTTACGAAGGCACGGCGGAACAGGCCAATGCCATCCTTGCTCTCTTTGAAGCGGAAAAAGGAGATCTGAAGCTGGATCTGGAATAAGGATCAGAAAAGAGGAACAGACCCGTCTGTTCCTCTTTTTTTGATTCAAGGTGCAGGGGCGATTCACGAATCGCCCGCAGACGGGAGCCACGGAACGAGGTATCACTCAAAAGCCTCCCTTGTGTAAAGGGTAAGCGAAGCGCAGGAGCGGGAGTGAATGGCAGTCCAGCGGACTGCCAGAGCCGCGACCGGCCTGCCCAAAGGCAGGGTGGTTCGCGCAGCGAACCGGAGGGATTGTCAACATTCGAGGCATTCCCGTATAGCCCATCATGTTTGTCATTCTGAGCGTAGCGAAGAATCTCCAACGCATCGGTAAATCGAACCTCAGCGGGCGGGCGGGGACGCCCGCCCCTACGAGAAATCCGGAACGAATGTGGATGTATGGGAGGGCCTCTGTGCCCTCCCGCAGATCCCGGGCGATCGGTGATCGCCCCTACAGATAACCACGAACGTGATTCAGAATTTGTAGGGGCGGTCATTGACCGCCCGCAAACGAAACGTCGGAGATTCTTCGTCGCGTTGCTCCTCAGAATGACATAAGGGATAAGAAACTGTGATTCTGAGCGAAACGAAGAATCTCCCACGGATCGGAAATCGAAACCCAGTGGGCGGGCGGGGACGCCCGCCCCTACGGATAATCACGAACGTGATTCAGAATTTGTAGGGGCGGTCATTGACCGCCCGCAAACGAAACGTCGGAGATTCTTCGTCGCGTTGCTCCTCAGAATGACATAAGGGACAAGAAACTGTGATTCTGAGCAAAACGAAGTATCTCCCACGTATCAAATAATCTAATCCAACGGGCGGGCGGAGACGCCTCCCCTACGGATAATCACGAACGTGATTCAGAATTTGTAGGGGCGGTCATTGACCGCCCGCAAACGAAACGTCGGAGTTTCTTCGTCACGTTGCTCCTCAGAATGACATAAGGGATAAGAAACTGTGATTCTGAGCGAAACGAAGAATCTCCCACGGATCGAAAATCGAAACCCAACGGGAGGCGAAACGCCTCCCCTACGGGAAATCCGGAACGAATGTGGATGTAGGGGAGGGCCTCTGTGCCCTCCCGCAGTCCACGGGCGATCGGTGATCGCCCCTACAGATAATCACGAACGTGATTCAGAATTTGTAGGGGCGATTCATGAATCGCCCGAAAGCGGTGCGTCGCAAACGCCGCACCCTACTCACGCAATACGCGGCAGTTATGATCCATAAAGCGAAACCGCCTTCCCTGTGCAGCGGAAGGCGGTTTCGTTTCATTATCTTGCCCAGTCGATGGGGGTTTCGCCGTGGGCGGCGAGGAAGTCATTGATCTGCGAGAAGGGGCGGCTGCCGAAGAAGCCGCGGTAGGAGGAGAGGGGACTGGGGTGCGGGCTTTGCAGCACCAGCCGAGGGGCTTCGGAGGAAAGCAGCGGCGCTTTTTTCTGCGCCTGTCCGCCCCAAAGCACGATGGCCATGGGCTGCGGCAGTTTTGCCGTGGCGGCAAGGACGGCATCGGTGAATTTCTGCCAGCCGTAGGCCTTGTGGCTGTTGGCTTTACCCTGTTCCACGGTCAGCACCGTGTTGAGCAGCAGCACACCCTGCTCCGCCCAGCCGGTCAGACATCCGCTCTGCCTGGGCGGGATGCCGAGGTCGCTTTCCAGCTCCTTATAGATATTGACGAGGGAAGGCGGCAGCCTGATGCCCTCGCGGACGGAAAAGGCAAGGCCGTGGGCCTGCCCCGGTTCGTGGTAGGGATCCTGCCCAAGGATCACGACCCGTACCTGCTCCGGCTTTGTCAGCGCCAAAGCGGAGAAGAGGTCTTCCCTCGGCGGATAGACGGTCTGCGTTTTGTAGGCTTCTCCGACCCGTTGGGCAAGAGCAGCCCAATCACTTTTTTCCGTTTCCGCCTGCAACAGCGTATTCCAGCCTTCGGGCAGTTTCATGAGATCACCTCAGGGAATGATTTTCTTGGGCTTCAGATAGCGCTCTTCTTCGGAGAAGATGCAGCCGCAGTATTTCTGCATATAGAAGCCCAGCTCACGGGCGCGATCCTGCCCCTGCTTGAAGTAGGGACGGAAGTCCCGGTAGAGGAACTGCACACCGAATTCCTCGGCTGCCCGCTCCGCCATTTCCCGCATCAGCTCGTGCTTCTGATAGGGGCTGATGAAGAGGGTAGAGGTAAAGGAGTCGAAGCCGTGTTCGGCGGCATATTTCGCCGTTTGACGGAAGCGCATCTCATAGCATTTGACGCAGCGTCCCGCGATGTTTTCCGCCACGGCACGGACGAAGGGTCGGATGCCGTAATCATTCTGCTCCACCAAGGGCAGGTTGATGGCGGCGGCATAGTCCCGCAGCGTATTGCGGCGGCTGCGGTATTCGGTGAAGGGGTGGATATTGGGGTTGTACCAGTAGCCCGTGACCTCGATGCCCTCTTCCCGCAGGGTATCGATGCACATATTCGCGCAGGGGGCGCAGCAGATATGCAGCAAAGTTTTCATTGTCACACCTCGTGATCATTCATAGAGCGCAGAAAGAAAATCCTGCGCGGCATCGCCCGCAAAGCCGTTCGGCGCGTAGACCGACCAGGAATATCCATCGTGATCCAGCGCGAGATACAGGGCGCAAGGTTCGGTTTCAGTCTCTTTTTCGCGGTAAACCGTGTAGATTTTCCCGCTCTGCCATTGGCATTCTTCGGAAAAATCAAAACCGTAGACGCCCGCGATGTCCTGTCCTTCCCCGGGGGATTTCCGCACGGTGATTGCGGTATCGCCGTCCCGATAGGTCACCTCCAGCACGGTGGCGGCGCCGTTCATGACGCGGAAGACCTCTGCCTCGTAAGACGTACCGACCGTTTCCGGCAGGTCAAGGGAGAAGCCGACGGCTTCCTCCGCTGCCGCGAGGGTATCCCATGAGGACCACGGATTGCCCATGGTCACGCGGGGCGGTTCGTCCTGCGGTGCGGGAGCGGGTTCGGGTTTGGCGCAGCCTGCCAGCAGACAGAAGGCAGCGGTAATAAGCAGCAGCTTTTTCGCGATGTTCATGGCCTTCCTCACATCAGTTCGCGCAGGATGGCTGTGCAGCCCTCCTCAATGTCCTTCCACGTCTGCTCAAAATTGCCGTAGTACCAGGGGTCGGCCACATCGCGGGAGAGGAAGGAGCGGAATTTCGTCTCCTGCGGGAACATCCGGCGCAGCGCGCGTCCGTTGGAGGAATCCATATAGAAGATGTGGTCATAGTAGTCCACATCGGATTGGGTGATCTTTTTGGCATATTTGCCCTTGGCGGAGATGCCGTGCGCCGCCAGCTGCTGCCGCGCCTCATAATAGACGGGATTGCCGCTCTCCTCGCTGCTGACACCGACGGATGCGATCTCAAACCGCTCCGCGCACCCGGCCTTTTTCACCATATCCCTGAACACAAGCTCTGCCATCGGGCTGCGGCAGATATTGCCATGGCAGACAAAAAGTACCTTGATCATCTGAGAAACCTCTCTTTCGTGGGAATATTGTAGCACAGGCGGGGAGGGAATGCAACTTGGGGAAAGCGGGGCGGAGCTATTGACAATGGGAAACGGGTATGCCATCATGGAAGAGAAGCATACAGAAACGAACGGAGGGAACGCCCATGAAAAAAGTAGCCTTTATCTGCGTCCACAATTCCTGCCGCAGCCAGATCGCGGAGGCGTTGGGGAAAAAGCTGGCCTCCGATGTATTTGAAAGCTATTCCGCGGGGACGGAAACAAAGCCGCGGATCAATCCCGATGCCGTCCGTCTGATGAAGCAGGTGCATGGCATTGATATGGAGCAGACCCAGCGCAGCAAGCTGCTGGAGGAGCTGCCTGCGGTGGATGCGGTCATCACCATGGGCTGCAATGTCAGCTGCCCCAATCTGCCCTGTTCCCTTCGGGAGGACTGGGGGTTGGAGGATCCCACAGGGAAAAAGGATGATGCGTTTCTGGAGACGATTCGCCTGATTGAAGAAAAAGTGCTTGATCTACGGAAACGGCTGGCATGAGAACAGAAAAACACCTGTTTGCGGCAGATGGACTGCCCCAGATTGTACGGACAGCACAAAAAAGCTCCCTGGTAGGAAAAATTGAATTTTAAGCGGAGTGGCGCAGCGTCAGCGGCGCCACTCCAGTTTTTAACTGGATGCGCTGGTAATTGTAGAAATAGATGTAGTTGTCGATCAGCTTATTGGCCTCATCGAAGGTAGCGGCTTGATGCCTGTAAATGCATTCTGTTTTGAGGATGGAGAAGAAATTT
>JAFSHY010000021.1 GCA_017440065.1 Oscillospiraceae bacterium | reverse complement strand
TCCATGTTGTAGAACTTGACCTCCACGCCGTAGAGCAGCGTGTCGTCGTTGGCCGTGCCTGGCGCGACCTTGTCCAGCGCATAGATCATTTCTATGATCCCGTCCAGAATGCGCTTGGGCAGAACAAGGCTCAAATCGCCGGGCGTGGCGTTGAGCGTGGGCGTGGTGTACGATTCCTCGATCCGGCTGGGCGTGGAGCGTCTGCCGCGGATCAGATCGCCGAACCGCTGCACGATCACGCCGCCGCCGAGCATGTTGCTCAGCCTTGCGATGCTCTCGCCATAGCCGTTGCTGTCCTTGAAGGGCTCGGAAAAATGCTTGGCCACCAGCAGGGCGAAGTTGGTGTTCTCCGTCTGACGGGCGGGATCTTCATAGCTGTGGCCGTTGACGGTGATGATGCCGTTGGTGTTCTCGGTAACCACGGCGCCCTTGGGGTTCATGCAGAAGGTACGGACGCGGTCGCCGTACTTTTCCGTGCGGTAAACGATCTTGCTCTCGTAGAGCTCGTCGGTCAGATGGGCAAATACGGCGGCGGGCAGCTCCACGCGCACACCGATGTCCACACGGTTGGACTTGGTGGGGATCTTGAGATCCTTGCAGACGGTCTCCATCCACTTGGAGCCGCTGCGGCCCACGGAGATGATGCATTCGGTGCAGCTGTGGGTTTCGTCCTTGCAATGCACTTCGTAGCCGCCCTCAGCCACGGAAACGGAGAGGACAGGGGTGTCAAAGAAGAAGGAGACCTTCTCCTTCAGGTCGGCATAGAGGTTTTCCAGCACAACGTAGTTGATGTCCGTGCCGAGATGACGGACAGAGGCGTCCAGCAGATGCAGATCGTGCTGGATGCAGAGGGTCTTGAAGCGGGTGCCTGCGGTGGAGTAGAGCTTGGTGCCTTCGCCGCCGTAGCGCATATTGATCTCATCCACATAGTGCATGAGAGAAAGGGCCTGCTTCTTGCCGATGTATTCGTAGAGGGTGCCGCCGAAATCGTTGGTGATGTTGTACTTGCCATCGGAGAACGCACCTGCGCCGCCAAAGCCGCTCATGATGCTGCAGCTCTTGCAGCCGATGCAGGTTTTGATTTTATCACCGTCGATGGGGCAGCGGCGCTTGGCCAGCGTGTGGCCTGCTTCAAATACCGCCACCTTCAGTTCGGGCTTCTGCTGCATCAGTTCGTAGGCAGCAAAAATGCCGCCGGGGCCTGCGCCGATGATGATCACGTCATATTTCATAGTATAGCTTCCCTTCGCGTTCATAGGTTCTTTTGGTGGCGGGCACGAGGCGGGTGATGATATTTCTCGCGCCCATATCATTCCATAATACATTATACAGGAAGAATCCAAAATAGCAAGCAGTAAAACGGCTTTTTCGGAAATATTGTCCGTTTGCGGAGAAAAACCCGATGTTTTCCAAAGGAAAACATCGGGTTTTGTTCAATCGTTATTTAGCGGCAGCGCGCTGACCACGGGCTTACCGTCGCGGTCCAGCAGGGGAGTCAGTCCGCCTGCGTAGCCGCTCTGACGGAAGACGTAATTGACGCCTGTCTGCGTGTCCACCCAGATCTCAATGCTGTCCATCGCACCCTGCGAATAGACGCATTCAAACCGTTTTTCTTTCTTTGCCATCTTACTTCGCGCTCTCCACGATGCCGGCAGCGAGACCGGCCAGCCCCTGAATTTCGGAGGGGATGATGATCTTGGTGGCCTTGCCGTCGGCGACCTTCTGCATGGCCTCCAGCGCCTTCAGCTTGACGACCTGGTCGTTGGGGGCGGCTTCGTTCAGCAGCGCGAGGGCATCGGCGGTGGCCTTCTGCACGGCGAGGATGGCCTGGGCTTCGCCGTCTGCCTTCAGAATGGCGGCCTGCTTTTCGGCCTCTGCCTTGAGGATGGCGGCCTGCTTTTCCGCGTCGGCGCGGAGGATGGCGGCTTCCTTTTCGCCTTCAGCCACGAGGATCTGGCTGCGCTTCTGACCTTCAGCCTGCAGGATGGCCTGGCGGCGGTCACGTTCGGCCTTCATCTGCTTTTCCATGGAGTTCTGAATGTCCTGCGGGGGCAGAATGTTCTTCAGCTCCACGCGGTTGACCTTGATGCCCCAGGGGTCGGTGGCAACGTCAAGGATGGCGCGCATCTTGGTGTTGATGACGTCGCGGGAGGTCAGCGTCTGATCCAGTTCGAGATCGCCGATGATGTTGCGCAGCGTGGTGGCGGTGAGGGTCTCCATGGCCATCATGGGCTGCTCCACACCGTAGGCATAGAGCTTGGGATCCGTGATCTGGAAATAGACGACGGTATCGATCTGCATGGTGACGTTATCCTTGGTGATAACGGGCTGAGGGGGATAGTCCAGCACCTGTTCCTTCAGCGTGACCTTCTTGGCAACGCGGTCCAGGAACGGTACCTTGAAGTGAAGACCCACTTCCCAAATGGCATGGAACGCGCCCAGGCGTTCGATGACATAGGCGCGGGACTGCTGGACAACGTGGATATTGCGGATGATGAGGATGAGCAGCACAATGAGGACGGCGGCGATGGTAATGACAATTTCAACAGGACCCATAACTCTACTTCCTTTCTTTGATCAGCGGACTTCGGCGGGAATTCTGGAAACGTACAGTTTCACACCCTCGATGCGGTCAACGCGCACCAGCTCTCCGGCGGCAAGCGGCGAACCGTCCGTGCTGCGGGCGGTCCAGACCTTGCCGTCCACCTGAACGGCGCCGGCACCGGTGATGTTGTCCACATCTTCTGTGACAAGGGCGGTCATGCCGATGACACGGTCGGCATTGGTGGGCTGGATGGTGCGGCGCAGCAGCTTGTTGCGGATCGGCCAAAGGCAGGCCAGCAGAAGGCTGGAGCCGATCAGGAACAGGCAGCACTGCAGCAGCAGACCTGCTCCGCAGAGCGAAGCGATCATCGCGATGAGGGCGCCTCCCGCAAACCAGATGGAAACGAGGCTGACGGTGGTGGCCTCCACGATCACCATAATGATCAGAACGGCGATCCAGAGGATCGTATCAAACATGAGCATACCCTCCTTTCTTACATTTACTATACCG
The DNA here is from genome assembly GCA_017440065.1 of Oscillospiraceae bacterium. Lineage (GTDB taxonomy): Bacteria > Bacillota > Clostridia > Oscillospirales > Oscillospiraceae > RGIG3159. The sequence continues at coordinate 971 of JAFSHY010000021.1, read as the reverse complement.
CAACCGCGAAAAAAAGTCATTACAAATTTGTAAATCCCGCGCATCCAAATTCCGAAACCAAACGGGCGGCCGCAAGGGTCGCCCCTGCAAGAGAAACGAACCGAATCTGATGCAGGGAATGCATTCCGCAAAATGAACCTGCGGAACGGAGTGGGCGAAATTACTTCCTCCGCTGCAGAAACAACCGACCTGTGATCCGTCACAGGCCGGTTGTTGTTTGCGACGTGGGATCAGTCCATCTTGGGAAGCTGGGCAAAGCCGGCTTCCAGCTCTTCGTCTGTCACCACATCGTCGGTCAGCAGGCCGTCGTTGTGCTTGGCGTAGGCATAGAGGTCAAAGTAGCCGGTGCCGGTCAGACCGAAGAGGATGGTCTTTTCTTCGCCGGTCTCGCGGCAGCGGATGGCCTCGTCCATGGCGGCGCGGATGGCATGGCTGCTTTCCGGCGCGGGCAGGATGCCCTCCACCTTGGCGAATTCCTGCGCGGCGGCAAAGACCTCCGTCTGCTTCACGGTGCGGGCTTCCATCAGGCCGTCGTGGTACAGCTGGGAAATGGTGGGGCACATGCCGTGGAAGCGCAGACCGCCTGCATGGATGGGAGAGGGCATAAAGCGGCTGCCGAGGGTATACATTTTGGCCAGCGGGCAGACGGCGCCGGTATCGCAGTAGTCGTAGGCGAATTTGCCGCGGGTCAGGCTGGGGCAGGATTCGGGTTCCACGGCGATAAAGCGGTATTCGGCTTCGCCGCGGAGCTGTTCGCCCATAAAGGGAGCGATGAGGCCGGCCAGATTGGAGCCGCCGCCGGCACAGCCGATGATGATATCGGGCTTGATGCCGTATTTATCCATGGCGGTCTTGGTTTCCAGGCCGATGATGGACTGATGCAGCATGACCTGATTCAGCACGCTGCCCAGCACATAGCGGTAGCCTTCCAGCGAGGAGGCGGTTTCCACCGCTTCGGAGATGGCGCAGCC
>JAFSHY010000020.1 GCA_017440065.1 Oscillospiraceae bacterium | reverse complement strand
GGTCTCTGTGGGACTGTACAATATTTGCGAAGTGCTCGCAGAATACGGTTTCGGAGGTGGGGCGGATGCAGTAACGCTCTTCCAGCTTTTCGCTGCCGCCGTAGGTGACCCATGCGCATTCGGGAGCAAAGCCTTCCACGTGATCCTTTTCCTTCTGCAGCAGGGATTCGGGGATCAGCATGGGCATATAGACGTTTTCCGCGCCGGTCTTCTTGAATTCAGCATCCATCAGATTCTGAATGTTTTCCCAGATGGCATAGCCATAGGGACGGTAGATAAACATACCCTTGATCGAGGAGTAGTCGATCAGCTCTGCCTTGGTGCATACGTCCGTAAACCACTGGGCAAAGTCTTTCTCCATATCGGTGATCTGTTCCACCTTTTTCTCTTTTGCCATTTCTTATACGCATCCTTTCGGAATTTTTTCCGGTGATACTATTCTATCACAGATGTCAATCCCCCGCATAGGATAGGTTACATGATTTTTCCGCGAAAGGAGTTCATTATGGAAACCGTTGTTCTTCCGCTGGATGAGGCCACCCTGCGCTTTTACCGCAGAGTTGCCGAGGCTGCCGGTTTGCCCCTTGAATCGGTGCTTTCGGACGCACTGTTTAAATTGGCAGGAGAACTTTCTCTCGAAGCGCTTTCTCGCTCTTGCGGCTGAGAAAAATCTCTGATATACTGGATTTATTAAGTTTACAACAGAAAGGATACTGATTATGAAATCGATCCGCGATATCTATAAAATTGGCAAAGGCCCCTCCAGCTCCCATACCATGGGTCCCGCCAAGGCGGCTTCCATCTTCCGCGACGAAAACCCCAATGCGGATGCCTACAAGGTCATCCTCTACGGCTCTCTTTCCAAGACCGGTAAGGGTCACGGCACCGACCGCGCTGTCCGTGATTCCCTCGCGCCCACCGATACCGAGATCGTTTTCAACAACGAAACCGACATCGAGCTGAAGCACCCCAACACCATGGATCTCATCGCCATCCAGGACGGCAAGGAGACTGCAACCATGCGGGTTTACAGCATCGGCGGCGGCGACATCTCCATTGAGGGTCGGGAAGAAACCATCCGCGTGGAAGAGACCTATCTGGAAAACTCCTTTGCGGAGATCCGCGAATTCTGTGAATTCCGCTATATCTCTCTGACAGACTATGTGGAGCTGAACGAAGGCAGCGAGATCTGGGATTTCCTGCATGAGGTATGGAAGGTCATGCAGCAGTCTGTCCGCGACGGTCTTGCCGCTTCCGGTGAGCTTCCCGGCGGTCTGCACATTCAAAGAAAGGCCAAGCAGCTGCACGAGCACATCCAGCTCAGCCACCATCCCGAGATCGTGGAATGCCAGAAGGTCTGCTCCTATGCCTATGCCGTCAGCGAACAGAACGCCGACAACGGCCTCATCGTCACCGCTCCCACTTGCGGAGCCTGCGGTGTTCTGCCTGCCGTTCTCTACTATTTTAAAGAGAAACGCAAGCTGACCGACGATGACGTTGTCCGTGCCCTTGGTGTGGCAGGTCTCTTCGGCGAGCTGGCCAAGCGCAATGCCTCCGTTTCCGGCGCCGAATGCGGCTGCCAGGCGGAGGTCGGCGTAGCCTGCTCCATGGCTGCCGCCGCCCTCGGCCAGATCTTCGGCTATTCCATCAAACAGATTGAGTATGCCGCGGAAGTCGCGCTGGAGCATCACCTCGGCCTGACCTGCGATCCCATCTGCGGTTTGGTGCAGATCCCCTGTATCGAACGTAACGCTGTCGCCGCCATGCGTGCCATCAACTCCGCCAATCTGGCCCTCTTCCTTGCCGACACCCGTGTCATCAGCTATGATATGGTCATCAAGACCATGTATGAAACCGGCATCAACATGAACCGCCGCTTCCGCGAAACCTCCGAAGGCGGCCTCGCCCGCATCTTCTCCCGCAGAGGCGGAAATATCTGATCTGATTTATGTTACCTTCAGCGGCACGACCGGAAATCCGGTCGTGCCGCTGCGTGATTGACGAAGGCATGCCCATCCGCTTCCGGGCTTTTCGGCGCCATTGTTTTCGTTGCCGCAGGATTTTTCGGGGAATGCCTTGAGAAAGCATAAACGGTATGCTATAATACAGAAAATTGTTTGCTCAACGCGGCAAAACCGCAAAACAAGTGAAATTCAAAGGAGAATCACGATATATGAAACTTGGTATCGTAGGACTGCCCAATGTCGGCAAGTCTACCCTCTTCAACGCGCTGACCGGTTCCCATGCGGAAACCGGCATCTATTCCAACGCAGCCGCCAAGCCCAACATCGGTCAGGCCAAGGTGCCCGACAGCCGTCTGGACTGGCTGACGGAATTCTACCATCCCAAGAAGACCACCCCCGCCACCATCGACTTTGTTGACGTCGTGGGCATCAAGAAGGGCGGCGGCAGAGGCAATGCCTATCTGCAGACCATCCGCACCGTGGACGCGCTGGTGCATATCGTCCGCTGCTTTGAGAACCCCGATATCTTTGAAGAGCCCGCCGATGCCGCCGGCGATGCCGCTTCCCTCTCTCTGGAGCTGATCCTCGCGGATATGGAAGTGGTGGAGCGCCGCATCGACAGAGCCGCCAAGGCTGCCAAGAGCGGCGACAAGAAGGCCAAGCGCGAAGTGGAAATGTGCCAGAATCTGCTGGCCCATCTGGAAGAAGGCAAGCCCGCTTCCACCTTTGAATTCACCGACGAGGACAAGGACATCCTGCAGGACGGCGGCCTTCTCTCCGTCAAGCCCGTTATCTATGTGGCCAATCTGGACGAAGACGGCATGGCAGACTACGCAAACCACGCCCAGTATCAGGCGCTGGCTGAGCTGGCAGCCGAACAGGGCGCAGCCGTGCTGCCCGTCGCCGCGAAGTTCGAAGAAGAAATTGCCGAAATGGATGCCGATGATGCCGCCATGTTCATGGAAGAGCTGGGTCTGACCCAGCGCGGCCTTGACCGTCTGATCAATGCCAGCTACGACCTGCTCGGCTACATCTCCTTCCTCACCGGCGGTGAAGACGAAGTCCGCGCCTGGACCATCACCAAGGGTACCAAGGCACCCCGCGCCGCCGGCAAGATCCACAGCGACATTGAACGCGGCTTCATCCGCGCCGAGACCATCGCCTTCGAAGACCTCAAGACCTACGGCTCCTATGCTGCCGCCAAGGCCAAGGGCCTTTTCCGCAGCGAAGGCAAGGAATACGTGATGAAGGACGGCGACATCGTCAACTTCCTCTTTAATGTTTAACGACCCATCGGCGGCGCAGCAATGCGCCGCCGCATCTTCTCATATAAAGAAGGGCTTTCCTATGTTCTCCAATCTGCACACCCATACCACCCGCTGTCGTCATGCCTTCGGCACGGAGCGGGAATATATCGAAGCCGCCATCGCGCAGGGCATCCGTGTTCTGGGCTTCTCCGACCATGCCCCCATGCTCTTCCCCGAGGGTTACTATTCCAAACGCGTCCGCATGCTGCCCGAAGAAATGGACGTTTATGTCAGCACGCTGCAGGCACTGCGGGACGAATACAAAAACGAGATCCGCATCCTCATCGGTCTGGAGCTGGAATACTATCCTGAACTCTTTGACCGCACCCTCAAATTCCTCAGCGGCTATCCCCTCGACTATCTGATCCTCGGGCAGCATTATCTCGACAATGAATATGAAGCGCCCAACCACACCATGCTGGGCTTTTCCGAACGGAAATATCTGCAGCGCTATGTGGATCAGTGCATCGCGGGCATGGAAGCAGGCTGCTTCACCTTCCTCGCGCACCCGGACTGCTTCCTCTTCAAGGGCGCGGACAGGGATTATGAAGAAGAAATGGAGCGGCTCTGCCGCCGTGCCGTGGAGCTGGACGTTCCGCTGGAGATCAACATGTACGGTGTGATCAAGGGCGGACATTACCCCAATGACCGATTCTGGGAGATCGCTTCCCGCGTCGGAAATACGGTGCTGATTGGGCTGGACGCCCATCGGACAGAGATGCTTTCCAATCTTGAGGCCCGTGCGGCAGCCTATGCCATGGCGGAGCGTCACGGTCTCGTTCCCATCGATCTGCCCGAGATCCGTGTGCCCTTTAAAACACTATCGGTTTAATGCACAAAAGAATACGGTGTGCTCATATTCATTTGTGTGATTTTTACAAAATAAAGAGAATGTTTCGATTTCTTCGAAAAACAGGTTGACACACGGGACATCCCGTGCTATTATGTGAAAAAATTGAATCGCTTGATAGAGGCGCGGTGATCATCAGTACCGTTCAGCAAGGCCAGGCAGCTGCAGGATGGGAAAGGGCTTACCGCCGAAGCGCAAACAAGTGCCTGTTTGTTTGCAGCTGGGCCGTCAGGAAATACCTGCCGGACTGTCACTTAAGAAATTTTGTGAAGCGCTATCAATGGCTGTCGGACTCGTATTTTAATCCGTTATTTTACCTGTCTCTTCCATGGACCGCTTGACAAAGCGGTTCATTTTTTTACCGAAATCGGCAAAGCCGAAAAAAGAAAGGAAAATGAAACAATGATGAGAAGAATCCTGACCCTGACCCTCGCCCTGATGCTGGTCCTGACCATGGCCGCCTGCGGCGCCCAGACCCCCGCCGCTCCCGAAACGCCCGCTGCCGACACCGCCGAAAACGCAGCCGTCACCGGTGTGGAAGACGGCGTTCTGACCGTCGGTATGGAATGCGCTTACGCGCCCTACAACTGGACGCAGATGAACGACGACAACGGCGCAGTTCCCATTTCCAACGTTCCCGGCGCCTATGCCAACGGCTACGACGTCATGATCGCCAAGAAGATCGCCGAAGCCAACGGCTGGGAGCTGGAGATCGTTTCCAGCGCATGGGACTCCCTTGTTCCCGCTGTCCAGTCCGGCTCCATCGATATGTGCATCGCCGGTCAGTCCATGACCGCTGACCGTATGCAGCAGGTCGATATGGCAGGCCCCTACTACTATGCCACCATCGTCTGCCTCACCACCGCTGACAGCGAATACGCCTCCGCAACCTCCATCGCGGAACTGGAAGGCGGCTCCTGCACCTCTCAGTCCGGCACTATTTGGTATGACTCCTGCCTGCCCCAGATCCCCAATGCCGATCTGCAGTCTCCTGCCGAGACCGCTCCCGCTATGATCATGGCGCTGGAGACCAACACCGTTGATTTCGTCTGCACCGACCTGCCCACCGCCATGGGCGCCGTTGCCAAGAATGATAGCCTGGTCATCCTCGATTTCTCCGGCACTCCCGGTGACTTCCAGTTTGCTTCCGAACAGGATCGCGCCGAAAACGTCAACATCGGTCTCTCCGTTGCCAAGGGCAACACCACCCTGCTGAATGCTGCCAATGCCGTTCTCGGCGAAATGACCGAAGATGACTTCAACAACATGATGAACGAAGCCATCTCCTTCCAGCCTGAGGTCTGATCCCGATTAAACAGAATCGCATGCATCCTCCGCACCGATCGGCGGTGCGGAGGATGCACCTGCTAAACGAAAGGAACGCCATCCATGGATAAAGTCATCAAACTGGGGCAGGACATTGTCCTTCTTTGGAAAAACTACGGCTCTGCCTACCTCGGCGGCGTCTGGAACACGCTGGCACTGGCCACCGTAGCCACGCTGATCGGCTGCATCATCGGCCTCGTCTGCGGTATTCTCAATACGATCCCCTACACCAAACAGGATCCGCTGCCCAAGCGCTTCCTGCTGAAGCTGATCCGCATCATCATCCGCGCCTATGTGGAGCTGTTCCGCGGCACGCCCATGGTGCTGCAGGCCGTTTTCATCTACTACGGTCTTCCCTACTTCAGCGGCAACACCATGCGCTTTGAAAGCATGTGGATGGCTGCCATCCTCATCGTTTCCATCAATACCGGCGCCTACATGGCAGAATCCGTCCGCGGCGGTATCATCTCCATTGATCCCGGCCAGACAGAAGGCGCGAAGGCCATCGGCATGACCCATGTGCAGACCATGACCAGCGTGATCCTGCCGCAGGCGCTGCGCAACATCATGCCCCAGATCGGCAACAACTTCATCATCAACGTGAAGGATACCTCCGTCATGTTCATCATCGGCTTCACGGAATTCTTCGCGTTCCACCGCTATATCACCGGTGTCAACAATATGTATTTCCCCTCTGCCGCCATCGAAATGATCGGTTACCTCACGCTGACGCTCGTCTTCTCCTTCCTGCTCCGCTGGGTGGAAAAGAAGATGGACGGCAGTGACAGCTATGAGCTGGTGCAGACGGACGCGCTGACCATGTCGGCCGGTACCTACAGCCATCCCGACAGAGGCACACCCTTTGATGAGCGCAGCAAGGAGCACCGCGAGCGCATCAAAATGGGTCTCAAGAACCGCAACGGCAGCATGAGAGGAGGGCGCTGATATGGGAGAAACCATTCTGCAGATCAACCATCTTTCCAAATCCTTCGGCACCCACGAAGTTCTGAAGGATATCGACTTCACCGTTCAGAAGGGTGATGTCACCAGCATCATCGGCGCCTCCGGCTCCGGCAAGTCCACCCTGCTGCGCTGCATCAACCTGCTGGAAACCCCGTCCTCCGGCGAGATCCTCTACCACGGCGACAATGTGGTCGGCCGCGGCGTCAATGCCCCCGCCTACCGCTCTCACGTGGGTATGGTCTTCCAGTCCTTTAACCTCTTCAGCAATATGATCGTGCTGGAAAACTGCATCGTCGGTCAGGTCAAGGTGCTGAAGCGCAGCCGTGAAGAGGCCCGGCAGCATGCCATGCACTACCTTGAAAAGGTCGGTATGGCGCCTTACATCAATGCAAAGCCCCGTCAGATCTCCGGCGGTCAGAAGCAGCGTGTGGCCATTGCCCGCGCGCTGGCGATGGACCCCGAAGTGCTGCTCTTTGACGAACCCACCTCCGCCCTTGACCCCGAAATGGTCGGTGAAGTTCTCAGCGTTATGCAGGAGCTGGCAAGAGAAGGCATGACCATGCTGGTCGTTACCCACGAAATGGCCTTCGCCCGTGACGTTAGCACCCATGTGGTCTATATGAGCGACGGTGTCATCTGCGAGCAGGGCTCGCCCGAAGAGGTCTTCGGCAATCCGCAGAAGGAATCCACCAAGGAATTCCTCGCCCGTTTCCGCAGCAATTAAAGAAAAGTGCAGCCTCCGTTCAGCAAACGGAGGCTGCTTTATTTCTTCCTCTTCGGTTTGACTTTCTCCCGTTTCTGCCTTATGATGAAAGCAATCATACACCGCCGATTCACCGGCAGAATGGAGGTCTTCATGAAACGCTCCCTGATTCTGATCCTGCTCCTGACCACAGCGCTGCTCCTGCTTTGTGCCTGTGGAGGCCGTTCGATCTCTGCAGATCTGGACAGCGGCAGTAAGAGGGAAACGGAAGAAACCGCTGCCTCTGAACAGGAAGATACACCGGCAGAAAAGCAGGAAGAAGACCGGATGGAAAACGCGGATACGCCTGCAGGTCATCCCGCCGATTCCGGAGAGCAGTTGGGGGAACCCATTCGTACGGCATGGCTGGATGCCATCGATGAATCCGGCAGCGCACCGGCGGCACCGGATGCCGCGGGCATTCTTTCTGCAGCTTTGGCAGAAAATCCCGGTCTTTCCGCCGCAGAACTGGAGGAGATCCTTCTTTCCGCACTGGAATCCGGCAGTTATGAGATGGCAGAGCTTCCCGCCTGCGACGGGACGGACGAAGCCTATCTGGATGCATTGGAAGTGATTCTGGCGCAGCTTTGGATCGAAGCGCTTTCCGAATCGGAACTGCAGCCCATCACGGTCAAATGGGGAGGCTGATATCATGAAGAGAACGTGGATCGCCCTGCTGCTGGTCATGTCCCTGCTGTTTTCCTATGCCGTTCCCGTATTTGCAAGTGATGCTTCGACAAAAGTTGCGGACTACGCCGATGCCGTCAATGAGCGCTTTGGCACATTCAATCGGGATGGCTATCTTCGTGCTTTGCTGGATAACGAATCCTATTCCTCCTACTTATGTTATCAGAAAATCGAAACCGCCCCTGTCGGGAACAAGTTGGCGGGCGCAGCCCTGTGGGTTTTGGATGAAGATCTGGATACGCATCACTGGATCGGCCATTTGGCCACGCTCATGCGAATGCAGGAGATCGGTTTTGGTGAATCTGCCGCAAACATGGCAGAGTATGATTCACTGAAATCGCTGGAGGCATACGCGTCCGATCTCATCGACATTGCCGGCGGCCTGATCCCTTTGTCCAAATATTCCCCCGATATTCAAAAGTTCATGCGTTCCGAATTCAATCAGCTGGACGGATTTCTGGATATTACGTTTTCCTCCATCGAGGAGTATCAGTATGTTCTTGCCGTCGCGCGGAACTACAGCAATCACCTCAACCTGCTGAATACGATCCGCACGTATGCGGAAGACAAGGCTTTGAAGGAGGCTGCGGAATACCTGATCGATGTAACCCATATCGCATCGGATCTGCAGCTCGATTATCTCCGCGATACCGGCATCGATGCATTTCAGTATTTACAGACAACGATGTTCACGCCGGAAATGCTCGAGGAGGTGAAGAACACACGGGAATATGCCCGCGGCGGCTTCGACACAGCGCTGGTCGACTGGTTTGAAAATACACTCGATCTTTTGGATGAGGCAGCGCTCCTCGGCAAAGGTGCTTTTACCGGAGGGATCTTTTTCGGTGATATGGTCTTCGGAACCACCGACACCTTCAAGCGTTATGCCGAACTGAAGGCAAACTTGATCCTTCTGGAAACGCTGCAGCGGGCTTACGGCGCCGTCTCCGACTGGGGCGAGACCGCAGAAGAAAACATCAAATGGATCCCCGAAGCCGTACCGCTGCTGCAAGTCATTACGCTGCTCCGAATGCGCGGGGAATACGTAAATCTCTCCCTTGTCACAGAAGATGCGCAGGCCATGAGTCTGTGGCAGGAGCTTTGCGGCAAAGCAGATGTCTACCGGGAATACTATTCCTGGCAGGAAGAACGTCTTTCCGTCATCTGGGAGGATCTCTGTGAGATTCTGATGTATGAACCCTTTGAGGATTACGAACTGGAATTTGAGGGCGGCGACTACTTTGAGCGCGATCTGGACGGCGACGGCGAGGAGGATATCCTCAGCTGCTATCAGGATGGCAACGAGACCGTGGTCGCCATTGCTACCTCCCTTGGCGGACAGATCGAATACCGTGCCCTATCCATGATGCCCCGCGGAACGCTGGTGGGCGTAAATCTGGGCGACGGTACGGTAACGCTGATCATCTGTGTGGCAACCGGTATGGCAGGAGGTGCAAGTTCCGTCTACTGTCCCGTATACCGTCTGATCGAGGAAGAGTATGTTCAGATCTATGATGCCATTGAAACCTTCGGGATCTACGGAACCGCGGACTCCACCGGTTCCAATGCCACGGTCGGCAGTAGTTACTTCGGCTATGAGCTCACCGGCGCGATCACGCCTCCCTTCTCCGAGCTGGCAGACAAGGATATTTACGCCGATCCGATCTATTCCGTTTCCTTTGAGTTGAATCCGATGAGCCGGCGCAAAGAAATCGTCACCTATCAGTATCTATGGTGTTATTACCATATGGCAGGTATCGGCTCTCTGGAAACGCACTTTGAGCTGGATGACGGCAAGCTGTATCCCGTATCACAAACCGTAAACTTCTATGCCGAAACAGATAACGGCTGAGCTTCTCGTCACCGGTTCTGCTATGTGAACTGATTGACAACGCTCCGGTTTTCCACTATGATAACATCATCCTTGATTTCCTGCCGGAGTAACCGGCAGAACGGAGGTACTATGAAACGATTCTATCTGATTCTGACTGTCATGGCCCTTCTGCTGCTGACTGCCTGCGGTGAACCGAAAAAGCCTTCGGTCAGCGATTCCATTGCCACCATTGCCACCTCCAGCCCCGAAGAACTGGCAAAGGGCGCTTCCGAACTGCTCCTCAGCATTCTCGGCAAGGAGATCAAAGAAGCATGGCTGGCTTCCATCACCGGTGACGGTGAGGCGCCCGATATGGGCAGCATCCTGCGCCTGGTTCTGAAGGGCAAGCAGCAGCTTTCTCTGGAAGATCTGAAGGCCGGCATTCTGGAGATACTGGAATCCGGCAGCTATGACACCGTAACCATCTCTCCTTCCGAAGATACGGAGGAAGGAAGGCTGAAGGTGCTGGGCGAAATGGCCGCCGAAGCATGGACAGAGCTGATCGAAACGGTGGAGATCCCCGGTCTGGATCAGCTGCTCAAAACGCTGAACGCATAACAGAAAAATAAAGCCCCCGAAACGGCTGTTTCGGGGGTTTTGCTTATCTCATGTATACGCGGTTTTCTTTTCTGGGCGCAGGCGCATTCGGTTCCGCGGCTTCGTAGCCGAGGATGCAGTTGCCCACCCCGCGGAAGCTTTCGGGAACGCCCCATTTGCGGAGCAGCTTCTTGCCCTCTTCGGAGTCAAAGACCTCCATGGCGCGGTTGATCCAGCAGGAGCCGACACCGCAGGCATGGGCTGCATTCATCAGATTGCCCATCACAAGGCTGCCGTCCTGCAGCCAGCAGGGATACTGCGGATCCGCCAGCACGACCACCACGCAAGGTGCGCCGTAGAAGGGATCGGTATCCGCGCCCATCACCGCCGCGTTCAGGCGGGACATCAGCGCGATCTCTTCAGGATCGCGGCAGACCACCATCACGGCACTCTGCCAGTTGCGGGCGCTGGGGGCATACAGGCCTGCCTGCAGGATCTGCTGCAGGGTCTCTTCTTCGACCTGCTTCGTCAGATAGCTGCGGCAGCTTCTGCGTTCCAAGAGAGTCTGCATCGATTCATTCATCATTTGGTTCTCCTTTCGTTCCTGCCGCCGTCCAAGCGATCCGGCTGGCTTCATAAACACGGTAGTCATAAACACTTTTGATCTCCATCACCACCGGCCCCTCATAGCCGGCGGTCTGCAGCCTGCGCTTTACATCGGCCATAGAAACGGTTCCCTCTGCATTCAGCGCGAAGTGCGGCTTCTCCCCGATGCATTGGCTGATATGCACATTTTTGACAGGAAGCTGAAGCTGCTCCAATTCCGGCGCAAGGATGCCGTTGGTGGCAAAGTGGCAGAAGTCCAGCGTGACGCCGAAATAAGGATTCTCCGCCGCGATCGGCGCAAACCGGTTGAGATCCTCCACGGAAAACACCAGTTCTTTCTTCCGCTTCTCCATATTCTCGATGCCGAGGTGCACCCGCAGGGACTTGGCATAGTCTGCCGCTTCCTTCACAGCAGCCAGCAGCACGCGCCACTTTTCCTCCGTATTCTCACGGACAGAAGATCGTTTCCCCGGATGGATCGTCAGCGTCTTCACCCCGTACCGGCTTGCAATGGCAATCGCTTCCTGAATCTGCCGCAGGGATTCTTCCCGGATTCCCCGGTTCAGAGAGGACAAGTTAATATCCGAGGATGGGCCGTGGAGCGTCACCCAAAGTCCCTGCTCCCTTGCCGCAGCGAACACGCGCTCCCGCTCCTCTGCCGCTTCCGGCAGATAATCCGTCTGGATTTCAATACCGCTGCAGCCGCTTCGGACGGCAATCTCCACCGATTCCATGACGGGGATCCCCCGAATCGTTGCCATGGAGCAACCCCCGCGGGAAGATGCTTCCGGTTCAGCGGCACAGTTTAGTCCGCGGTACCACGCCATGCTGCGTTCCGCGATCTCTTTGCCCCGTCCGGCGGCGTAGCCTTCCAGAATCAGCGGGCCATCGTAGACCGCTTCCAGCGCGGGCAGCGCCCGACGGAAATCAATTTCCCCTTCCGGATCAAATACGTTCAGATGGGGCTTCGTTCCTTTCGATTGGCTGATGTGGACATTCCGCACCGGTAGACCGCGGGCGCGCTCCAGCAGTCCGCAGACATCGCCCACCGTATGCAGATGGGAGAGATCCAAAGTCACCGCCAGCGCCTTACTGCCGATCCCGCAGACCTTTTGCAGATCCTCCGGTGTGAGGACAAACTCCCCCGCAAGACGCTCCATGGCCTCCACGCAGAGGGTCACACCGCATTCTTCGGCACAGACCGCCAGTTCCCCGATGGAACGCAGCTGCTGCGCCCAGGCTTCCGCATCGGTATGGGTCTTGGCCGTTTTGCGGCCGGGATGGAGCGTCGCCGTTCTTGCGTCCAAACGGGCGGCAAGGCGAATTCCTTCCATCTGCTGGCGAACCGATTCCTGCCGGATGGGCTCATTGAAGGACGCAAGGTTCAAATCTTCCGTTTTCAGATGAACACTACGGCCAATGCCGTATGCATCGGTCCGCGCAATGATCTCCTCCGGGGAAAGATCGGCCGACTGCAGATCATCGATCCAGAATTCCATTTCGCCGTAGCCGTATTCGCGGGCAATTTCAATGGCATCCTGCAGCGGATAATCCCGCAGGACTTTTGTGGATATACCGAGAGTCATGGTGGCTGCTCCTTTTGCGAAAGGCCGCTCCGAGAGGGAGCGGCCTTTTTTGTTTCTTACACTTCCTTGGACTTGGTGGCAATTTCCATCAGGCACTTGGCGAGGAAGGCATCGGGCGTCATGGCGCCGAGGTCTTCACCCTTGCGGGTACGGACGGAAACAGTGCCGTTCTCCATATCGCGGTCGCCGACGACCAGCATATAGGGAGTCTTTTCCTTCTGGGCTTCACGGATCTTGTAGCCCAGCTTTTCGGAGCGGTAGTCACCCTCAACACGGATGCCGGCATCGGAGAGCTTCTTGACCAGCTCTTCGGTGTACGCATGGGCACGGTCGGTAATGGGCAGGATCTTGACCTGGTTGGGCATCATCCACAGGGGCAGAGCGCCGGCAAAGCGTTCAATGAGGTAAGCCAGCGTACGCTCGTAGCAGCCGAGGCTGGTGCGGTGGATGATATAGGGGCGCTTCTTCTGGCCGTCGGAATCGGTATATTCCATGCCGAACTTTTCTGCCAGCAGCATATCGATCTGGATGGTGACGATGGTATCTTCCTTGCCGAAGACGTTCTTATACTGAATGTCCAGCTTGGGGCCGTAGAAGGCGGCTTCGTCGATGCCGATGGTGTATTCCACGCCGAGGTTATCGAGGATCTCACCCATGATGCGCTGGGCTTCATCCCACTGCTCGGGGGTGCCTTCGTACTTGATGCCTGCGCGGGCAGGATCCCACTGGGAGAAGCGGAAGGTGCAGTCCTCCAGCATGCCCACGGTATCCAGGCAGTACTTGGCCAGTTCCAGGCAGCCCTTGAACTCTTCTTCCAGCTGATCGGGACGGAGCACCAGATGGCCTTCGGAAATGGTGAACTGACGGACACGGATGAGGCCGTGCATCTCGCCGCTGTCCTCGTTGCGGAACAGGGTGGAAGTCTCGCCCAGACGCATGGGCAGGTCACGGTAGGAGCGGGCACGGTTCAGATAGACCTGATACTGGAAGGGGCAGGTCATGGGACGCAGGGCGAAGCATTCCTTGCTCTCATCGGCGGGATCGCCCATGATGAACATACCGTCCTGATAGTGATCCCAGTGGCCGGAGATCTTGTAAATGTCACTCTTGCCCATGAGGGGGGTCTTGGTGAGGAGATAGCCCCGCTTCTGCTCTTCGTCCTCCACCCAGCGCTGCAGGGTCTGGACAGTGCGTGCGCCCTTGGGCAG